>JBPCVE010000322.1:0-4339 GCA_051010795.1 Rubripirellula sp.
GTCTGCATTCCAAGTTCAATCGCCTGATCATGCAGGCTAAGCAGCTGATCAGGTGACAAACATTCGGCGATCAAAAGAACACAGTCTGCTCCAGCTGCCCGTGCTTGAAGCAATTGGTATCGATCGATAATAAAATCTTTGCGAAGAAGTGGCAGTTCCACCGCCTTCCGAATTTCGACGAGGTAATCGAGTGAGCCCTTGAAGAAGGTTGCATCGGTCAAAACGCTGATGCATGCTGCGCCAGCTTCCGCATAGCTACGGGCAATTTGAACGGGATCAAAGTCTTCACGAATCAAGCCCGCGGAGGGACTGGCACGCTTGACTTCAGCGATCAACTGAACCGCTGTCCCTGCCTCCAGAGCAGCGTGAAAGTCACGGCATGGAGGCAAATCGCGAACCAACGACTCGAGTACATCACCGGGCTGCTTGCCACGATCCGTCTCAATCGTCTTGCGAGTCTCTACGATAATCTGATCGAGAATCGTCATTAGTGCTTGAAGTGCCGTCTGCCGGTGAACACCATTGGCATGCCATGTTGGTTACAGGCGGCAATGACTTCATCATCACGTCGTGATCCACCTGGCTGAATGATGGCGACGACCCCAGCATCGGCGGCTGCCTCAATGGAATCGGGGAAGGGGAAGAAAGCATCGGAGGCGAGCACCGATCCGGGCGCCCGTTCTCCTGCTTTTTCAATTGCAATTTCAACACTATCGACGCGGCTCATTTGGCCAGCACCCACACCAATCAGGGAAGTATCTTTCCCCAGCACGATGGCATTACTCTTGACGTGCCGGACCATTTCCCATGCGAAGGAAACATCATCCCAGAGCTCATCTTCAATCTGCTCTTCCGTTACCGTTTTCCATTGCAGCGATGAGCTTGTCATCCGGTCGGCATCCTGCACCAACATACCTCCGCTAATGAATCGCCTTTGAATCGGCTGTGACGGTTCGTCCAATCTTCCAGCCTGCATCAGGCGAACATTTTCTCGCCAACGAGGTCGTGTGGTCAGCAAACCTACAGCCTGTGCTTCAAAGTCCGGGGCAACGATCGCCTCAATGAACAAACCGGGTTCGCACAGCAATTCAGCGGTTGCCGTGTCCACGGTACGGTTGAATCCAAGAACCGAACCAAAGGCACTCAGAGGATCGCCAGCAAGAGCTTTCCGGCAGGCATCGACAAGATTCTGATCGGTAGCAGCTCCACACGGATTGTTGTGCTTCATGACGGACACAGCGGGACCACCAAAACCACGAACAATCTCCAATGCTGAATCAAGATCCAGCAAATTGTTGTAAGACAGATCCTTGCCGCTAATCTGCCGGGCAGAAACGACATTGGCCGACCTGGCGTTGGGATCACTGTAAACGGCAGCCCGTTGGTGAGGGTTCTCACCGTAACGCAACTGCGTCTTTCGTTTCAATGAAAGGTGCAAACTGGCAGGGAACTCACCACCAATATTTTCACCACGCATGAAGTCAGCAATCGCACGATCGTAACCAGCTGTGTGATCAAAAGCATCAGCTGCCAATTGTTCACGGAGCGCGAAACTGGTTCCTCCGGTCGAGTCCAATTGCTCAAGTAATTCCCCGTACTGCTCGGGACTGGTGGCCACGGCAACGTCATTATGATTCTTGGCTGCAGCTCGGACGAGGCTTGGGCCGCCGATATCAATTTGTTCCACGCACTCGGCGCGAGTCGAACCAGCCCGCGAGGCAGTTGCAGCAAAGGGATACAGGTTCACCACCACCAGATCGAACGGCTCAATGTCATGATCGCTGATTGCATCCATGTGATCATCGCGATCTCGGATCGCAAGAATCCCACCGAAGATCTTGGGATGAAGCGTTTTGACCCTACCATCGAGCATTTCCGGAAACCCGGTGTACTCAGCAACGTCCAGCACATCAATGCCAGACTGTTCCAGGTGTTTACGAGTTCCGCCCGTGCTGTAAATACGGACTCCTGCTCGCTGCAAGCCTGCCGCCAGATCAGCAAGGCCCATTTTGTCGCTGACGCTAATCAGAGCGGTTCGAATTGGGACGACGTCGGACACGTTCGTAATCTGGGGTTGAAAGGAAGGATTAGCTAAAACCAGGCAGCAAACACCACTGAATACCACTCAAGCTTCCCTGCATCCACTCTTCATGGCGATTCAGTCTGAATCAGTACTTTTGCGTGAAGATCCATCGCCGCATCCTTGCTTTCATGGCAATGTTTTATGAGGTGGTGGACAATGGTCAAGCGGGGACAAGCCCGGAACCGTTGGCTCGGGCCTTTTTCACCTGTCACCAACCTGATAACCGCCAGAGTGAGAGTTCGTGACTTTACGGTGTCTGACGGCACAACGCCAAAATTCGGCTGGCTTTAGAGCCTCAGTTTCGCCCAAACGCCGGTTTCAAAAACTTAAGATGCACAGTAAAAAAAGTCGTTCGAATATCCCGGATATCACCATGAGAAACCTCACCAGCTCAATCAAGATGATCACATTGTTTGGAATACTCGTCCAACTGCTGGCGATCTATCCTTTGGATGATTCGACTGCCCAACCGCCATCGGACTTCTCAGAAAACTTTGACAATTTCGACCCAAGCCGTTTTCAGACAAAAATTCCGAACAGAAACAGTCGTATTCGAAACGGAGTTCTGTGGACGCGCGGGCAAAGCGGTGGCAAATATCCACCCATGATCCAGCTGGACCTCTACCCTCGTCAGGTTGAGGCCAAAGATCTGGAAATCTCTTTTCGCTTCCGCTTCTTGCAGCAAGACAGCTTGATCTGGTTTTTCATCGATGGCGATGATGGGTTTGGTAGTGTTGATCACATGTTGCGTGTCAAGCTCCATCCCACGGGTGTTCAGCTTCAGATCGACTACCACTCATTGGATCCCAATCACCCCGAACGTCAGAATAGAGACCGCCCAGCAGACCAAGTAAGCGGTGCGTTTCGGCTCAGCCAAAAGCTGCAAAAAGACATGGTCGAACTCCAACTCAATCAATGGCATGACGTGAGCGTGGCCTTCCGAAATCGCGAGGTGACGATTTCAGTCGATGGCAAAATGTGGAGCAAAACGTTACAGCACGCCTGCTTCGACACAAAAAAACGCAAGCTGCTGTGGATGCAAAAGGGTGGAGACCAAGGTATTGAGATCGATGATCTCAAAATCACCCGGGCGGTTGCCCCACGCTGACCACTGACTGCACCCCGGCAGACCCCCCGACCGCCGTGTCCAATTACCTACCGTGTCCAGATTCCAGACGCACAGGAATTCCTGCATCCCTCATGATCTGCTTTGTTTCTGAGATCGAGAACTGACCAAAGTGGAAGATACTGGCAGCTAAGGCTGCGTCAGCTTTTCCTTTTTGAATGGCGTCAACCAAATGGGGGGGACTGCCTGCCCCACCACTAGCCACCACCGGAATGGAAACAGCCTCACTCACAGCTGCTGTAACCGGCAGATCATAGCCATCACAGGTTCCATCGGCGTCCATACTGGTCAGCACAATTTCACCTGCCCCAAGAGCCTCGACTTCACGAGCCCATTCCACCGCCATCAACCCGGTGGGCTTCCGCCCACCATTGATGTGGACCTCCCAGACTTCTTCACCGTCTTTGACGACTCGCTTGGGGTCAATGTTGACCACAATGCATTGGCTTCCGAACCGATCGGCCGCTTTGCGAACAAATTCAGGATCTTTACATGCAGCAGAGTTGATCGAAACCTTGTCACATCCCGCAGACAACAGTGAGCGAACATCATCGATGCTTCGAACCCCGCCACCCACCGTCAGTGGCATGAAAACCTGTTCGGCAGTCCGTCTTACAACGTCAAGAATGATGTCACGTTTTTCATGACTCGCCGTGATATCAAGAAAGACAAGCTCATCGGCACCCTCATCCTCGTATCTGCGAGCGACCTGAACAGGGTCACCCGCATCTCTCAAATTGACAAAATTCGTACCTTTGACAACTCGGCCATCATGAACATCAAGACAGGGAATGACACGTGCAGCAAGCATGATTCTGATCTGGCTGTGGGGTAAATTGGATTAGCAAATGCAATGTTACGAGAGACGTGAACTGTTGGGTGCATGTTCAGACGCAACATTCGCCTCAGGTGCGAAGAATCTGTTCAGCCATCTGCTGGCATTGCCCATGATAACCTCCGCCAAACAGATTCAGATGGTTCAGCAAGTGGTAAAGAACATAAACATTGGCACGACGCTGCCAACCGGCAGGCATGGGAAAGACTTGCTGATAACTATCGTAAAACGTGGCAGGGCATGCCCCAAACAGCATCAACATTCCAAATTCCGCCTCCCGGCAGCCATAATAAAC
>JBPCVE010000323.1:0-7765 GCA_051010795.1 Rubripirellula sp.
GTCCCGCACGTGTATTCACGTCAGAACCAGACGCCATCAAAGCAATCAAGGGACAAACTGACAACAACATTCAAGCCGGTGACGTGATTGTCTTGATTGGCCGAGGGCCGATTGGGTGTGGCATGGAAGAAACCTATCAGATTACATCCGCACTGAAGTATTTATCTTTCGGCAAAGAAGTCGCCTTGATCACTGACGCAAGATTCTCTGGCGTCAGCACGGGAGCCTGCATTGGACACGTCGGGCCAGAAGCGTTGGCCGGCGGTCCCATCGCCAAAGTACGTGACGGGGACGTCATCGACATCGTGGTCAACTGCCGAACACTCGAAGGACACGTCAATTTAATCGCTGGTGATTCGGAAACCAACCGAACCGCTGAGCAAATATTGGCCAGTCGGTCACCCCATCCCGACCTGCGTGTTGATCCAAATATGCCAGAAGACACGCGACTGTGGGCCGCGTTGCAACAAGCAGGCGGTGGAACATGGGGTGGTTGCGTCTACGATGTCGACGAAATCATTCAAAAATTGAACAAACCGTAAACACCCTGAGCGTCACCTCTGCGTGCACTTGTATCGGAAGCAGACAGTACAGAATCAGGGGCTTCCAAATCAAGCCTGAGAGTACCAGCACCCCTGCGAGTACTAGCACCTACATCCTACTCAGCGGTTGCCCCTATCTGACGATCGCGATCCCTAAAGTGATGTACTTGCCCGGCCATTCCGGTGGCCCATTCAATGTTCAGCAGCAAGAAGCTGTTCAGCAGCAAGAAGCTGTTCAGCAGTAAGAAGCTCAGCCTGCAAGACCATGGGGATGACACCCGATGTTTCAGGACAACGCGTTCACAAACCCACTTTTTCAGAACCGAAATCTGACATCCGTGTAAGAAGATCAAGTGCAGCAAAGTGTGTTTTAGATGCCACCAACGCCTTGAATTGTGAATTCCAGAGCAAGAAAAGGTGGAGCGAGCCTCCACAAAAGGGCCCTAACGGAGCAAATTCACCCGCCAGCGACTAGGACCTTGCGAGTTTAGTGTGTGCCGCGATAATCCCGAAGCGTTTATCCAAATCGTTTCTCCCCCACACTTTAGGTTAGAGCTCATGGCTTTGGTTCCTCTTCGCGTCGTCCTCGATCACGCAGCCGAGAATGATTACGGCGTCGCCGCTTTCAACGTCAATAATATGGAGCAGATCCAGGCGATCATGGAGGCAGCTGAGGAAACGGATTCTCCTGTAATCATTCAGGCCTCCCGTGGTGCTCGCTCCTACTCGCAAGATGCTTATCTTCGACACCTGATGGTAGCGGCTACCGAACTCTACCCCCACATTCCAATCGTGATGCATCAGGACCACGGCAATAGTCCGTCGACCTGCCAATCAGCAATCGACAACGGTTTCACAAGTGTGATGATGGACGGCTCACTGGAAGAAGATGGCAAGACACCTGCCGACTTCGACTACAACGTGCGAGTCACGGCAGAGGTTGTCAAACTTGCCCATGCACAGGGTGTCAGCGTCGAAGGTGAGCTTGGCTGCCTAGGCTCGCTTGAATCCGGTGAAGGAGAGCAAGAGGATGGGCATGGAGCAGTGGGTGAATTGAGTCGCGAGCAACTTCTTACAGATCCAGACGAAGCGGCACGTTTCGTAGAGGAAACTGGTGTTGATGCTTTAGCGGTTGCCATTGGAACCAGCCACGGTGCTTACAAGTTCACCAGCAAGCCGACTGGTGAAGTGCTGGCGATGACCCGCATCGAAGAAATCCATGCAAAACTTCCTAACACACACTTGGTGATGCATGGCAGCAGCAGTGTTCCGCAGGATTTGCAGGACATCATCAACCAATACGGTGGGCAGATGAAGCAGACCTACGGTGTACCCGTCGAAGAGATCCAGCGCGGCATCAAGAGTGGTGTTCGAAAGATCAACGTCGACACTGACTGCCGCATGGCGATCACGGGTGCAATTCGTAAGGTCCTTCAAGAAGACCCATCGGCATTCGATCCACGTGCTTACTTGAAGCCTGCTCGTGCAGCGATGAAAGACGTTTGCGTCGCACGAATGACTGCATTCGGCCAGGCCGGAAATGGAGCCAAACTTCGGGACACACTGAACGCGACCGCGTAACAGTTTTCCGAAAAGTGATGGACCGGCACTGAACCGCGATTAGGATGATTCACTGAACCGTGTCCGAAAATACACTTTACGAAGCGTTTCAGCATCAGGTCTGTTCTCGACCTGATGCTGTTGCACTCCTGCTGGATTCTCCCGGCAACCCAGCATGCAGATGTTCTTGGCATGCACTTTTCATCGTCGTTGACCGTGCTGCTAGCCGGATCGCCGCACTGTTCAGCAACACGAAGACTCATCCTTGCATCACACACTCAAGTGACAACTGCGATGCTGACATCGTGATCGCGTTAGCGTCACTGCAACTCGGCTTGACGGAAGCTCCGCTCGACAACCGCCTTGAAGCCGACGAATTGCTGCGTCGTCGAAATTACCTTGGTGGCATCTGGATTGATGACCACTTCAAGCGGCAAATCGTTTCTGAATTGATCGAGACGGCTGGCCGTTTATCCCCCGACGAATCAACTCACACCACATGGTCAAATCCAGCAACCGACTGCCACCCCGGCAAGCCACAGCAGCATGAAGAAAAGGCCTCACTGATCCTTTGGACCAGTGGCACCACCAGCGAACCACTGGCCGTTTTGCTTTCGGCTAAAAGCTTGTACGCCAATGCGTCGGCAAAACTAAAAGCGGTGCCACAAAAAGAGTCTGACGTCCGCCTGACCATGCTTCCTCTATCTCATGCCTATGCAAGGACATGCGATTTTGGGACTTGGTTACTGAGTGGATGCACGCTTGCGGTATGCCTTGGATATCAAAGCATGCTCCGCCGACTGCAGGAACTCCACCCCAGCTTGATTAACACCGTCCCGGCGATCGCAAGCCAGATGCTTCAAGAACTCCCCCCAAACCTGGATAAGCTGCGTTTACTCGGCTGTGGGGGTGCCCCACTCGACCCCAACTCGTTCATGGAATGGAGCACACGCGGGGTCACAGTAATTCAGGGGTATGGCCTCACAGAAGCTGGGCCTGTGATCAGCAGCGCAACCCCCTCCAACGCCAGGCCAGGTCTTGTAGGCGAACCTGTCGAAGGCTGGGAAATCGCGATTAAACAAGGCCAACTTTTTGTTCGTGGACCGCACTCGATGCTGGGTTATCTGAGGCAACAGGAAGCCACACAAAAACGAATGACAGATGATGGCTGGCTGGCCACCGGCGACTTGGTTGAACGGGACCGCGAGACCCAACAACTTAGGATCCTGGGCCGCATGGACGATGTCATCGTTCTCGCATCAGGTCGAAAAATTTTCCCTGCCGCTATCGAGCGTGCTATCGAACAGGTTGACGGCATCCAGCATGCGTTACTTCACTACAGAGGCAGTTTGCAACTTTGGCTGAATCTTGATACTGACACTGACTTGGAAACGGTACAGAAGGAAGCATTGCAAGTTCTTGCGAGGCAATCGGCCAGCCTCCCTTGCACACTTCATTCTTTCCAACCTGCGCTTTCAGTCGAAACCGGAGAACTGACGGCCAAAGAAACCATCAGGCGTGGATGTATCATTGAAAAACGGCTGCGCGATCACGCTGGATCATAAGCATCACTACCCATACCACGGCCACGTGGAATGAACTTGCACATGAGAATACCCAACGCGTAAAGGATGATCAGTGGTATCGCAAGCGCGATCATACTGGTCACATCAGCAGGCGTCACAATCATCGCAACGAAAAAGATCACAAGCACTGCAACTTTCCAACTCTCAATGTAGGACTGAGTTTCAAACAAGCCGATCCGCTGCAGGAAGAGCATGACAAGCGGCAACTGGAAGGCAATACCAAATCCTAGCGGCAGTAAAAGCACAAAGTTGACGTAGTAGGAAAGGCGAGGTTCGACCGCTACATCCATGCTGCCATTGAACGCCAACAGGAATGACAGGACAAAATGAAGAACCAGAAAAAATGCCAGGATCACGCCTGATATAAACAGCGTGACACTGACTGGCAAATAGATGTAAACATATTTTCGTTCGTGGGCATGGAGTCCAGCAGCGACAAATGCCCAGAGATGATAGAAGATGCCAGGTGAGCCAATGATCGCACCAACGATCAGTCCAGCTTTGACCCAGATCATGAAGGGTTCTTCCATCTTCAGAGAACTCAAACTCGTCTTGTTCTCACGGAGCTGGATTTTTGGCTCCAGCTTTTTCGGCAATGCGTCAAGAATTTTTGCCATCTCAACGGAATCGACCACGCCCTCGGATGCTGATGCATCTGCACCAGTCTCACCCTCGGAAGATGCTGGCACTTCTCCGGTTTCACCCGGTTGCTCGGCTGATTCGTCTCGGGGCACAAACTTATCCATCGTTAGTGACTGAAACTCTTCTGGAACCTCGTAAATGATTTCCCACACCAAGGCGTTCTTCGCCAAGAACTTATGCAACCCCTGAACCGACTCATCCGAGGGATCATAGCCAAGCCGATACAAATCTCGATCAGCATTGAACTGCTCAATTGCACCCTCGAGCGGTATTTGCACAAATCGCACTACTTCATTGGCAAAAAAGAGACCGATTAGAAGGCCACCAGCCAACCAAAACATGGCACGAAACAAAGAATGACGCAGATCTTCGAGGTGTTCCCCGAACGTCATCGTTGAATTTTCAAACAGGTCGTCCTTGGGACGCGACAGCTTTTCCACGAATCAAATCTCAGTATTTGGTTTGAAGGGTGAAAGGATACGATAAGACTTGGGGAGGGAAATTCGCAATCCCGCGATGATCTGACTGATATCCGAATAAACGGATAGGATTCTTGTCTGGTGAGGTAAGGCTGCAAAGGTCACTACAATACACGCAGTAGTGACTCCAGTGACGCAGTGTCACCCATGCCTCACAGCTTCAAACCAGTCGGTAGGGGGCAGGCTTGGCAGCCATTCGCGGTGGCGTCGGACAGGAAGGCCCTGAACCGACCCGTTCGCTTACGCTCCCAGTTACCACCTTCATTGTAGCAGCCCGACACGGCATCGCCTGCGTTACGTGCCGATATTAAAATTCATAGGTCAACCTCACATCGATCAAAGTAGCAAAATGGCCCCATATCCACTCACTTTTGCACCAGTTTTGAAACAAACCATCTGGGGTGGACGACTTTTGGGTGACCATTTAAAGAAACCGATTGGCTCCGCTACTGACTATGCAGAAAGCTGGGAAGTGGTCGATCATGGAGAAGATCAGAGCGTCGTGCAAAACGGCACACTAGCTGGCCAGACGCTGAAGCAGTTAATCCAGAGCGACGCTGACTGGTTATTGGGCAAGAAACCGGGCATGGATTCATTTCCACTGCTCCTGAAATATCTGGACTGCAATCGGGTGCTTTCGGTACAAGTCCACCCCAGCGATGAATATGCGCTGAAAATGCCCACACCAGACCTCGGAAAAACGGAAGCATGGTACATCGTCGCAGCCGCACCCGAGAGCCTGATCTACGCAGGTCTGAAGAAGGGCGTTGATTCAGCAAGCCTGGAAAACGCCATCAACAACGGCACGACAGAGGATGTTCTGCATTCATTTCATCCCTCAAAAGGAGATGTCGTTTTCATCCCTGCAGGGACGGTGCACGCATTGGGTGCCGGACTGCTGGTTGCTGAGATTCAACAATCTAGCGACACCACGTTCAGACTTTTCGATTGGAATCGCACTGATTCACACGGAAAGTCTCGCCCTTTGCACATCGATCAGGGTGTAGAAGTGACTGATTTTTTCAGCGGTCCCGTAGCTGCAAAAACCAGTGACCCTGAACTCGAGGGCTGGCAGACGATCGTGTCCTGCGACAAATTCGTTTTGAATTTGCTGGAAAAGGGAGAGGCGGATACAGGTCATGATGAGAAGTTTCACATCGTGACGATTCCGAAGGGTAAAGCAACCTTGCGTTTTGGGGAGGAAATCATGGCCCTCTCTACCGGTGATACCGTGCTGTTACCAGCAGCAATGCAAAATTGCCACGTGCTGGCGGCCGAAAATAGCACCGTCATGGAAATGCACTTACCAGCGTGAAACGAATGATTGGGGCAATCGGAACTGGTGTGAAACATTTTGCCTGCGAGTTTAGGCGGGGACTTGAGGCACACCAACGAGAAGTACGATGTCCAACGAGGAGCCCGCTTGACTCGGGTCAAACGAAGCGTTGTTGCCGCGAGGATCGGATTCCTCTTGGTTCCAGCACTCAAAACTTCGTACGCTCCAATCTCCCCCACGCTTGACTCGAAAGGATTCGCGATCATGGCTCGCAACAGAAACAGGCTCTTGCTGAGTACCGCTTTCACGGTCGCATTACTGTCCACTATGGGATGTCGTGGGTTTCAGGGCTTTTTCACACCTCCTGGCCCGCTCAACAAGCAGCAAGCCAGTGCAGTGGTGCACGATCCATATCCCCAGAATGACATTGGCCCCTACGACGCTGCCTCACGCCCACCAAGCTACCAGCAGCCGTTAGCAGAACCTGTGCGAAATCGACTCATTCCCGATGCGATGCCTTGGCTAGGTCGTTAACTGGAAGAATGCACTTACCACGCGGAATCAACGGTGGATGGCTGCTGTTGAATCGCCTGATTACCGCGAATCCAATACTCGTTTGCATTCCCATCATTCGCCTTGCGGCGGCGACATCCCTGCATGGCTCTGTCCATCCCCGCATGGCTCTGTCCATCCCCGCATGGCTCTGTCTAATCGCCAGCCACCAATACCCACTAGCAATCGGCCCCTCCAGAGCGTCGAATTAGCCCGTGCTGGCGGAACCCGGTCTCCGATCTCGCTTCGGAGGCAGTCCACCGACGATCCGCCTGCCATGTCAGTCCCATGAAAAGTGCAAGCTCAGGATGTTCGGCACGCAGAAAAACAAGCTGTGCCATTCCCATCTAGCCGTGGATCACTCAGAAGCCTGCATCACAAAGAAGCCTCGGTTTGGTAGGTTGTGGGATTCCATTCAAACTCTCAGGCAGCTCCATGCCAAAAAAGTCCGCATCCAAGCGATCTCCTTCAAAGCGTTCAGCATCGAAAAAGCGAGGCCGGCGTTCGTCGCAGGTGGCAGATTCGTCCCAACGCCTGCAGCGTTTTCTAGCCTCTGCAGGCTTTGGAAGCCGCAGGCAATGTGAGGAATTGATTGAAGCAGGTCGTGTTGATGTCGATGGACAGATCGTCACCAAACTTGGTTCGACCGTTGACAGCTCCGTTCAGAAAATACGTGTCGACGGTGTACTGCTTAAGAAACAAAAGCCCGTTTATTACGCCGTCAACAAGCCGGTTGGCGTGGTCACAACCAATCGTGATCCACAAGGCCGCCCGCGTGTCGTTGACCTCGTACCTCCAGATGAACGTGTGTTCCCAGTTGGTAGGCTGGACCGAAGCAGTGAAGGACTGATCCTGCTCACCAATGATGGTGAACTTGCACAGCGGCTCACCCACCCAAAGTTCGGTGTCCGAAAGGTCTATCGAGTCACCGTAGCGGGTAAAGTCGAAACGGAAACCATGCGGCAAATGCGCAAGGGTATCCACATCGCCGAAGGTTTCGTTCAAGTCGAAGGTGCGAAACTGCTCAAGTCGCGCAGTCGCGCGACAGAGCTGGAGATAGTGCTGCGTGAGGGCAAGAATCGTGAAATCCGACGAATCCTCGCCCGCCTCGGACACAAGGTTCAAACC
>JBPCVE010000324.1:0-20074 GCA_051010795.1 Rubripirellula sp.
GTCTTTGTGCGTTCCGCCGTTATCAGAGGTAAAGAGAATCAAAGTGTGCGCGGCAATACTGTCCGATTTATCACCATCGCCATTTGGGTCTTCGATCACCTTCAAAAGTCTGCCAACAATGGAATCCACACTGCGCACAAAACCATAGAAAGCATCGTTACCTGAAGCTGCCTGCAGATCAGGTCGCGACCGCACCGGACCGTGCACCGCATAGGGGTGCACCTGCAGGTAAAAAGGCTCTCCGTTACCCGAAAACAATTTCACTGTTTCCTCCATGGCATCAGCAACTGCGTCACTGACGTGTTTGGGAGTTCCCGCAAGCGACAATGGAAAATGATGATGACGCAGATATACAACATCGTAAGGAGCAGCAAACCGATCTAAATTACCGCGACCTAAACCACGAAAACCCCATCCACCTGGCGTGTTTTCGCTCGCAAAACAGACAGGCTGGTGACCTTGCGTGTATCCACCAATATTGATGTCAAAGCCAACATTCTCAGGCAGCGTCTCTGGCCCCTCATGCCCACCCACGTGATACTTGCCAATGTGTGCTGTTTGATAACCATTCTGTTTCAAAGCTTCGGCGACCGTTACCGCTTCACTTGCTACATCTTCCGTCTGCTTGGGCGCTAAAAACTTTGCGTCTGCGCGCGATACGCCCCCACGTCCATGGCGACTTAGACTGCCCACCACATAAACATCATTGTGTATTCGACCTGGATATTGTCCGGATAACATTGCCGCTCGCGTCGGAGCACAATTCGGTTGAGCGTAGGCGTTTGTAAAGCACAATCCTTCGTCCGCAAGCCGCACCAGATTCGGTGTGTGGTAATGTGACGAATTGCTGTTGAAGGTTGCCCGTGGAACCCCGAGCTGATTCCACCCCAAGTCATCAACCATCACCGTGATAATGTTGGGGGAACGATCAAGATCACTCAATGACCCAACTTCAAACTCAGGGTTCTCGTAGCGTTTGAGAGATTGGCCCCGTTCGCCATTCATCAGCTCCACTTGCCCAACACGCTGTGTGGAATCTGCAACCTGTGGATTCTCCATCGGTATTCCATCCAGCACAAAAATCAGATCGCTGCGCCCCGCACTGCCACCGGGAACCCACGCACCCTTCGTTGCCGCATTCTTCCTAATCAAGCGACCTCCGCTATAGAACTTACCCAAACTGAGCTTCAGCTTCGATTTTTCGGTGCTTACGATAAAAGCATATTCGCCTGCCTGCAGATCCAACGGCTGGTCCAACGTCAATTGAATCAACCCGCCACGGGCCACTCCACGAGGCAGGGTAGCTGCTTGCTGAACTAAAGCCTCGCCTGCTGGCACTCCGTTTTCCACCCGCACAAACCGAACGGTGAGGTCACTGGATTCTGTCACCTCACTTATCTTTAATACCAGTGCTTTCAGCGTCACGGCATTTTCGCACCGGAAGGTTTGTCCCTTGGTATTCCCTTTCTCGATCAGTGTTGCCCCCTGCACCTTTGCAACGGATTGGGAAAGCTTCCCGGCAGTAACTATCTCGAACTCGGCGCCCGTCAAATCACAACAGAGGCACAAAAACAAAATTGTCAACAACGATCGGATACTCATATCTCTCTCAGTAGCTCCAACTCTAAACATGGCTTTTAGAACGATTCCCACCAGATCATAACCGCAGTTCGCACCCCGCAAGGTCCAGACAAATCATACCCACATCATTGACAGGTTCCAGCTAATCCACTTTGTACTCATGGGGGTGAGGTTGCCCAAAGTTTACATCCTCGATCCGCTACAGCGTTTGATTACCTCGAAGGGCCGCGGTTTTTCACGCACCATTCCTCACTTCCCCCCAGTGTTCCACCAGTCGTCATTCACGGGTATCCCCGTGTTCCGACGAGCCCCGGCCCCCAATCCTCAACCCCTCAACCGCTCCATTCACCACGTGCCGGAAAGTTAGATCAACCATGCCAACGAGAAAGTCTCGCTGACTTCAATCACTCAGATGCCATGTAAACCTGCCTGTATTCCACAATTCCCTGAAGCTTTCCGTCGATCGATGTCCATTGTCGAACTAGCCAAAACCACTCAGCGGTCCCACCTAACAAAAACCGAGAGCGGGATTGGTGCCCGTTGCTAAGCGAAGTGGACGCCCCAAACATCCAATACACGACCTCGATGCTCATTTCCTCGGTTACGCAAAGGACAGTAGTAATCGTCCGCAAGCAGGAATGTGACGCAGCAGATCGGAGGCTAAACTGACGTTGCACTCCGCCGACAATGCACGCCTGTTTCCGCACTGCTGCATGCCTGCTGCCCCACTGAAATAAACGACCCATGCGTTTCACCCACTTCTTAATCACTTCTGTTGCTTCCGTCACGCTTGCTTTTGGCATTCTCGGTTGTTCACCCAAACCAAGCGTCCTGCTACCGTCCGAATCGAATTCTGATTTCCATGCTCAACCTGGTGAATCGCTGCTCCTACCTCGCGATAAGGAGATGGCTCAAGCCACGGCCGAAGGAGGTATCAACCCACCGAACGTCAGCAAATTCTCGTATGCAACCTCTGGGTCTGTTCGGTTACTGGCGTGGAATGTGGAATCCGGAGGAAACGATCCTGCTGTAATCAGCAAACAACTCGCGGCCTTCCAAGGCTACGACGTCATTTGCCTGAGCGAAGTGGATGAACGGAATTTTGAGCGCTACAAATCAGCTTTATTGAACCACTATCATGAATCCCATGGCAACACAGGTCGCGACGACCGTCTACAAATTTTCGTCAAGAATCATCGTTACGATCTTCTCAGTAGCCAAGAACTAAGCCGGCATCGTGAATACACCCTGAATCAGGGTAACCACCGATCACCTTTGTTCGTAAGGATTAAAGACAAACAGTCTGGGCAAGAGTTGATTGTGATGACAAACCATCTCGCGAGGGGTAACGCCGAGTTTCGGCAGCAACAAGCTGCAGGACTTCGAGAGTGGGCACGTGATCAAAACGTTCCGGTGATCGCATTGGGAGACTTTAACATGGACTATGACTACCGAACCATGAAAGGTAATGCCGCCTTCGACGAGATGGTCCATGACAACGTCTGGTCATGGATCGCGCCGGAAGATTTCATTGACACGAACTGGGCAGATCGTGACGGGGACGGAAAAGACAACTATCCAGATTCAATGCTCGATTTGGCATTCGCTGCTGGTGCCGCCAAAGAATGGGGCATCGAATGCCGTGTGATCGTTCGTCCTAATGACTTTCCTGATGATCAATCCACCAGCGACCATCGCCCAATTGAACTGATCTATTCACGCTGATGCGCAGGCTCTCTGAAACTCGGGCCCATATCAAACCTTGCTTCATCGTTTGCCGCTAACACCGAGCAAGGAAAAACCTTGGCCTGGTCCGTGCATGATCTAGCAAACCGAGCGTCAACCCTTGCGCGCCCCGCTGTGCAGTTTTGCCAACCAAACACGTACCAACGAATTTATACGACAAGGACCGTTAGTGACTCTCCTTCACAGCTTCACTATCGCAACACCCTGTGTACAAATCCCACCATCTCAAGACTGCAGTCACAGGAATACCTCGCCGCCCCGTCAGCATCGTGGAATTTGATAAGGATTCCCCGTCTCTTCCGTCGTGCCAGCTTTGTTAATCGACATGGGGGGGGTTCAGCATCAACCACAGCCCCAAGTCTTGTTCTCCCCCACTGCTCACCTGTCAGATAACCAAGCAAGGAAAACACTTCTAAGCTAAACATTAACGCCAGATCCCAGAGTCCGACTACAGCAAGCCACTGAATCAGATCTTCTGGTGTTGAGATAGTCAGAGTGACTCCCCCCAGTCTTTGCACCAGGTTGAGTGAGAGGATTGGGGTTGGTAAGGCGGCTGTGTTCTGTAGGCTGAGGCGTAGCCGAAGCCGGAAGAACACAGCCTGCCGCGATAGCTACTTTCCCGACCAATGGGCGGAAATCAAAGCCTGCTTTTCCGACCTGTCAAAACGAATCAAACCCGATTTGATCTTCTCCCACCGCCCCGATGACCGACATCAGGATCATCGTGTTATATCCGAACTGACGTGGTGCACCTTCAGAGACCACCTGATCCTAGAATATGAGATTCCGAAGTACGAAGGAGACTTGGGAAACCCAAATTGGTACCTCCCCATCTCAAAGCGTTACTGCGGAAAAAAGATCACCACGCTGCTGGAGTGTTTTGACTCGCAGCTCGACAAACCGTGGTTTGACGCTGAGCTATTCCGCTCGCTCATGCGGATCCGCGGCATCGAGTGCAACTCGAGATCACGCTATGCCGAAGCATTCTATTCCCGCAAAGCAACATTCGGCTTCCTGCCATCGAAAAACTGAAGCAGAAACAGTTTCACTGCAGTGGCTGGAAAGATCCTGATCCGCATTCAAGGTGCAGGCTTCAAGGTGCAGGCTTCAAGGTGCAGGCTTCTTGCGGCAGCCTACGTCGAAGTGCTTGAGAGTGCAGGGCGTGACCGGAAGACTGCAGGGGTTTTCTGCATTTCAGCTGCAACGCAGGAAGGCTAAATCCCAACAAAGACGAGGTGGATTAGCGTCCTTCGCGTAAACGCAGACCAAGGTACTCGTCCAAATCAGGCTGTTCATTGATACCGCGAACGGTACGTTCGATATCATATTCGACACGGCGAAATTCGACGACATCCTCGTCATACACAACGTAACAACTACGCGGATCACCATCACGCGGCTGACCAACGCTTCCAACGTTGACCATCATTCGCTGCTCATCATTTTGAATCTTGTAACCGCTGCCGGTTTCTACGGGACGGACAAAACGCAAATCTTGGGTAAAGACACCCGGCACGTGCGTATGTCCCTGAAAACAAATCCGTGAAACCATGGAGAACAACTTCTCCATCTTCTTCACGTTCTGCGTATCTTCTGGAAAAACATATTCGTTCGTTGGTCCGCGCGGTGACCCGTGCACAAACAATGCATTGCCCTCATCGACCATACGAGGCAACTCACAGATGAACTTCATTCGTTCACGACCCGCTTCAGGTCCGTCTTGATTGCATTCGAGCTGGGCACGAGTCCAGAAAATAGCCTGCTCAGCAGCCACGTTGAATCCTTCAGGATCAAACAAGGCGCTACTATCATGGTTCCCAAGAATGCAGAACTCAAACTTCATGACAGCGTCGATGCACTGGCTGGGTGCTGGTCCATAACCGATCACATCCCCAAGACAGACGATACGATCCACCTTCTGCTTGGAAATATCTTCCAGAACCGCCTCAAGTGCAGCCAGATTTCCATGAATATCGCTAACGATTGCGGTTCTAGTCACAAGAGAATTCGGCGGTCACAGGGAACGCGGTCTAAGAGTTCGAACGATGTGGCAAGACTGACAAGTGATTCCTGGCCGGTTGCCGCCAACGCTGAGCGGTAAAAAGCAAGAATCCCCGCACCAACCCGTAGGTCAATGCATGATCGCGAGTCTCATTCGGATGTCAAATAGCCAAAAGGGCCACGCGACACCGCTATTCTAACGCCCGTGCTTGAGGCGGTCACCCAGTGCATCGGACAGATCAGCGATGGCATAGATTTTATTGGCAGTCTTGTTGATATCGTACTCAACACGTCGATATTCAAGCGTTTTGGCATCCGTATCAATGATCGCATAGCAGGATCGATTGTCGTCGTCACGCGGCTGTCCAACGCTGCCAACGTTCACCAACACTTTTTCTTTGCCAAATGTGTAGGAGTAATCACACTCGTCGGGCGAAATGAATTCACATTGAGTCGTGAAAACTCCCGGCAAGTGCGTATGACCCATGAAGCAATAATTTTGCACTTTACCAAACAGAATTTCCATTTTCCGCTGATCAAACACGTACTCAGGAAAGACGTACTCGTTCGTGGGATCCCGTGGCGACCCATGAACAAAGCGAAACTCGCCTTCATCGAGGTGGCGGGGCAGTTCGCCCAGAAAATCCCATCGCTGGTTCACCACGGCTGGCGAGCCTGGACCGTTATCCAACTGATCTCTCGTCCAGTAGATCGCCTGCAGCGCCATGGGATTGAAACCATCCGGATCGAATAGCGCGGCCTGATCGTGATTCCCCAAAATGGTGGATTTGCAATTTTTGATGACGAGATCAAGGCATTCACACGGATTGGGCCCGTAGCCAATGATGTCGCCGAGGCAGTAGATTTCATCCACCGAAACCTGCTGGATGTCAGCCAGCACGGCCTCAAGTGCCTCCAAATTGCCGTGGATGTCGCTTATGAGCGCTCGCTTCACCGGTGTTTCCTAATGTAGACGGACCGCATCCGGCCGTTATGTTGCTTGTACTTCTATGATTGTAAGGGGAATCAAAAATTAACAGCAATCCCACCAACTCAACGTTGTCGGCAGATTCCCCCATTCTTGATATCGCCCATCTTGCAATCGAAACCACAGGAAGATTGGGTTCGGTGGCAGTTTTGCGGGGTCAACGCATTATCCGGAAAGTGAACTTGAGTCCGAATCAGCGGTCTGCTTCGACCCTCGCGCCCGCCCTAAAAGAGATTTTGGAGTGGTGCAAACAACATGATCACCCACCTTCCATGGTCTCTGTGGCGGATGGCCCAGGCTCCTTCACGGGCCTCAGAATCGGCGTTACAACGGCCAAAACATTGTGTTATGCACTCGAATTGCCCTTGGTACCCGTCGATTCTCTGGCCGCCATCGCCGCCGCCGCACTCCATGACCATCCCGAATGCCAGAACATCTGGGCCGTGTTGAATGCCTACCGCGGACAAGTCTTTCTGGGAAAGTTTGATCGCGAAACGCTGTTGCCCGAGCCATCCTCGATCCCCTTGAGCTGGACGCCGCACCCGGAAACCACACAAATGCTTCCCCATGAAGACTGGGAAAAGCAACTCGAAGCAAAACTGCACAGCACCGGCGTTGCGGGTGATGAAAAGCCACTGGGCGCCCGTTCAGTAGAAGCGTTGCCTCGAGAATGCGACGCAGTCGGTGTCGGACTGTTAGCCATCAGGGCAGCGGCACAGCAGCAGTTCTGCGACCCCATGCAGCTCGTCCCCCGATACCTCAAGCCAAGTGCGGCGGAAGAAAAAGCAAACGACGGCTGAATCTGCAAGCCTGCCGCGGGCAATCAGCCCTGCAGTTCACAAACCGACCCGACCAACTTCCGTACCCGCGCCGTAACGCCACAAAGCACTCGCCGTAACGCCACAAAGCACTCGTTCTTACCTCACAAAGCAAGGGTTCCCGAATCAAGTCGTTTCCCGCAGCTTGCCTGTGAACTCTGGAAACGCCGCTCGCACGCGTGTCCAATTTGGAATTGCTTCAGCCCCTCGAGGATCCGCACGAAAGATCTCCGATGCAGTTGTGATGCAGTCCGCGAATGCATCGATCGATATCTCCTCGACATGGCGATCAAATGACAGGTCATTGATCACAGCATCCGCCGCATACTGGCGAATGCAGTCCTGCGCCATCCGGCGATACGACGCACGCAAGGTGGTGAACGTCGCGTCACTCAGCAGCACCCCTTGGCTGGCCAGCGTCCGATAAATCGTTGTCAGAATATCGGTCGCCATCCGCATCAACCCGGCGTTCTTCTCCTCAATTGAAAAATCCTGATGCTTGTGCTCATAAAGTCGACACAGGTCAGTCTGACACACGCGTTTCAACGAAGTGTTTCGATAAACCTCTGCCAAAGTTCCCACTTCCAGACCCCAGTCAGATGGAATGCGGTTTGTCCTGGCTAAATTGCGAGTGAGCGAAAACTCACCCGAAAGCGGGTAACGAAAACTCCCCAAAAACCGCAGGAACTCGCTGTTGGGATAAATCCGCATCAAAGCACGCAGCAGCGGGGCCACTAATAACCTCACCACTCTGCCGTGCATTCGATCGGTTGCTCGCGCGTAATACGCTTTGCAAAATTCGAAATCCAAACCCGGGTGGACCATTGGCAAACACAACCGAGCCAACAGCAAGCGGTCATAGTCAACGATATCACAATCGTGCAAAACGAATGTTTCGATCCTCGGATCCGCCAACAAATACCCGAAAGCAGTCCAAACACTTCTGCCTTTACCGGGTGTCGACACCGCGATCCCAGCATCAACCAATTCGCTATACAACGACTGGATCTCTGGTCCGTCGGTCCAAAGCACTTTGGCGCGTTCTCCCAGCGGCGCAATCTTCCGAAGCGTCTCTTCATAGTCCCTCACGTCAGGTGCAACCCCAAGACTGACAACGATCGTGTCGATGTAGTCCGCAGCCGCCAACTCCTCAACAATTTGCCCAAAGGGATCGGCCCGCATATCAGATGCAGTCACCGGCAAGACCAAACCTACTGGGTTTTGCTGCGTCGCTTCACGCAGCATGTCTTCAAGCCGATTCAACTTACCTGTCTGCAGGTCATGAATCGTGGTGACTAAGTCGTGCTGAAAGAAATCAGGCATGGAATCGAAACGCCCCCCGAGTGCAAAGGAAAGAATCTGTCCGTATTCGTACTCAGATTAGCCGTGCCCACAGCCCCTGAACATCGGTGAACACGCGAAAAATGCTTTGCTTTCTCGGTCGTCTGTCAACTTCAACGCAAGCAAAGCAGACGCTGCCAAACCGCCAAGGACGATTTTGCATCCCGTAAGCGCTGCAAGTGGAAGAAAACGGTGCTTTCAAGTCAACTAGCTTGAAGCATCGGTCATCGAAAAGCAACTTTCGCCGCAACCCTTGCACGACGAAAAAATTCTGTCGCCAACAGTTGCAGCGAAGAAAACCCCCAGTCTGCTGAACAAACTGACGAGTCCCAGACAACGCTCCACGCACTCCAAACGCTCACCCTTTGCCAATCGCATCCCACGAGCCTACTCGCAGACGCCAAGCACCTACCTGCCCGCCTGACTTGCGGCGGGCACCGGGTGGATCTCGCACTATGGCTTGCCTCTAAAAGTGGGCCTCACCCCATCCGCCTTATTTCTCCGGTTCAAGCAATTCCAGTCCAAAGCTGTCACCCTTTTTGACAGCAGGAATTCCCACCGCCATCCATTCCGGTTCCGGCGCATCCATCAAATAGTGATCAAAGAACTGCTGCATGCGGATCGCAAAATCTCGACGGTTGTGGTCATCCATCACCCAATGCGGCTCACCATTGTAATTGAGCATCCATGCAGGCCTGCCAAGTCTCCGAAGTGCAACGAATAACTCAATGCCCTGATACCACGGTACTGCACCGTCTTCGTCATTGTGAAGAATCAACAAAGGTGTGTTGACCCTATCAGCAAAAAACAGTGGTGAATTTGCAATGTACTTATCACGCGCTGACCATAAATCTTCGCCGATCCGACTTTGAGTTCGCTCATACTGAAACATTCGGCTCAACCCGCTTCCCCAACGAATGCCACCATAAGCGCTGGTCATGTTACTCACGGGTGCACCGGATTCGGCACACGCGAACATGTCTGTTTGCGTAACCAGGTACGCGGTCTGATATCCGCCCCAGCTATGGCCCTGCATACCGATTCGGTCCTTATGAACGAATCCTTTTTTTACCACGTGCTCCACTCCAGGCAGAATAGCGTTCACCGCACTCGGCCCCGGCTCTCCCGTCTTGTAGGGGATATCTGGAATGAACACCAAATAACCACGGCTCACGTAGAAGCTGTGGCAAATGATCGAACGCCCCGCCGCAGGCGTGTAATAGCGATGCAAATTATCTGAGTTGCGTTCATAAAAATAAACCATCATCGGATACTTCTTGGACGGGTCGAAATCATCAGGTTTCAACAGAATTCCGTCCAGCTTCTGCCCATCTGTCGCCCGCCAGTGGACAAGCTCGGCAGTTCCCCACGAATATTCTTCTTGCTGAGGATTAATATTGCTGACCCGACTGATTTCTCGAAACACCAAAGTACTGGTCCAAACATCAGGACACTTCCGAAAGGTGCTACGTGTGAATACGACTCGATCACTTTGTTTTGCCTTTCTAAGACCAGCGAGTCGCTCATCAAGCATGATCAAACGCCGCAGTGCCGGTTTCCCACCATCTGCTTTTTCCGCACCGTTGACACTCAAGTCAAGCGAGTAGTACCCACTGGCTTTTGTCTTGGTTTGTACCGCCGACAGAATAAGCTTCTTCGTCGGGTCAATCGCCGGTTTGCTGGAATCCAGGTTCTGATATCGAAATTGAATATGTTTCTTACGACCCGCACCAGCGGTGACGCAAACCGCTGGTAACTTTCCGGTCGGATCCAGTTTCCAAAGATCATACCGGTCATACACCAGCATCCCCTCGTCCTCGGTTAGCCAGCCAGCACTGCCATAGGCACGCGCCAGGTTGGGAGTATCGTGTAATTCATTCTGCAAAGGAAACCGAATCCCCCTGCTGACCATTATCGGTTTCGCCTTTGCACTTCGCACAGACTTCGCAAACCACTCTCGTTGTTCTGCATCGAACCACGTCAGGTACTTCCCAAGAGGTGACATCGCGGCATTCCACTTCACTCGCTGAAGCACCTTTTTCCGCGCACCGGAATCCAGATCAATGACATACACATCCTGATACCCGGGGTAATCCCAAGACAATGTCCTGCGATAGGGAAGGTTAGTATTGGCTACCGCTAGTTTTGCCGTTGAACGGTAATCGATACTTACCGACGGTACTTCGCGGTCCGCCAACTGGACAACCTTGGCGCTTTTGAACACAAAGGCAGCCCGATATCGACGTTTCCGCTCCGTTTCGGCTTGCAGCAATTGCTGCGGTTGAAGAAGGGGATCCTTCCAGTGCCAGAGATCCAATTTTGCTTTTTTTCTCTCGTCGTCATTGGCTTCTGTTTTTTTGTCGCCTTGCTTGGCCTG
Source organism: Rubripirellula sp. (assembly GCA_051010795.1). GTDB lineage: Bacteria > Planctomycetota > Planctomycetia > Pirellulales > Pirellulaceae > Rubripirellula. The sequence continues at coordinate 10,853 of JBPCVE010000324.1, forward strand.
TTCACGCTCGTTCAGTACCCCCTTTGAAATCGGTGCCGTATCAAAATACAGCCGTGTGCCATCCTCAGCAAATCGGACACTCGACTGGGACGCTACCCACCATTGATAAGGGATACCTTGAGTCCCCTCACCTGCGATTTTTTTGGCCACGCCTCCTTTGGTGTTCGCCACAAGTAAGCTCCACGACGGTGTCTTCGCATCGTAGTCATCCTTGTTGGCAAGGAAGGCCAACTTTGACTCGTCCTCGGAAAACTGCAATGCCTTGTACTCACCGAATCCCGTTGCGACTGTCGTTAGCCGAACAGCATCAAGATGAACCACGTGAACCCCATCTTCGTCAAAGGAGTCCCCTCCTTTCTTTGACGCTCCCTTGTCGTTTTCCGCCGACTTTCCATTCTTTTCAATGGATGTCGTCAGGGCCAGATGCGTTCCACTCTTCGAAAATGCATAGTTCACAACGTCTGGATACGACCACTGAACGCCCGTTGCCAAATTCACCAGCACCAATGACGCACCAGCAGGTTTGTTTTTTTTATTTCCATCACCAGTGTTTTCATTTTTCTTCCCAGAACCGGTGGCTGTTTTCGCGGGCGCTTCTTCCGCCTTTCTGTCAGGTTCTTTTTCACCACGTTCCTCTGCCAACGTCTCGCGACTTTTGAGCTTCACTGGCTTCTTTGGTTGCTGCAACCCTGCCCCTGTCACTTGATACGTCTCAGCTGTCAGCTTCCGACTCTTCAAATCAGTCGGAGCATCTGCCTTACCAGCCAGATAAGCGAGCCATTCCCCTTGTTCCTCAGGTATCCGGAACGAAGTCACATTTTCAATGGTGTCTAGCTTTCCCGTAGACAACTCCAGGTACTGTAGTTTCGGTTTTGGTATCGCGTCCCCACTCTTCTTGTCGCGGCGTGCCTTCTCAAGCAATTCCTTTTCCGGCATTACCCGATAGATCACGTAACGACTGTCGTAGGTAAACGTGGCACCAGCAGCACGAGGTATTGAATATCGCTTTCCAGTACTCGCATGAAACAACTGCAGAGTCGCCTCCCCATCGATTGCCCCATTCTGAACGGTGTACATCACCCAATGCCCGTCTTCAGAGATGCGTTCCCGAGACACCGTGTTCCAGAGATCATAAGCGTCGTGCTCCAAACGCTTCTTGGTGATATCCTGCGCCAAAGCCCCCTGTACCAGGCAAAGAACAGCACCGAGCACAACAACGCTGCTTAGGGACAACATGGGCCACTTGCTACGCATCATAAAACTAACTCCGAATTCAAAAAACTGGGACTTCCCCGAGCATAATCAAACAGCCTAATCATGCGATTCAAAGCAAGCCTAAACCATCAGGAAACCGCGCATTTCCCGCCTTTGCTATCCCTGAAGAGTCACGATAGCAACCAAGACCGTCATTCTGACTACTCGGGCGTCTTGGCTACCCGTGAAACAGGATCGGGAACAACGGATCGTCACGCGTCATCTCCGCTCTATCACCATGGCTTCGTCATGACTTCCAGAACGTAAATTCCAAACCATAAAAAGAGGTTGTCAGTGCGTGGAAAAAGCACAGTTTCGAACTGCATCAAGACGCAGACGAGGCCTTTCACGTTGGGACTGCTGCCTTTCAGACAAAGTCGTCGCTGTTCATATCCCCGAAATGTTATCCCCGGAACCCAGAGCAGCGTGCAAGATGCAACCGTCCCCCTCATCGAAAAACCTTCTTCCAACCGTCTTTCAGCAACGGATGGCCGCTTGACCACGTGGGCCCTCCACTACGCCTGCCGCCTCCTCGTACTGTAAAAAACCAGCTATCTATCAAGCCAAGTGCTCAAGAACGAAACCACTGCCTCATCGTAGGATGCAGGATCGAATTGGTAGAGGTCCTCGTGGACTGCCCCTTCAAACACAAACAGTTGCTTGGGTTCAACCGCAGCCGCGTACATCTCCTTTGATTCGGCGAGCGTGGTGTGACCATCCATGTCTCCCGCCAGAACCAATAATGTACAATCAACCGCGGCAACGTAATAAACCGGACTCAAGTCGTCAGCTGCGACACCTAACCTCAAGTAAAACTGACTGGTCAGACAGGGCGCAACCACGTGATGCAGCCAGCCAACTCGCATGCTTACACGATTATGCACCGCCTCAGTCACATTTGAGTAAACTGATTCCGGAATGATCGCATCGACTTCCAGCGGAGACGCGAACAGCGCTGCGGCACCTCCGAGTGACCAGCCTACCATTGCCACCCGATGCGCGGGATCATCTTTCTTGATGAACTTCACCGCTGCAGACACCGCGTGGCGTTCACGCCAGCCAGCTGTGATCATTTCACCTTCTGACTCACTATGCGATGGCAAATCGACCAACAGCGTCGAATAGCCAACCCTGTTCAACATGGCAGCCCGACCCAACATTGAGCGGCGGTCGCCTCGAATGGGATGCAGCAAAATAACCGTAGTGGTGGAATCAGCTGATGGAATATGCCATCCCCGAACCTTGATCCCACTTTCAGTAACCAGGGTGATCGACGTTCCGGACATTCCCGCGGGAATCGTCCCCACATCCGACTTACTCGGTGCGACCAATTTCCCACCTACATACAAGCAAATGGCTGCTGCACCCAAGGCTGAAACAACCAATGTACAAAGGAATGCGTTTCGTATTCGTCGTCGCAGCAGCATCAAACGGATTCACGCAACAAACAAACACATCTTGCGGAAAAAGTTGATCACCATTCACCAACGATGAACAGGTGAACACAAGGCAGAAACACAACAAGCTCGCAGTTACAGACTCGACAGCGTCCCGGCAGCACCAGAGCGTCACATCAACCGGAGAGCCAGCACTCCAGGCAACTCTCACCTCGATGAAATCCCGATCACCGAGGCAGTATCCTAGTCCACTACCCCACCGACCTGAAGCATTTGTCTCGAACGTCCGATAGCCAGCCAAAAAGTCAACGGAACCTGGACCACAGGCAGCACTTTGAATCCGGCTCCCTCCCTCAAAATACAGCGTCTCAAAATACAGCGTCTCAAAATACAGCGCCTCAAAACTCACTCCTCCAAACGCTGCGCTTCTACTAAACCGCTTTCACCATCCGGTCATTCGATGTCACCGCTCCTTCAGCTTCATAAAAAAACCGCCCAATTCAAAGAACTGGACGGCTATCACTCCTACACGCAGACAAAAGCATCTCGTGTAACAACTAACAAGCGGGGTTTTATTGGCCACCCCGGCAGCAGCACGAGCGATCATCACCATCACCGCCGCAGTTTTCACAAACACAGAATTTTCCGCAGCAGCCACATCTGCCACCAAGGGAACTGAAACCGCGTGTGTCCATGTTTTGTTGATTCATCTTTTTTTTCTCATAGTTCTTTCTCCATAAACAAGTAATGTCTTAGTTGTCGTTCAATCGAAAACACTGCATGCCTTTCTTATTTCAGCCAAACCCCCAAGCATGCCTGCCGTTGGCTGTGCCCAAGCACCCATGTCTCGGGAGCATCAGCGATTCGCTGCTTGTATCTGTATGGATCACTCCGATAGAAACTAAGGATGGGCGTACCAGCCAGATCGCTCCTAAGCTTCGTCGAACGGGCAAAATGCTCCATTGGGCAACAGCTGAACTCACCCTCACAGCAATCTGAAACGGCACCGTGATCCGCCTCCCACAACTTCCATTGCCATACTTTCATACCGCAACTACTGCTGCCCTCACGCTTGCGTGACAGACAGGAACAGTGCGTCTTTCCGCAACCCGTGGTGTGACAAACCGAAGCCCCCGCCCAAGCTGGACAACAGCCCACGACAAATCCTGCGACAACGGTAATTAATTGTTTCGCAACCATGACAAGCCACTTTCAAAACACAACTACCTCACCGCACCTAAGGTGAAGAAGTCGTCTTTTCTGAAACGAACTCAACGCTTGTTAAATACGGTGCACGTTCATGAATGGTTCTAGAAAACCCCTGGACGAGTGCTTGCAGCAGAACACCCCAAGAGCTGCTCCAGCTGCGGTGTTCTCCGGTGCCGTGTCTACCCCCCTTGTTTTCCAGTCGCCCTCGCACCAACGAAAACGTAGCTGAGTTCACGTTGCTCCTGAGAAAAACAAACTCACCCCCACGGGCATTCCTCTGCCAACAACCCATGGCGACAACTCTACTGACGCTAAGAAGTAACCTACAGCCTCAGGCTTCTGCACATCGTGTACTACCTTTCCGGCAGATTCCTACGTTCTATCAGCCTCGGAATCTCTGTCATGTGGCCTCTTCTGACGGACATTTTTCACCGTGCGGAAACATGAAGGTTGCGGGTATTACCTTCTGCGTTGGTAACCTTGTCCTGCTTGCGAACATGAATCGCAACTGGCACTGACTGATTCGGGCCATTATCATTTCGTCGGGTAAGGGCTACGGGATGACGTCTTTTCATTTTGTCCTTCGCAAACAAGCGGTTGCATAACTCTACAAGGCGATCGCTGCACCGCCGACCTTCACTTCCAAAGCCACCACGGACCCCCAGAAAAGGATCCGCATCGATGCAAGCTGATCAAGATCCTGATGAAAACCTGACCCACTATCCCAACGGCGAAACCAACGACACGCGGGAACAACACAGTGCTACGTGGAACGGCTCCCAAAACCAGCGAGAGCACGAAACGATTCACGTTTCTGGGGAACAGAAACACCGGTCAACCATCGGATCAGAAGCTGCGAAAACCGAGACGTCGCCTGACCCGCGGGATCTTCCCGAGCGAATTGGCTCTTATGAGATTGTTGAAGAACTCGGCCGCGGCGGCATGGGAGTGGTTTACAAAGCGCGAGACGTCCGCCTCAAGCGAACTGTGGCTCTGAAAGTCATTCTTGCTGGCACCCACGCAGCAGACAGCGAACGCAAGCGGTTCCAGACGGAGGCTGAATCGGTTGCCAGGCTGAAGCACCAAAACATTGTTCAAGTGTATGAAGTTGGAGAATCTCAGGGACACCCTTTCCTCGCCCTCGAATACTGCTCCGGAGGCTCATTGGCTGATCGGTAGAAAGGAAAGCGTCCCTCGCCACGCGAAGCCGCATCGCTGGTCGCCTCCCTATCCGACGCCATGGAACACTCACACCGCGCTGGAGTCGTGCATCGTGACCTGAAGCCAGCGAATGTCCTATTCGATGCAGACGGCACGCCAAAAATTGCGGACTTTGGGTTGGCGAAAAAGCTTGATGAAGACGAAGGACACACGCGGACTGGTGCCATCATGGGCAGCCTAGGCTACATGTCCCCAGAGCAGGCAAGTGGTCAGAGCGCAAACACAAATAGTCAAACAGACGTTCATGCGATGGGCGCGATCCATTACAGTCTGCTCGCAGGCCACCCACCCTTCCAGGGATCCAATGCCATCCAGACATTGAACCTTGTCATGGATGGAGAACCGATCCCGATCCGCCGCACCAATCCAAATTGCCCACGGGATCTCGAAACCATCTCACTGAAGTGCCTGAACAAATCACCCAGCGACCGATATCCTACTTCAAGAGATTTTCACCATGACCTAACGCGGTATATGAATGGCGAGCCTATCCATGCCCGCCCTTCGACCACCTATGAGCAATTGTTTTCCTGGTGCCGCCGTAATCCGCTTCCTACCAGCTTGGCGATAGCGAGTGTATTGATGCTTGCGCTTCTTTCCGCGAGTTTCGCCTGGATCGCGCACCGCAATCAATCTGTGATCCAGGCCATCGAAACACGCGACATGCGAGTCGAGGAACTCAGAGGCAAGATTCTTTACCTCGACGAAGTCCTCACCAACTCTTGTGCACTCGCGACATTAACCGACGATCCCAGATGGGCGGAACGGTATCAGCAATACGAACCTGAACTGATCTCATCCATCGACGAGGCGGTGACGCTCGTCCCTGACGCAAAATCCGAGCTCGACAAAGTCAATAATGCAAATGAGCAGCTGATTGAGTTGGAAGCCAATGCTTTTGCTCTCGTCAAAGAAGGCAAATCAACCGAGGCATGGACTCTTCTCAGCAGTGACACTTATCAGTTGAAAAAGCGAGACTACGAACACGGCCTACAGGTGTTTTCGCGGAAACTTCGCGATCATTCTGAAGAGACGGTACGGGCTGCACGTTCCGAAGCATTCGCTTTCCTGATTACAGCCATCGTCTTTGCAGTCCTGGTGCTCATCTTCTTTGCCATCGGACTCTACAGTTTCTTCCGTATGGTTCGTAAATCAGATCATTCATTCAGGTGACATTCACCAGCTAGCCACCAATCCCCCATCCCCGTGAACAACAACTCAAGCTCACGACGACAACGACGACTCCGGCTGAACCCCGCCCGAACCCCTGTCGCAGAATCAAAATCCAAATACGATCCACTCAGGGCGACGGTTACCCGTGAACCTGACTGCATCGCCAAATCACCAGAGTACGGCTGGCTACGGCCCAGAAAAAGCGTATCGACGTAGCCCCGCCAAGGATTGTTAACACAAACCGCGGAACAAAGATCGCTGCTTCGTACTTCCCGACAACACTGAAAGCTTCCGTCGTCGCAATACGAAAGATCGGCCACGCACAACCCAACTAGTAGCACGCCCGTAATGGCGCAAATCAGGTTCTTCATAGCAAACCTTTTTGCGAAGTGTCTAAGAAACTGATCGGCACCCCTTCACCCCTTTCACCATAAGGAAGTCCCCTTACGATTCAATCATGAAAAATACGAGAAGGTGAACAACCGAACTAACGGACTGTCCCTAATTAACCCGACGGGACACGTTTTCAAGCACAAATCGGCAAATAGACCGCCTCACCACGGTACCCTCCTGATCCACAACACTTGATCCCTCAGCCACCTCCAGCCACTCCTCCCAAACCACGGCAACCCGCATTCCATGAATGAAATTCGACACTTCGGATTGTTTCCCGTTAAGATAATGTCGCTGAGTTGGTGACCCACAGCGTTTCCAAGAGTCACCCTTTTTCTAGAACTCCAAATCCAACGACTTTGCATGTCGACCTCCCGTCTTTGCACAATATTCGACACACCAAAAATGCTTGCAAATGCAATTTTGCTAGTCGGCAGCATTCTGGTTTCGTTCACGCTATCCGCCCAGGAAATCGAATTCACGACAAAGGACGGCAAGCACACAACACGCGGAACGATTGCCTCCTTCGTGAACGCCAATGGGGATGCAACAAAACTGCCTCGATCGCTCACCCCTGATACGCAAGTTGTGATCAAACGGCAGGACGGCACCACAACCCCTCCGATTCAGCTTTCAACGTTATCCGATAAAACGCGAACAGCGATTACGAACTTTGTCGTTCGAACCAGAAAAGGGGAACGGGGAACCAAACAGGCCACTGACAAGCCATCGGATTTCTTCCTGAAACATCAAAAGCGTCTCATTGCCTTGGCAACTGAGCACGCGGAACTTGGACCGATCGACCAAGTTGACCCCGTCGAAAAAGAACAGTACTTATCGGAACTACGTGAATACAAAAATGAGCTTGGCCCCGATGCAACCTCCGACTGGGCGGTTCGCTTTACCCTTTCGTACCTCGAAGGCGAGTACGGAGCAAACAAATACGGAGAAATCTACCTGATTGCAAAAGACTCACGCGACTTCTGGATCGCATGGCAATCCGCAGTGATCTTTTCGTTAAGGTACCGCGAGAACATCAGCGATTCCATGCAGGTAATGGACCAATATCTCGCGGAACTCAGCGACTATCAAAAACGAGAGGCTGAAAAGCCCGACCCTCTGGCTCTTGAGAAAGCTGGCCATGCTGCACTGTGGCTTAGAGAAACCGTAAAACTCGTTGAAAGCTCTGGTCTGGCAAACGAGTCGGAAGTGAAGCGTCTCAAGCAGATTCAAATCAGCACCGCGATAAAGAGACTCATCAAGAGCAGCAAGATTCCAGATGCGGTATTGGAGCAAGCAGAAAACCGACGTCTCGGCATTGAAAAAGAGCGTCGTGATGCCGAAGCTGACGCGCACCGCATCAAGCAACTGGCATTGGACAAACGCATCCGCGAATGCCGCGACTTACTCGACCGGTTCATGCAATCCTACGATAAACAATGGGAATCCGGCATGGAAAATTTCGATCGCCAACAAGTCCGTACAAGTGAAGCTAGTCAAAATTTACAGAAAACCGAACAGCGAGTACGGGATTGCAGACGTAGCAATGTTGAATGGACCATCATTGCCAACCGGGACCTGGGAGAAGACCCCACCGATGCTGAGATCCGTTACCAACAGGAAGCTCTGGATCGTGCAAACTTCTATCTCCGCGAACAAAACCGAGCACTCTTCGAAGCAAGACAACGGCTGATCGTTTTCAACACGGAAAGACAGAGACTCGCCCATACCCACGCCATGCTTGCGGACTTCGTCAACCGAGGAAAGAACCAAATGATTCTGTTTGAGAATCATCACCTCGGCACCATCAAAGCAGATCCAACGCTGAAGCAGGTTTACGTTCAGTTTACGGATAAAGTCAAAGCAATTGTCGCGCAATTCCCCGCCATGCCCACCGTCGTGGTGCCCCGTAAAAATGACGCCAAGCTGGAAGCACAATCACTCAGCCAGGAACAGCGTAACAAGACAAACGAACTGTCGTTCTCTTTCACGGTCGATCTAAAGGACTTTCTTGACCGACTTTCGACTCCCTAGGCAGGACCCCCGACCAACTTTCCTTTCAATCACCGCGCCTCAGGTCTCTGCAGTCTCAATCTCTACTGGCGCAAGACAGCGAGCTTTCCCAAGAAGCAGACATATGACCGTGCAATGGGTTATGATCAAGATTTGCTCTTTGTCATTTCGACTACGATGCATGTGATGAACAACCTATTTCCCAGTCTCGCTCTTGCAATTTCTCTTATACTCTCATGCTCACCCGGACGGGCTGACTGGCCTGAGCACAGAGGGAATCCCCAACGCAGTGGATTCCAGGAACAAGCACTCAAATCGAAACACTGGGTGCCCCTGTGGAAGTTCACACAACTCAGCGCACCGCAACCAGCGTGGCCACAGCCTGCCAAGGGTAGCCTTTGGCAAAAGCTGGACACCCTGCCTGCGAGAGTAACAGATGATCGTGCAGACGTCCCCTTGATCGTGAATGATGCAACGGGACGAACCCACGTCTTGATCACATCCTCTGCAAATGACCGTTTACTTTCGCTCGACCCCGAAACGGGCAAGGAGCAATGGCAGT
>JBPCVE010000325.1:0-2657 GCA_051010795.1 Rubripirellula sp.
CTACTAGGCCTAGCTAGTAGTCAATTTGATTATTTGAAAAGGAGATCAGGTTCAAAACCTGGTCTCCTTTTTTCGTTTCTGCCGCAGTGTTACTGCCGCAGTGCCGGACAGTTGGGTACTGCGTAGCCACGTTCACTGCGTAGCCACGTTCAAAATGTGTGGGCACGTTCAAAATGTGTGGGCACGCCCGCCAGAGAATTGACCGGCACCGATTCAGCCAATGCCATGCGAATCGCATCGCTGCCACGTGATTAGAGCGATTCGTTGGAGTCGATTGCTACCACCGCCGATCTTAGGCATTTGCCTTCGCGTACTGGCGAACGTCTGATTCAAGGGCAACCAGTCTTTCCTCCAGCTTCGCCTTGGCCCCGTCTAAATCACGTGAGGACTCCTCGGCAGATGCTCGAGTGAACACATAAAGTTTGATTTTCGGTTCCGTGCCGCTCGGTCGTACTGCGACGTAGTTCCCTTCTTCCTCGAGATCCATGATGATCAAGTCCCCGACGGGGCCTACCAGCTCTTTGCTTGTGCCGGAGGTTAGGTCAGTGCATTCGGAATTGCCGTAGTCTCTGATTTGCTTGAGAGGAATTCCAGCAAGCTGTTGTGGCGGCGTTTCACGAAAAGCTTTCATAAGACGCTTCATGGCGGCCATGCCTTCGCTTCCTTCCATGAATAGGTTAATCAGCATTTCACGGTGGTAGCCGTGTTGGTGATGCAGGTCACAGAGGTAGTCATGCATTGAGACTCCCTTTTGTTTCAGTTCTGCGGCCAATTCGCTCATCAGCATGCAAGCGACAGCACCGTCTTTGTCTCGGCAGTATTGGCCGATCAGGTAGCCGTGCGATTCTTCCGTTCCGAATGCGAATTGATCCGGCCCTTCGCGATCAATGACTTCTGCGATGTACTTGAAGCCCACCAGCAAATCTCCCACGCACCGCACATCAAAGCTCTCTGCGATCCGCCGAGTCAACTCAGTGGTGACAAGCGTTTTGACGATGTAATTATCGGCAGTGAGTGTCTTCGCTGCCGCGCGTTTGCTAAGGACATACTGGGTCAGGATTGCACCAATTTCATTTCCATTGAACGTTCTCCATGGCCCGCTGGTATCCAGAGTGATGGGAGCCGCGCAGCCGATACGGTCGCAGTCGGGGTCGGTAGCGAGAATCAGGTCAGCACCAATTTCCCTGCCATGTTCGATGGGTTGGTCAAAGACGGCCTGGTTCTCTGGATTCGAAACGTGGCCGGGCACGTTGGGGAAATCACCACTGGGTGTTGCGTGTGGTTCGTAGACGTGGATGTCAGTGAAACCGTCGCGTTGCAATAGTGGTATCACAGCCGCAGCACCGACTCCATGCAAAGGCGAGTACAGGATTTTGGCATCCCGTGATCCAGTAAAACCACAAGCGACAGCAGCATCCGTGAAGGTTGCGTCAATTTCATCGGTCACCACTTCCACTTTGCCTTCGGCGACTGCTTGATCAAAAGGCGTGACGCGGATCTGTTGGCATGTCATCACACGGTCGATGATTCCCTTATCGTGGGGTGGGAGCACTTGAGCGCCGCTGGACCAGTAAACTTTGACGGCATTGTCACTCGGTGGGTTGTGACTGGCGGTGACCATGATCCCGCAGTCGCATTGTTTAGCGCGAACCGCAAAAGACAATTGTGGTGTGGCCCGGTAATCATCCAGCAGATAAACCTTAAAACCTGCTGCCACCATGATTCCAGCGCACAATTCGGTGAAATGACGCGACTTGTGACGCGTGTCGTAGGCGATCGCACAAGATAGTTCTTTCTTCCCGCCACAATGCTCAACAACGTAATCTGCCAGTCCTTGGGCACTCTCGCCGATGGTTCGGTCATTGATCGCATTGGAGCCGATCGGATACATACGTCCGCGTCGTCCACCGGTCCCGAAAGGAATGATGGTCCAAAACGCATCATCGAGCGGTTGCCACATTTCACCTTCAATGTGTTCGATGACAGCTGCTTGATAATCAGCGTACCGGTCCTCGGTGAGCCATGCTGTCACATTTTCGCAGGCTGTCTGGCTTAGTTTGCCGGCGGAGACGGCCGATTCGATCGCGTCGAGCGATTTTTGAACTTGTTCCACGTTGCTCATTTTTACCATCAGAAAATGATTGAAAAGAAAAGACCGACAACACCTCGCCAAATCTGGTAATTACGATTCTATTTGCAGACGATGGAAACTGGCAACGAGGGATACAAGGCTTCGGGAAATATGAGCGAATTGATCATTAGCGTCAGCGGTTTACGTGGAATCGTTGGAGAGACCCTGACTCCGGAAGTGGCAACCCGTTTTGTTGCCGCTTTTGCGTCAAAGTTACCAGCAGGTCCGGTCATCATTGGTCGCGATGGCCGCAACAGTGGCCCAATGCTTTCGCGTGCCATCACTGCTGCTCTGATGGCTAGCGGCCGCGACTGTATCGATGCGGATGTTGCCGCAACACCGACCATTGGTGTGCTGGTCCGCGAATTGAATGCTGCCGGGGCGGTTCAGATTTCTGCCAGCCACAATCCTCCGCCCTACAACGGCATCAAGTTATTTGGCCCTGCTGGACGGGTGCTGGATGCCAAAACCGGCAGCGCCATCCGAGATGCCTATTTCGCTCAGGAAGCCGCTTGGGCACCTTTTG
>JBPCVE010000326.1:0-3008 GCA_051010795.1 Rubripirellula sp.
GCCGCAGCCATCCTTCGCAAGCATCCATCATTCGCTGACGAAGACTAATGTCCCTCTTCGACGACCTCATCAACTACGAACTTTGCTTCCCGGGAGCCGTCACCGGCTCCACGGAAGTGGAGTGTCCGAATTGCGGCGAGTTACTGACGGTTCCAGTTGATGATCCCATGGGCCAAGACACATTCCAATGCTGCGAGTGTGGCGGCGGGTTTGATGTGCACTGGGGTGAGGGTGTGGTGAGGTTTGAATCGTCAACTGGGTTGGATAGTCTCATTCTTTAAATCCAGAATTAAACCGACTGTGTATTGCTCAGCTGTGTCGTGTACGTTGCTCTTTTACACTCGCCTCGCAGCTTACTTCTTTGCGATGGTTGGGGATGTAATTGGTAAACCCTGAGCGATGAAGCCTATAGAAGCGGAGCCATTTCGTGCGTCCCCAATACACAATCAGTGATGCATGGTGTACCAACATACCTGTGCTGCATCAGATCATGAACGGCAGTCGGTCTCCTAGCGACTTCCCTAGTCCTATTTCTGGGGTGGAATTGCAGGCCGCTTGTGCAATATGGGAACCATTGCATTACCTGCTAAAGTCCCTGCTTGGCTGGCAGAATCCTGGAAAGGGTTTGGCACGGTGGTATCAGGCAGGAAAGCCGGTCTCGGAGTCTCCTTTATTACAACTTGTTGCACAGTTGTGGGACAAAAGCGGGGCCGTTGATTATTACGCCGCATGGGTCTGGAGTTCTGTTGATCCGACCACCGGAGAAGAATCCTCGTGCAGATTTACTGACCAAAAATGGTGGGATGATTTCCACAGGCGTCCGCCCCCCGCCTGGCACACGCCATACCACGGTGGCAACAATCCGCTTCACTTGGGACACAGCGACTTTGATCCGTTTGGAGAGATCAACCAATCTTGGAATCTGCCCGCAAACTTGGATTTGCATTTTGACAAGGATTCTCACCGCTCTGTTCTACTCGTGAACCACATAGGAGCTTGGCGTGATGCGTTGGTGCAAGCAGAAAGCCGCCTGCCCAAGATCGGTGACCATTCATGGTACGTTGATGTACTCGATCGCCAATTTGGCCTTTTGGGTACCTTTCGCAAGAGTCGAGTTACAGGTCGCTGGTTTCTTGGAAAACATAAAATCCACATGCAGGGTAACTGAACGAATCCGCGGAAATCGACTGAAAGCCCAGCAGAACCTGGTCAACACGAACCCCTGTTTTTTAGCTGCCTCCATGCGGTCGACGCGACCAAATTCATAGCACACTAAGAGAGTTGTCGTAGAGAACGATGAGTAAGCTCGAGACCCCAATGACGCGTTGGTACTGGAAGCAAGTCGGTGGCACACTCATTGAAGAGTTCCATGCGGTCAGGAAATCTCCTACGAATGCGAGACGCTTGATTGATGGTGTCATTATTCACGGTGGTGAAACAAAAATCGCAAAATAAGCGGATGTCGATCTGTCCGGGAAAGATGTTACAGTGATTCAGGCCAAAGCGAGTCGGCTTGGCATGTACCTGATGGGGCACGCATTCTTCTCCGCGGCGTTGATCAAAGAATTTGATCCAAAAACGATCAGGTCGGTTGCTCTATGCAAACAAGATGACTCCGTGATGCGTGAACTATTTGAAAGGCATGATGGTATGGAAGTCGTCGTCTGTCCGCCGGAAGTTTTTGCGTCGTCCACAACGACTTGATTACCTGCACTTGCAACTGCATGTCAGGAGTGGTTCACAAATAGGTACTGGACAGTTTCGTTTACCCACCAGATAGAAAAAACCAAAACTTTTTCTTGACCACCGCAGGTCCAATTAGGTGGCCAACCAGGTCCATTCGCGGGTCCAATTAGAAAAACGCTACTTCAAAAACACCAGTAAAAACGGGGTTTGCGAGCGGACGTCTGGAAGCCCGCCGCCTCCACTTCGGTTTGTGTTGACAGTTACAACCTGACCATCTTTCAAAAAAGCCCGTCGACGAAAGTCGGCGGGCTTTGTTCGTTTTCTTCGAATAACCGGCGAAAACTGTTTTTTTGCAGAATGTCTAAGTGTCGCAATCGCGGGACTCACTTGCACTACCGACCCGAAATTATGAGGGCTCAACCCGTCCAAAAGGCTCAAAATCGCGGGACTCACCTTTTGGGGGGCCAACCAATTATGTTTGCGTTGAAGTTTGAATTGTTTGTTCGTTTTTAAGATGAGCCATGACAACCAAATCCTATATGAGTAGAGCAACTAGACGGGCTCTTGTGAAAGAAATTTCCTTTTTCGTTAAGGCACCAGAATGGACCATTCCGCCGGTTGGGAGTGCAGAAATTCCGCAAGGACCAACAACGAGACCGTCGATTCAACCATGCATAACGAGTGATTCACTGGGCTAACCTTTCGGGCAGTAATTATTGGTTTGTTGTATGTTGGGCGACGATTGGGTCGTAGTTCCTGGCGGACACTGAATCAACCCAACGCAGATCGAGACTCTTTCGATCACCCTTTAAGCAGTTGCATGTTCTTTTCGCTGCCACCAAAGCTGCCAATGTCAATGTTGTGCTGGTGCAGCAATTCCAGGAAGAGGTTGCAAAGGGGTGTTTGGGGCTTCAGCTTTGTATGCGTCTGGTGACGATAGCCACCACCGGCGACGATGGTGGGCAAGTTGTTACAAGTATGATTGGAGGCATCTCCAAAATTGCTGCCCATCACCACGGTCGTATGGTCGAGCAGCGTGCCGCCACCTTCAGGAATTTGATCGAGATCGAACAGGAACTGGTTGTACCGACGAAGGATATCTGTTTCGATGCGACTCAGTGTGGCAATAGTTTCCGCGCGACCGCCATGGTGCGACAGCGTATGCCAACCGCCGGTGGCCCCAGGCACTTTGATTGCTCCATAGATCCAATCTAACGAAACGGTGATCACGCGAGTCGAATCGGTTCGAAACGCCAGTTTGGCAAGTTCAAACAAGTTATGCACCTTAGTCGAAAATTCGAACTCGGTATCGGTGCTGAGTG
>JBPCVE010000327.1:0-2934 GCA_051010795.1 Rubripirellula sp.
AAAGATACGGGCTCTACGTCGGCACAGCATCCAATGACGCAGAAACACGCGAGCGCCGCGAAGAGGTGCTAGCGCACCCTCGCATTGAGATGCAGCGAGTGTTAGCAGGACAGCCAAAGAACCAGCCGTTCTTTTTTGTTTATGGATCCATCAATGCGCATCGACCCTATGTAGCTGACTCTGGCAAAGACCTTTGGAACATCGATCCTGACAGGCTCAAAGGATTGATCCCCAAGTTTCTTCCTGATGTCGACGACATCCGCCGCGACTTCTCAGACTACCTCGGTGAAATCGAGGCATTGGATGCCATGCTGGGAGTGATGCTGACTGAACTGGAAGCCAAGGGGCAACTGGATAATACCATCGTCATCCTGTCGGGTGATCATGGCATACCAGGTGTTCCTCGTGGAAAAACAAATTGCTACGACCTCGCGATTCGAGCTCCATTGATGATCCGTTACCCCAAGCTGATCGCACCGCAGCGCGCGGTTGATGACTTCGTCAGCGTGATGGACATCGGCCCCACGCTGCTTGATCTGGCGGATATTGACGTGCCCGAGAGCATGGATGGTCAAAGCTTCAAGAAACAGTTGACCGACAAGAAAAGCGGCTGGATCGATCAAGATCGCGATGAGGTCATTGTGGGACGTGAATTGCATTTCCCCACCGCGCGTGAAGGCAACCTGCCGTACCCGATGCGTGCCATACGCACACCTGATTTTCTTTACATCCGCAACTTCAAACCGCAACGTTGGCCGATGGGTGACCCGCGTGGTCTCGGTGGCAAGACACCACCGACCTACGAGCAACTTCACCAAAGCACAGCCGTCACCATGCCTGATCTCGACGCCAGCCTGACCAAAGCGTGGCTGATCACACATCGCAACGAATCCGACGTACGACCGCTATTCGACCTGACACTGAACCTGAGACCCGCAGAAGAGCTTTACGATCTACGTGTTGATCCTGAGCAACAGAACAATCTCATCGACAACGATCAATACGCTGCAAACCGGGCGGAACTATCTGAGCGTCTGATGTCGGTCCTTGAGAAAACTGCCGACCCAAGGCTTCACGACGCTTTTGATCAGCCGCCTTATGTTGATCATCAACAACTGCCAAGGTGAATCACTCCTGCGGCAGGAGGCATTGATCACAAAATCACATGATTTCAGTGATTTCCATCACTCACCCCAAGCGATGGCCCGACGTGAATGCCAACCGACCGCAGCAACCGCACCGAGCATTCTGCCACGCCGTCAACAAGCTCAGCATTTTTCGTATTTACTGCGTTAAACGCGCAATTGAGCGGCAGCGTTCCTTACAGTCGGGATCGGAATACCGACATGCGATCAACCAACTTCATCCTACCCAAAAACATCTGGCTGGAATTCATGCTCGGCCGACACATACACCAGGAGTCTGGCATTCATTACCTTTTGACTTTCCACGCACTCGTCATCTTGGTGTTCGCCACGAGCTTTGCCCATGCCACCGATATCATTCCAACGCAAGCACAAACCAAATTACTGAGAGGCGTTTCCTCGCAAAAAAATGGCATTCGGTATGTCCAAGGCTCCAAGGGGCATGCCCCTGATGACACACATGGACCGATGACCTACTACGCTGTTCCTTTTCGGGGAGGAACTTTTTCACTGGCATGGAAGGTAGACGCGGAACAGACTGTTGTACTCGTTTTCGACAGCAAACCTAACGGAAAAGCGACACACGCATTGAAAGTGTTCATCAATGGTGCCCCGGGAAAAATTGACCACAGCGACAGCTTGACGCTGATCACCTATGACGACAGCACCACGCAAAAGAAAAAAGCAAAAATCACCAGACACAAGTATCATGTGGATGCTGGTCAGTGGCACACAGCAAGTGTCACTTTCAGTAGCAACGAAGCGACCGTCACCATCGATGGGAAAACCTTCACGTCCACGAGCGAGCGCTTTCGCGACCCGATTGAGACATGCGGCGTGATGCATCAGGTCGGTACTTTGGAAACGAAAAATATAAAAATCACCCAATGAAATTCATCACACAAGAATCCACAGACAACAACCCAACGAGCCTCAACATGAAGACCGTCCTCAGCCTCCTGCTGCTGGCATTCACCGCGGGCCTTGCCACTGCGGCGGATTCGCAACCGCCGAACATTGTCCTGATACTCTCTGACGACCAGAGCTACACGGATTACAGTTTCATGGGACATCCGGCGATCGAGACCCCCAATCTTGATCAGCTCGCAAGAGAAAGCGTGGTCTTCCGGCGTGGTTATGTCCCGACGGCCCTTTGCCGACCGGCATTGATGACGCTGGCGACCGGACTGTATTCGCACCAAAACAAAACAACCGGAAACAATCCAGCACCAACGGCAGCCAATAAAACCTATGCAAAGGATCAGAGCAAACACATCAACGAGTTGTTGATCTCGCACATTGACGAAACCGGAGCCCTGCCACAATGGCTGGCAAAACGGGGTTACGTCAGCCACCAAAGTGGGAAGTGGTGGGAAGGTTCTTACCAGCGTGGTGGTTTCACTGATGGGATGACAAAAGGATTCCCAAACCCGGGCGGACGACATGGCGACGCGGGCCTGAAAATCGGACGCGACGGCATGCAGCCAGTCCTCAATTTCATTGATCAGTCCGTCACCGACAAAAAACCGTTCTTCGTCTGGTATGCACCTTTCATGCCACACACACCACACACGCCACCAGACCGGATCCTGAAGAAATACATTGCCAAGGGTGTTCAGGAACGGATTGCGAAATACTACGCGATGTGTGAATGGTTCGATGAAACTTGCGGCACGCTTGTCAAGCACATTGATGAATCGGGCGTCGGAAATAACACGCTGATCGTTTATGTCACAGATAACGGATGGGTTCAAACCGAGGCCGGCAGCTACGCACCTCGATCCAAACG
>JBPCVE010000328.1:0-3859 GCA_051010795.1 Rubripirellula sp.
AATCGATGGGGCAAAAGCACATCGTCTGGGAAGCTCCCGCGACAGGTCCTTATTCCAAAGAAGTATGGGCTCCCGAGCTGCACTTTCTCGATGGCCGATGGTACATCTATTTTGCCGCATCTGATGGGAACAACGCCAACCATCTGTCGTATGTCCTCAAAAGCAAAACCGAAGATCCACTGGGACCGTACTCACTTCATGGACCTCTGGCCACGGGTGAGGGACAAGACGGGAAAAGTCCCAATCTGTGGGCAATCGACGTAACCGTGCTTGAGCACGATTCAAACCAGTATGCAATCTGGTCGGGCTGGGACGCAGCGGAAACCGACCAGCAGTATCTCTACATTGCCCCCATGAAATCGCCAACCGAACTGGCTGACCCGCGAGTACGCTTATGCAGCAACGATGACTACCCGTGGGAGTTCACAAAGCACACACCGGAGTCGCCAACGAACGATCAGGGTCGAGGCTTGAACGAGGCCCCACAAATTTTTCAGGCACAGGGGCGAACCTTTGTCACCTTTTCCTGCGGAGCCTCGTGGTTGCCCACCTACAAACTGGGCATTTTGGAACTCATCGGTGACGATCCGCTTAAGCCAAACGCGTGGAAGAAACGTGCGACACCAGTGTTTACAGGCAACGATTCCACGATTGGTGTTGGGCACTCCTGCTTTGTCAATTCACTCGACGAGAGTGAACGTTGGCATGTCTACCATGCCAAACGAGATCGGAACGCGGGCTGGCGAAGAACAGTATTCGTACAACCGATGAAAACAGGAAAACGGGGCTTTCCATTACTTGGCCAGGCTTTAACAACAGGCTCGGTAACCCTACGTCCCCAAGGACAACAACCGTTCCCGGTGGACCAGACAGTCAGAGAATCGCTTCGAGGGAAAACTACCCCCGAAAACTTCAGCTACTTTGGCCATCATCAATATGCCACGCCGACCCCCCATGGATTCGCTCTCGGTATCGTTCCCAATGACCCCGTGAACGAGTTCCGCAGTGGTGAGAAACTGGTCTTTGACAACCAACTGCCTGCAAACTTGAAGATCGCAGTCACAATCGATTTACTCGACCGAAACAACGCTAGAGATGCGGGGCTCCTGTTTCGCACGACGGGACCGTCTATCGGATACGACGCTCAACGTGGCTACTTTGCTGGATTGATTCCCAGCACCAATCTGATTGTTTTCGGGCGAACGGACGGCGAAACATGGACGGAACTGGCGAGACAACACCACGACATTGATGCCTCAAAAAAACAGCGTCTGGCAGTTACGTGCAAAGAAGATCAGTTCACGGTGAGCCTGAATGGTACTGCGATGCTCTCAGTTCAAGATGCAACGTATGACCGCGGAACCATCGGCATGCGTGTGGTCAATACGCACGCGGTCTTCAGTGACCTCGAGTGTTCACCCCTGATCGACTAACCAAAGCCAATCGTTTTCGAAATGCAGAATTGACAACGAAGTTGGCTTGCCACGGCACCATGGGAATGGAAGCAATCAGCACGCGTTGGAAACAGATCAGGACATTTCGATATCAACGGGAAATGAATTCAGTTTTTCGATGTAAGAACCGCCCATTCCGTAAAATGGACCAGCGTCAGCATGCCATTCCATCAGTACGACCAAGTTCACCTCCGTGTCGGCCAGTTGGAGCTTCACTGCCAGTCGATCAGAATCGAGATTTTCTGTATGAAAAAAACCAATTGACGTAGGAGAAACGTCTCGCGTGATGACCTCGATCGGATCACCCACAGGCTGATTTTCTTCATCCAGCGCGATAATCACCACAGGGATCGCCATGGTGTGGCGTTTGTCCTGCTGACGTTCGCCACCTTTGTAGACGGTTGAGCTTAGAAATTGCCGCTTGGCAAAATCACTCAATTCCTGAGACAGTTTTTGCAAGGGACGACGGCTTTTGGTATCAGTTAACAAAGCTGATCTCATCTCAGATAGCGGGGAACGTGCACTCCATATCGATGCCCCCCGCCATCCAACCCATCCCCCGCGCTGCGAGACACCATTATCTAACATCCGCATAAAAAAAGTGGGGTACAGATCGCTTGCTGGAGTGATACAAACGAATGAGTATGAACAAGATTGGCTTCCAGCGCGTTTCGAGGAACGATTGTTCCGGTCTGCACCCCAAGGAAATGCCCATTGCGACATGCTGCAATCATTCTCATCCAGTCGCACTCACGTGCTGGCCCACTGCGGGAACACGAAGTGAGACCGCAACCTGAATTACCGCTGAGCATGCAAACGCTGACCATCAAATTTCCGCCCAAGATTTCAACGCGTCGCCCAGGTCAGGCTCGAAAGAACAGCTTTTGGCAGCAGGATCGCTGGAAAGCTACAATCGCCTCTCCTGCGATCCACAGCCCCACCTCGGAAACACCCATGACACTCTCAAGTTGGCGGCCATTCCATGGCTTCCGCATTACCCTGCTGGCAGTTCTCGTCTGTTTTGTTTCAGAGGTCGCATTAGCCGACAAGACCATAACAAAACCAAACGTGCTCTTGCTGCTCTCTGATGACTTGGGGTATCAAGACATTGGCTGCTATGGCGGCCCAGTGAAGACACCAACGCTAGACAAACTGGCATCCAAGGGCATGCGTTTCAGCCAGTTCTATTCTGGGTGCGCTGTCTGTTCACCTTCACGCGCAACGTTGATGACAGGACGCCATCACATTCGCACCGGTGTCTACAGTTGGATCCATGACCCCAGTCAAAAATCACACTTACTGCGACGTGAAGTGACATTGGCAGAAGTCCTCAAAGACGCTGGATACGCCACTGCTCACATCGGCAAATGGCATTTGGGACTGCCCACAGAAAAGCATGACAAGCCAACGCCGGATCAGCACGGGTTTGATCACTGGTTTGCGACGTGGAACAACGCAGCGCCGAGTCACAGGAATCCCAACAATTTCATCCGCAATGGGAAGCCTGTTGGGAAAACAGAAGGATACTCCTGCCAGATTGTAGCCAACGAAGCGATCGCATGGCTTGACCAACGCAAAAACACGCATCAACCATTCTTCTTGAACGTCTGGTTCCACGAACCTCACGCGCCCATCGCTGCCCCCGATTGGATCGTCAAAGATTACGGCCCCATCAAAAACCAGGCCACAATCTATTCTGGGACCATCGACAACACCGACAAAGCGATCCAGCGTCTGCTGGACAAACTACAGAGCCTTGGTGTCACGGACAACACGCTGATCATCTATGCATCTGATAATGGCAGTTATCGAGACGATCGGACGGGTGGGCTGCGCGGTCGCAAGGGAATGAACTGGGAAGGAGGAATTCGAGTCCCTGGCATGTTCATATGGCCTGGCGCAATCAAGAATGACACCGTCTGCTCAACGCCTGCAGGCTTGGTCGATGTGCTGCCGACAGTTTGCGGCTTGCTGGGCCTAGGAAAACCGGATCGGCAGTTGGATGGTACTGACCTTACGCCGATTCTGAAAGGACAGCCTGGCGATTGGCAACGAAAGCAACCTCTTTTTTGGCACCTCCAAAAATCAAGGCCCATCGTTGCCATGCGAGATGGTGATTACTCACTCGTTGCTGAACCTGATTACGAGCTCTCGAAAAACAACATGTTTCAGGAAGCATGGATTCCAAAAATCAGATCTGGCAGATACCGCAATTTCCAAATGTTCAATCTCACGAAAGATCCGCAGCAAAAGAACGACCTTGCAGCGAAGAATCCCGAGTTACTGAAAGAGCTGAAATCCAAGCTATTGAAGATCAACCAAAGCATCATGCAAGAAGCATACGACTGGACGAAACACTGAAATCATCCTGCGTTATTACCGTTGACCTTGATCCATCCGCAGTC
>JBPCVE010000329.1:0-4155 GCA_051010795.1 Rubripirellula sp.
ATGCAGGCGGTCGCCCCTAGCTGAATTCCATCCGCCCGCACTGCCTCTCACCACACGCGTCCGAACCAAATCCTGACAAAACTGGTGGACTCGCGTCCCGCTACTCGTTGGGGTGCATTAAAACTAAACTAGGTTAGCCAGAAAACTAACCCAGCAATGTTATCCAGCGAGGCACTGATGGACTGCGCAAGCCGTGAATCCATCTGGCTTGCAGCCATTCGCTGGAACCGACGCCTCGATCTACAACCACTCCTTTTACCGCGTCATCAATCTTGAACCGTTTGCCAAACACGAACTGTCGTCCATTGCTGACACGATCCCAACCCCCGACAATCAACCACCGCGTCATGCAAGCTAATCCCTCCCTAACCCGTTCCTGTACTTTTGCTTTTGCTTTGGCAACTCTGCTTTTTACAGGCTGGCTTACGTTTTTGACATCAAACTCAGTCGAGGCAGCAGAACCAGAGGCTCGATGGTGGAAGGGAAACCTCCATACGCATTCACTCTGGAGTGACGGCGACCAATTCCCTGAGATGATCGCAGATTGGTACCGCCAACGTGATTACAACTTTGTTGCCTTAACGGACCACAATGTGCTGAGCGAGGGCATCCGCTGGATGCCCTACAGTGCCATCGTCAAACGAAGCGACGACGGCATTTTAGATCGCTACAAGGCACGATTTGGCAATGCTTGGGTAGAAACACGGGGTGAGCCCGGCACCCCAGAGTTTGCGGTTCGCCTGAAGCCACTCGATGAGTTTCGCAATCTCGTGGAAGAACGAAATCAATTTATCATGATCCCTGCCGAAGAGATCAGCGATCGATCAGAGGGCAAGCCCGTCCATATCAACGCAACCAACGTTGCCGAGGCTCTCAAGCCAGCGGGCGGAGCAACAGTCAGAGAAACAATGCAGAACAACCTACGAGCCATTCTTGAGCACGAGAAGAGCCATGGTCGCGAAGTGCTGCCCCATCTTAACCATCCCAATTTTGGATACGCCGTCACGGCAGACGACCTTGCAGCAGTTGTTTCCGAACGGTTTTTTGAAGTTTACAACGGCCACCCGGGTGTCAACCAACTTGGGGATGCAACACACCCCAGCGTGGAGTCCATTTGGGACACGGTTAACGCAATTCGCAGAACTGCGTTGAATGTTCCACCCTTGATGGGAATCGCGACAGACGACAGCCATGAATACCACGGCAAATCAGGCTCGCGTCCAGGCCGGGGTTGGGTCATGGTCCGTAGTCAGTACCTGACACCAGAACATCTCATTCGCGCGATGAAACGAGGAGACTTCTATGCTTCTAGTGGAGTCACTCTCAAAGACGTTCAATACGAAGCAAAGACAAAAGAATTGAAATTGGAGATCGCCCCCGAAGACAACGTGACTTACCAAACCGAATTTATCGCGACGCTTAAACCTGATGACACCGATCACAAGGACGCGTCTGATGACACTGACCACAAACACGCACCTGACGGGATTGATGACAAAAAACGCGTAGGTCAGCGAGTATTTTCATCAAACAGCCTGTCCCCTTCATATCGTCTGAAGGGAAATGAACTGTATGTTCGGGCCGTGGTTACGAGTAACAAACCGCACCAGGACCCTTCCTTTAAAGATCAGTTCCAGCAAGCATGGACCCAGCCTGTAGGCTGGGAGAACGACTGACCACGGCTACGTTCCCCGGACAGGGTGACGCTCACCGAACAGATTTGGGTAAACAACCACGCTTCCAGTGCGGATCACATGCCAAGTAAAACATGGGCGTCATGCACGAACGAGCGTGCCGAGTGCCTAAGCGATTGGTCCATGCAACCAACACGCGATCCCGCCCCCACTGGCCGCTTACACATCCTTCAAAGCACCAATGACTCGATCCCACTGGTTCAAACCGCCCCATTTCCTCGCCAATTGTTCTATCCAGAACGCGGAACCAATCAAATCGCAACAAATGATGGTGACACGACACCACCATAGACTGACACTGGCTAGACTTTTCACTGAGGGCACGGAGAACCTGGCGTTGACAAACCGCAACGGTTGCGGCGGGTTACAAAATGGAATCCTGGCGTTTGCAGAAAACTGAATGACAAGCGAGTCAGATTCGGAATGGTTTCTTAAGGATGAAGAGGGCACAACTGGTCCTCTTTCCGAAGCCGATATGCGCAAGCATGTTGAACGCTCGACAGACGATGAACTATTGATTCGCCAGGGGGCGAGTGACTGGCGTTCCGTCGACGTGATCCGAAAGAAGATTTGCCAGCTACAGAAGAACGGTATCTTCATCCGGTACAAACAGGTAGCGGAAGGCCCGTTTACGCTGACACGTGCTCACGATGTCTTGAAACGCATGACACCCGGTGGAATTGATGTCCGCACGGGTGCAACAGGCCAGTGGGTCCCAGCAGCGAAGTGGCTATCCAAAATTGATAAGCTGCTGCAAGTCGAATCCAAAGAAATGGATTCACTCAGTATTGCAGTCCAGCATGTGCTGGGGCGAAAAGGATTTGTCGGACCGGCTCAGGGTTCTGGCGAACTAGATCTGGCTGATGCAGACAAGGACATCGTGGCAGCACCAACGGAAACAGAAACAGCCATCGAACGACCTCTGTGGCTAGGCCCTGAACCCGTCATCGAAGCCGAACCCGTCATCGAAGCCGAACCCGTCCCTCAGGCTCAGCCTATTGTTGAGGCTGAAGTGATCAGAACCCCAAGGTGGCAGCAACGTGGTACTCAGCACCTCCAGACTGAGCCAGTGATTGAAGTCGTCAAAGTGATGCACACCGCTGAAATCGCAGACCGCGCCGTTGGGAAAGCGAGACAAAGGCCAGTGCCACCCGCCCTTCCTTCCTCAGATGGAAATCCTGGCAATGCCCAAAAGCCGAGAGCGGAGGGGAAAGCGGGCGTCAAGAAAACACCAGGAGCGTCCCCGGCAGAAACGCACATTTGTGTACGACCACGAAATCATACCAGCCGAACCAACCGCACTCGAACGAGTCAGGAAAAGCTGGTGATCGTTGGCCTGTCTACGGCAATCGTTATTGTCATCGCGATTGCAGGATGGAAATGGCTAGCAGACACAGGCACCACCGTCGCGGCAAGCAAAACCACGAGCGGGTTGCAACCGACTCTCGATCTGACCGGCACAGAAAGCCAAGCTCCAAACGAGCCCGCCAAAGCCTCAATGGAAGCGGGTGCTCAACCCAAGTTCTCGCCGCCTGAGCCCGGAGCTTCTGGTGTCGGAGCGGACAGCACCGGAGCGGACAGCAGCAATCAGCTCGCACCAGAAACTAAAACCTCCTCGGACACTCAACAGCAGCAAGGCACCAAGGCGGCGTCACGAGACGCAATGCCCCCCCTAGACCGGTCAAAGATTGCTCCATTGATTCTGTCAACAGGCACCCTCTTCCACCCTCGATTCGGGACCATAGAGGGTGAAGTCAACGCGGGAACCGCTTTTGCAGCCAAGCTAACCGGGAAATCACAAACATTGATCCTCAGCGCGCTGCGTTTGTTTGGTCCAGCAGGTGGACTGAAATCAAATATTGAACCTGACAAGCTAACCACCGTTTGGAAAAAGCTGGTAGTTGAGGACTGCAAGACGCAAAATTACTTTGGAGAAATCCAAATGCAGCCCATCAATTTAAGCAAAGCGAGGCCACACCCGAAAAAGTCGGACCTTGGTGACATTGCCGCCTGCAAGGTGCACGATGATACAGCCATCAAAGCCCTGCCGTTATCGCAACGAATACCATCCAATGGCGAGCGTGTATGGCTCGTGTCCAAATTGCCCGGATCAAGAGAATTCATTCACCCCGCCACCGTGGAGCGGCTTCACGACGGCTGGCTGCAATACAGTTTCATGAATCGCGACGTCGACATGAAAAACACGAGCGGAGCCCCAATCATCGACCACAAAGGCAACGTGGTGGCAGTGAACGCCAACATTACCCAAACAAGTGGAAAAATGATTGGCTTTGGAACCCCAGTGGTCAATTTCTACCCGACACTTGCGACCCTTGTGCAGTAGTCCGCTGCCCTCACTTTTGACTTCTGGATAAGATCGTGTAAAGATCTGACCTGTCTGTCGGAATCCGCATCACCCACAGAAGAAACGTCTTTGCCCCGCAATCGCGTCCCGCATTCT
>JBPCVE010000330.1:0-30954 GCA_051010795.1 Rubripirellula sp.
CTGAGGAGATCCAACATTACGTGCAATTCATTCGCAACCGCTTGGCAACGGGCAACAAACCTGAACGAGCGATCAAGCTGGGGCTGATCGCGATTCTGACATCACCTCGCTTCCTCTATCTCGACGAAGGCAACGAGCAACTCGGCTCAGCTTTGGCACCCCATGAGTTGGCTGCAAGATTGTCCTATTTCCTCTGGAGTTCGATGCCAGATGAGACTCTTGCTGAAAAAGCGAATGCAGGACTCCTGACAGAGCACCAACGGAGCGTTGAAACCCATCGGATGCTAGCCGACCCCAAGGCGGACGCATTCATCGAACACTTCACGGATCACTGGTTGGGAATTGACACTTTGGGTGCCATGCCACCTGACCCAAAAGCATTCGAGGCTTATTACAAAGATCGTTTGGAAGCTTTCTTCAAACAAGAAACAAGACTCTTCTTTGCAGACCTGTTGAAACAGAATGGATCAATTCTGAACCTGCTTGATAGTGATTACAGTTTCCTCAACGGTGCGTTGGCACAACATTACGGCGTTGAGGGCGTAGTCGGCGAGGAATTTCGCAAAGTCCGCTTCAAACCCAAACACCATCGTGGCGGACTCCTGGGGCACGGAAGTGTATTAACGCTGACAGCTAATGGAATCGAAACTTCTCCTGTCGTTCGTGGCGTCTGGGTCATGGAAAACATTCTCGGGACTCCCCCTTCCCCGCCACCGCCTGACGTTGAGCCACTGGAACCGGACACACGCGGAGCAGTGACCATACGGGATCAATTAAAAAGGCATCGTGACGTGGCAGCCTGTGCAGATTGCCACAACCGAATCGATCCTGCTGGGTTCGCATTGGAATTTTACGATCCGATTGGGGGTTACCGTTCGCACTACAAGTCGCGAGCCGCCCGCAATCCGCCCGTCGACGGGTCTGGCAGTCTTGTTTCTGGCGAAACATTTCAAAACGAACAGGACTTTAAGAAGCTGTTGCTTGCTCGCAAGGATCGATTCACCGAAGCGCTCACTGCCAAACTGCTTTCCTATGCAACCGGGCGAGAACTGACGTTCCGAGATGATGCTGAAATCAAGCAGATCGCAGCAAACTGTGCAAAGCAAGGATATGGGCTGCGAGACCTGATCACCGGTGTTGTGAACAGCAACCTATTCCAACAACGTTAATCGCATTCAACGTTTACCAACAAGGATTCATGATGGCCGGCCTACCCAGACGCGACGTCCTGCGTGGCCTTGGCGTTGCAATCGCATTGCCAAGTTTCGCATCCTTGCGAGCAGAATCGGAGAAATCATCAGAAGAGGCGACAAAGCGATTCGTCTGTGTTTCTCCTAACTACGGCATGAACCCGGGTGGCTTCTTCCCGACCGAAACGGGGCGTGACTACAAAATGCCTTCATTGCTTGAAGCGCTACAGTCCCATCGCGACTCGATGAGTCTTTTCACCAATCTTGATCATCCGGGTGTTGGCGGAGGACACGGTTGTTCCAACACATTTCTGAATGGTGTTGAGATGAAGAGCACCAAGGAAAACCCTCAGCGTCTTCTGTCGCTCGATCAGCTACTTGCCGAGCATCTTGGACAAAACACACGGTTCCCATCCATGCTGCTCGGATCAGGAGGTTTTTCGTGGTCACGGGCGGGCATTCGACTGCCAACTCAGTCCGACCCTGTCCGCGTCTTTACCAATTTATTCGTCGACGATGCGGCCAAAGCCAAACAGCAGACACGTCAGTTCCTGCATGAGGACACAAGCATTCTGGACGTCGTCCGAAAAGATGCCAAGAGTTTGCGAGTACGATTAGCGCAGGCAGACCAGCAAAAACTGGATCAGTATTTCACATCAATTCGTGAAGTAGAACGAAAGCTGAATCGTCAGGCTGAATGGATTGACGTCCGCAAACCAACCATCAAAGACGATGTGATTCGTGGCCGCGATGATGACGACACCATTGTTGACCTTCAGTACCCCTACAACACATCGGTCATGTACGACCTGATGGTACTGGCATTGCAGACCAATTCAACCAACGTGATTTGTTTTGGCCACCCCGGAGGAAATCGACTATTTCCATTCGACGGAATCACACTGGGTTATCATTCGCTCACCCACCATGGCAAGCGACCGGAATTACTGCAGGAGCTATCCATCATCGAGCGTTTCTACGCCAACCAATTTGCCACGTTCCTGAGCAAATTGAAAGATACAAAGGACAGCACTGGCAGGCCTCTGCTGGATTCGACCGCGGTCCTGTTTGGTAGCGGCATGGGGAATGCAAGTTCGCACTCCAGCCGTAATCTTCCCGTTCTCTTGGCCGGCGGTGGATTCCAGCACGGAAACCACCATCGCTTTGAGCGTCAAAGTCGCAACGGACGTCCGTTAGGCGACCTTTTCGTTTCGATCCTGCAACAATTTGGTATCGAACAGGAACAATTCTCGAACAACAGTAGCAACCTCAATCACTTACTGACATGAAAAACATCTTTTTATGCGGATTGATTCTTCTACTGATGACGCCGGTCACCGCAGCCGAACCGTCGCCCTCTGAATTATCACCCTTTCTGCGAAAGTACTGCACCGACTGCCATGGCGCAAAAACCCAAAAAGCTGATCGTCGATTTGACCACTTGGTGAACGATTCGTTTACGAACAAAACAGCCCCAGGCAAGACGAGCGATTTTTTACAGCAGGCTGAGTTGCTACAAGAGATCCTTGACCAACTGAATCTGGCAGCCATGCCACCTGAGGAAGCAAAACAACCTCAGTCAGAAGAAGTCAAGCAAATGGTTTCTTCGCTCACGCAGATGATGTCAGAAGCAGAGACAGCCCTGAGAGGGAATGCTGGAAAAGTTATCTTAAGACGACTCAACCGCAACGAGTATCGAAATACGATCCGCGACCTTTTCCAGTTGCCGATGGTCGACTTTGATCCAACCACCACCTTTCCAACCGACGATGTCACTGATGGTTTTGACAATGTAGGCGAGGGACTCGTCACGTCTGATTATCTACTGCGAAACTACCTGCGTGCTGCAAGACAGGTGGCAGACAAAGTGATCCGACCAGGTCCCCGCCCCACGATGATCCACTACGATTCGAACGCGGACCCTCAATCGAAACAAAGGCCCGTCACACTCAATGGCGCCCGAATCGATTCCGCGAACAACGACAAAGAAGCTCGAAAAGATGCCGGGCGAATGTTCATCAAGTTTCGCCAACCCCTCGGACTGCGGCAACTTGACAAACGCAAAGGAGTCCCGGCGGACGGAGAATATGTGATACGACTCTCAGCTCAGGCCGTTCGCCGCGTGTCCCGCTACAGCGACGAAGATCTACGATACGATTCGTCTCAACCCATGCGGTTGTCGATTTCGATTGACTCACAAGCTCTGGGGGGCACGGCACACAGAATCATCGCTGAGTACGTCATACCCGACAATGAGGTGGTCGAGATTGAGCATCGGGTCTGGCTTGAAAAAGGGTTTACCTTTCATGTCCACTGGGCCAATGGTCCCAACGGTTCGTTCAAACGCATCCTTCGAAAAGTCCTTCCAAAATACAACAAGGATGCGTTATTTCCAATGCGGAACCCACCCGAAATGTATTTGGGTTCGGGACCTGAATTGCATGTTCAAGACTTGGAAATCAAAGGCCCGTTTTACGACTCATGGCCACAACCGGGCTTTGCCAGGTTTTTCCCCAGCCCCCCAAAAACACTGAACGCAGCTTATCTGGACGAATCTTTGCTGAGACTTGCCAACGCCGCCTACCGTCGCCCCGTCAGCCACACAGAGTTAGCCCCCTACCTTCAGTTGGCCCACCAGCAACTTGAGGCCGACCATGACTTCTGGAAAGCCGCCAAACTGGGAACCCGCGCCATCCTGACATCCCCCAACTTCCTCTATCTCGCCGAAACACAACCAACCGCAACGAACTCAAATCGCGTTACCGACCATGAGCTTGCCACACGTCTTTCGTATTTTCTATGGAGCTCAACGCCAGATCATGAATTACGAACCTTGGCTGACCGAGGTGTGTTGAGCAATCCAGGTGCAATCAGACAACAGGTCGAACGGATGCTATCGGATGAACGCGTCACTGCATTGGTAGAAAATTTTGTCGGCCAATGGCTGGGGCTGAGGAAGCTCGGTGAAATGCCACCGGATCCGGAAACCAACCGTGTTTATTACGACGACCATCTTGAAGATGCAATGCGTCAAGAGACCCATCTTTTCTTTCGCCACATTCTTGAAAAGAATCGCAGTTTGTCAGACTTCATTGATTCAGATTTCACCTTTGTGAATCCAGCCCTGGCTCGGCATTACGGTCTGCCTGCACCACCAGAAGATCGTTTTCGTAAAGTGCAGCTTGCCGCGGGTAGCCACCGCGGAGGACTACTGGGCCAAGCCAGTATTTTGACAGCCACTTCCAATGGCGTGGAGTCTCAACCCGTTGTCCGAGGCGTATGGGTGCTGGAAAACCTTCTTGGTACACCGCCCAACCCACCACCACCCGACATCGAACCGCTTGAGCCCGACACACGAGGAGTTTCCACCATTCGTCAGTTGATGGAGAAACATCGAAACAACCCAACCTGTTACGAATGCCATCGAAAAATTGATCCACTGGGTCTGGCAATGGAACACTATGACCACGTGGGACGATGGCGTGACCGCTACGCGAAGCGTCTGCCCATTGACTCGGCGGCTGAGCTTGCCAATGGCACCATCATCAAAGGTCCTCAAGGTATCAAAACCATTCTGCAACAGAACCCTGAAAAGTTCAGTCGATGCCTGACAGAAAAACTGTTGGTTTACGCGTTGGGTCGCCGCTTGAGCTTTACCGACCGAGACGATGTGGACCGCATCACAGAGGCAATCCAGAAGGAAGAACTTGGATTGCGTGACCTGATACACCAAGTCGTTGACAGCGAGGCTTTCCAATCAAAATAAAATTCTTTACTACGTTACTCTGCTTTGGCATGCCTGTTGCTTTGGGCAACACCGTTAGTCAATCTGCTGAGCGTCCGAATATCATCCTGATTCTGATTGATGGCCTGAGTCGCGATTCCGTCTCGAGCTATGGAGCCAAACAGGCAACCCCCAACATTGATCGCCTTGCCAACGCCGGTGTCCGTTACGAAACGGCATGGAGCATGCCGGCGTGCGTCCCGAGCCAGGTCACGGTGCTAACTGGCCAATACCCATTTCGCCATGGCTGGACCGAGCACCACGAAGTTAC
Organism: Rubripirellula sp.; assembly: GCA_051010795.1. Lineage (GTDB taxonomy): Bacteria > Planctomycetota > Planctomycetia > Pirellulales > Pirellulaceae > Rubripirellula. Next base: position 5,246 of record JBPCVE010000330.1, read on the forward strand.
AAAGCTGGGAGGCGTGGGCTTGAACTGGGAACAATTCACGACAGTTGCAAAAAGACTAAGTGATGGCGGCTACCAAACCGCCATCGGAGGACATTGGCAGCTCAATGATCTGAAGAAACAACCCAATGCTTTGCAACGACACGGCTTCCGTGAATCTTGCGTCTGGGATCAATCAGGCGAGAGAGAAAGTCGAACCCGCGGAAGCACCATCGGCGCACAGTTGCTTGTCAACGGCAAGCGTGAAAAGGCGGCCCATGGAGCCGAACGGATCAACTCATTTCTGATTGACTTCACGAGACGAAATCGCAATCAACCGTTCTTCATTTTCTACCCAATGTTGCTTGACAGGCCGGCGCATGGCAAAGCGAAACGGAACGAAAAAAAATCGCTGTCAGACAAAATGAACCAGCATGCAAACAACGTCAAACGCGTTGACCTACTGGTTCGCAATCTGATCGACGCTGTTGACACCAGTGGCTTACGTGAAAAAACAGTCATTTTGCTCGCGGGAAAAAACCCACCATCCATCGGCAAAACACAGGAAAAAGAACACGAGGCTGCATCCAATGACAGAATATCTGACCAGAGAGTTCACGTGCCACTGATTGTGCGAGCAGTGGGAATCACCCACGGTGAACGCGTATCGCATGACTTGATCGACTTCAGCGACTTTTACCCAACGTTCTTGGAACTGGCCGACCTTCAGACACCTGGCCATGTGGTGTTCGATGGAAGATCTTTTGCCCCCAGCCTACGAGGCAGCGAAGATCCTTACCAGAAAAGGAACTGGATCTACTCACAACTCGGCAAGACTCGGATGATCCGTGACTGGCAACACTTGATTGACACCCACGGTAGCTTCCATGACCTGCAAAAGGATCCCCTGCAACAGAAACGAGTAAGCCCATTAGACAAAATCGCCCCAGGGCGTCGACAACGCTTGCAGATGATCTTGGATCGTTTTCCCGAAGATTCACAACACCCCAGATAAGTCCGCTTGAAAATACCGCACCAAGTCTTCCTTTTTTTGATCAATCCTCACGTGAACAGACTTTTTTTGCGGATTATCTGCTAAGTATTTCGTGATTCGGAGCGTGGATCGAATCCTCAGTTTGTAATGTTCTCCATCGGTTCTTAGAATACGAGTGGGTAGATTTCCAGTGTGGCTGTGTTGCTCGCGATAATCGGCTACTCGCGACAAACTGCACCGCTAAACCTGTGCGTGAATCGATCGGCCAGTCACGTACGACTGCTGCGTCTTCAGCCCTTCCCGAACACTGCAATTTTCTCCTTCGCTGCTCACCACCTGCCTCAACCAGCGCCCTCCGATGCTGCTCCGTTTTACTCTCGCACAGTTGATCTGCTGCACCATGCTCCTCGTTGCTCATGGTGAGTCGGCGGACGTTTTGTTTGAAACAGACATCAAGCCGCTGTTCAAAACAAAGTGCGGCAAATGCCACCGCGAAAACGAACGAAAGGGCGGACTGGATCTTTCCAGTATGCAAGGTATTTACAGGGGTGGTGAGACAGGTGACGACTTGCTTGCCAAGGATCTGGATGAGAATGCACTTTGGCATCAAATCGACAACGGTGACATGCCACCCTCAGGAGAACCATCGCTCAGCCAGCAAGAACAGGATCTGATTCAACGCTGGCTTGTTGCTGGATCACCATCCAAAACAAACCCAATCAAAGCACGGGAATCAAACGTGCACGATGTGCTTCCCATTTTGCTGTTGAGGTGCAATTCCTGTCACGGTCCACGTCTACAGCAAGGAGGGCTCGATCTACGAACCCGTGCAAACATGCTCGAGGGGGGGACAAGTGGGCCTGCTTTGATCCTCGGCGATCCAGACAATAGTCTGATGATTCAGCGAATTGAATCAAAAGCCTGTCCGCCCAGTAAGTCATTGCTGAAATTCTTCGTTCGACGTCCTTCCTCAGCTGAAGTCAAACTGCTGCGTGACTGGATCACCGCCAAAGCCCCCCAAGGCAATTTGAAACCCGATGTGGCGACAACCCAGCCGGATCCCCTGGTCAGCCAGACGGATCGTGAACACTGGGCTTTTCAACCACCGCAATGGCCTACGTCAGGAAATTCAATCGATGACTTTGTGGGTCGAAAGTTGAGGAATTCAGGTCTCACATGGTCAAAGCGGGCCGACCGTTTCACCTTAATTCGTCGCGTCTACCTTGACCTGCTGGGTCTGCCGCCTGAACTCGATGAACTGCAGCGATGGTCCAACAGCACTGACCAGAACTGGTACAGCAAAATGGTCGACCACGTTTTGGCATCACCCCGTTACGGTGAACGTTGGGGCCGGTACTGGCTCGATTTGGCAGGGTATGCCGACTCTGAGGGCGGCACTAGCGCCGACCCTTTGCGACCTGTCGCTTGGAAATACCGTGATTACGTCATCCGGGCATTCAATGCCGACAAACCGTACAACGACTTCCTGACTGAACAACTTGCGGGCGATGAATTGCTTGGCCAGGCTCAAACAACAACCATCACCAACGAAACCGTCGACAAACTGGTGGCGACAGGCTTCCTTCGCATGGGTATCGACGAGACGGGCTCCCGAACCATGAACTTTGTTCCTGAGAGGCTAAAGGTCGTCGCGGATGCTCTGTCTGTCGTCAGTTCAGGGCTCATGGGCTTGACGATGGAATGCGCCCGCTGTCATTCGCACAAATACGATCCCATCCCACAGCGTGATTACTATCGGCTCAAAGCTGTCTTCCAGGGTGCTTTAGACGAACATGACTGGAGTAGTTTCAAGCAACGCAAGTTGAATGTCGCTACCCAGGAGCATGCGGCACAAATCGCGAAGACCAATCCGCCTCTGGAGAAACAGCAGAAAACTTTGCTGGCACGACAAAAACAGGTCGAAACTGACATTCGCTTGAATCTGTTGCGGCACCACCATCCAGAACAATCTGACAAGGACAACTTGACGACGCTGCAGGCCCTCAAAAAAGCTGATAACACACGGACGCTTACCGAAAAGAAACTGGTTGAACGCTTACAAAAAGCAAAAGTGCTTCCTGATGCCGAACAACCTGCGTCGATCCTTGATCGCAGAATCGAAGCCGAACAGATCAAGAAACGGTTGCACCGCCTGAGGCAACAAATGGTTCCACCTCAAACCATTCGTGCTCTTTGGGACATGGGACGTCCTTCACCCACTTACATCCTGCGGCGTGGTGAGCATGACAAGCCCGGAACACTTGTCGGACCGGGAGTGCCAACCGTTCTCACCGATGGCAAAACCCCTTTCCAAGTCACCCCATTGAGAGCCTCATCTCAGGTAGGCGACCATCACACGACAGGCCGTCGGCTTGCATTTGCATCGTGGCTAACTCGAGACGACCATCCGCTTACAGCACGAGTCATGGTCAACCGTATTTTCGCAAGACACTTTGGAGCAGGATTGGCGGCTGACCTCGGGAACTTCGGTCGACAAGCTGAACCACCGTCACATCCACCATTACTGGATTGGCTGGCCTTAAAATTTGTTCACAGTGGATGGAGCATCAAAGCCATGCATCGGCTAATGATGAATTCAAGAACATACCGACAAACAAGCCAGGTCACAGCCCAACACCAACAAATCGACCCGCAAAATCGACTTCTAGGTCGCATGCCGCTTCAGCGTTTGGACGCCGAAGCACTGCGGGACTCACTGTTGTTCGTGTCTGGACGAATGTCATTCGCTTCTGGGGGAGTGCCCGACGCGGTCTCGGTCAATCGTGACGGGCTTGTGAGTGTCTACCCAAGCTACAGCGGCCCTTCCAGCGGCCCGTCCACCCCAAAACAAGCCCCCAGCGAATTACCTGCCTTGCAAGGCTCTGCGGAGCAAAGCTCTCGCAACTTCGAACAAAGCCAAACCGATTCTTATTGGCGTCGCAGCATTTACCTGCAATACCGGCGTACCGAGATAGCGACGATGATGGACACCTTTGATTATCCTCAGATGGGGCCCAATTGCCTTGACCGCCCGATCTCAACCGTTTCACCGCAAGCGTTGATGTTGCTCAATGACAAACATATCCACGACCTGTCACTGTCCTTTGCCAATCGGATCATGAGCATCATCGAATCCGAGAAACTCGATGACCAAAACCGAACACGTGTCGATCTGGTTTACCTGATTGCGTTCAGCAGACCTGCAAGCCAGACAGAACTCGAACTTGGCGACATGACTTTAACCAAGCTTGAGCTTGCTTGGCAAGGAGACAAAACCCAGGCGCTGGCAACTTTCTGCCACACGATTTTCAATACCGCTGCTTTCCTTTATGTGGACTAGGTAACCTTGGCACCGCTTCCCTCAACTTCTCGACGGGACTTTTTCGCACGCACCAGCGATGGTCTGCTGGGTGCTGCGCTAATGCACCTGATGACTGATGACCTGTTCGCTGACCAACCAACATCGATCCGACCAAATACAGAAAACGATTCGCACTCGGAAGACTTGGGCAGCACCTATGATCTACGTCCAAAGCCGGTGCACCACCCAGCCACCGCTACCTCGGTCATTCAGCTATTCATGAACGGCGGCCCAAGCCAGATGGACCTGTTCGATCCCAAACCGGCATTAGCCAAATTGGATGGCAAGCCGTATCCGGGAAGCGTGGAAGAAATTGGCAACACAAGCGTTACCGACATCGGGGTAATGATGGGAGGACAGTATCCCATCAAGCGACACGGCGAATCTGGCATGTGGATGGCGGATACGCTTCCTCATACTTCAAAAATGGTCGACGACATATGCCTGATCAATTCGATGTGGACCGACCACCCGAATCATGACAATGCGTTGTACAAGATCCACAGCGGCAGACTTTTCATGGGATACCCGACGCTGGGTGCATGGACAGCCTATGGACTTGGCTCAGAGAACCAGAACCTACCGGCCTACGTGGTGCTGGGAGATCCACTGGGATTGCCCAAAAACGGAACACGAAACTGGACAGCAGGCTTTTTGCCTCCCGTTTACCAAGGCACTCCCTTTCGCCCGACGGGATCGCCCATCCTGAATCTCAGCAAGCAATACAAACAACCTGCAGACGTGTCTGCCACTGCCAGCGAATTGTTAAAAACACTTGATAAGATCCACCGTTCAAAACGCCCTCACCGCCAGGACCTTGATGCACGGATTGAGTCATATGGCCTTGCTGCCCGGATGCAACTGACAGCCAACGAAGCCTTGGACTTGAACCGCGAAAACGCAGAAACCCTGCGTTTGTATGGCGTGGGCGAAGCGCATACCGACTCGTACGGCAAACGTTGCCTGATGGCCCGACGACTCGTCGAACGCGGCGTCCGGTTTGTGCAAATTTTTCTTGAAGAACAACCATGGGACAGCCATGTGGACTTGGGCGCGAACCACAAAGCCATCTGTGAGCGAACCGACAAACCAGTTGCAGCTCTGCTAGAAGATCTAAAACGAACAGGCCTGCTGGACACCACGCTGGTCATCTGGGGCGGGGAATTCGGACGAACACCAACATCACAACGGTCAGGCGACATTTACACTGGACGTGACCACAACATGCAGGCGTTTTCGTCGTGGATGGCTGGAGGAGGAGTCAAAGGTGGATTGTCGTACGGTAAAACCGACGACTTTGGTCACAAAGCCATTGAAAACCCCGTCAGCGTCCATGACTTTCACGCCACCATTCTGCATCTGCTTGGTCTCCACCACCAAGAACTGTTCTTCCGCCGCAGTGGACTCGAAGAACGACTGACAGGTGTGAATATTCCCACTGTGGTGCATGACATTCTGGCCTAGTTTTCAGGGAACCGCTGATGACCTTCCATCGACGTGAATTGATACATGGAGCTTTGGCAGCAGGAACGGCTTCCATGGTGGCAGCGAGCGAAGGAGAGAAATTGGCGACCATGCCTGCGCCACCCAGCATCAGTCCCGCGTTGTCCATGCCATCGAGGGTTATCGACACGAACGTCAGCCTGTTTCACTGGCCGTTCCGACGCCTTCCTCTTGATGAGGTCAATGAGCTTTGTGCGAAGTTTCAGCAACTGGGCATTACCGAGGTATGGGCGGGTAGTTTCGAAGCCCTCCTGCATCGCGACTTGCGAACTGTTAATGAACGATTGCTGAGAGCCTGTCAAAACCGAGAGGAACTCATCCCTGTGGGCGCGGTCAACCCAACTCTTCCTGATTGGAAACATGATCTCAATCTGTGCTTGGGCCGATTTGGCATGCCCGGAGTCCGACTGCTTCCCGGTTACCATGGCTATGCATTGGGTGACGCAGTATTTGGTGAGCTACTTGAAACCGCAACTAAACTGGGCGGGTTCGTGCAAGTTGTGATTGCAATGGAAGACACACGCACCCAATCCAACTCGATACAGGCTCCCAATGTGGATCCTCGAGCTCTGCAGCAATGGATGAAGCAAATCCCAGATGCAAGAGTACAAATTTTGAACTGCCGCCCCTCCGCATCTGACCTGAGAACTTTTGCGTCGATTCCCCGGCTCACCGTAGACACATCAAGAGTAGATGGAACGGATGGCGTTGCGACACTAGTGAAAGCAATCGGTATCGACCGCGTGCTTTATGGATCTCACTCGCCATTCCTGATCCCGGAAGCCGCCTGCATACGAATGATTGAGACGGGTATCCCCGGCGCTGAGGTCAAAACAATCATGCAGAAGAATGCTGAGCATTTTCGAAATTCGAAAAACCCCTCGCCCCAAAATCAACAAAGGCAGGGCCAATGACTTTTGGATTACCGCCCACAGAGACCCTTCGCGATTACCGAATCTGGGATTCCTACTTCACCCCAGCTTTCTCACACCCGGGAACCGACGGCACTCGTGATTTGATCAAAGACATTGAAAGATCGATGACAGCGATCCAATTGGGGCATTTTGAAAAGCTATGCTACTTTGCCCATGTGGGAATCGGCACGACCACCGACCCGGCGTTAGAAAACTTATTGGGGACCCAGCCGCAGCTCGTACTGAAACCATTGGAGCGATGGCCCAACAAATTACTGGGGATGATACAACTCAATTTACAGAATACAAAAGCCTCACTGGAAGCTCTGAACCAATGGGTAAAAGATGGACCCATGCTGGGAGTTTACTTTCCGGGAAGTGGACCTGGCGCAGCCAATTGCCTAGATCCCAAAGCAATCAGACTCGTGGAACGAGTGTCGGAACTGGGGGGTGTAATCATGCAACACACGTGGCTTAAAACGGGTGGTAAACGCTCGCCACATGAATCAACACCGATCGAGCTTGCAACCTTGGCCTCCCGTTACCCGAAACAACATTTTCTCTGCGCGCACGCCGGTGGCGAATGGGAACAAGGCATCCGTGCTGTCCGCGATACACCCAATGTGTTGATCGAAACGTCTGGGTTCGATGCAACCGCGGGTTTCATCGAAATGGCCACTCGCGAATTGGGATCAAAACGGATTGTATTCGGCAGTCACTTGCCATCTCGATCAATGGGAACAGAACTTGCAAAAATCATCGCTGCCCAAATCAGTGAAGAAGAAAAAAAAGACATTCTGGGGCGAAATTACCGTAAAATTTTGAGCGGGACTCAATCAAGCAAATGATTGCCTGCCCCAAGAATATCCAGACCGCCCCCCACGGAGGAAACCAAACTGGAATCCGAAGCACACCCCGAAGGCTTCGGTATAGAAAACCCTAAGCGTCCCAACCAACTGCTCCACAAACGAAACAACTGCAGTGACCGTACACACTGGGACCGTACACACTGAGACGTCGAGTGGCCTGTGTGCTTGCTCAACGTTCCAACTGGCTGGATTTTCCTGCAAACGCTAGACTGGCGATCTCCAAAACCATTTCCTTGCTTGGGCAGTTTGGCAACGCATTTGGCCTTAGCCAACGCACACTGAGATATTCACGTTGTGTTCTGCCTTTCATGTATCCACCAGCGGGAGTTGAATTTAAAATCCTGCACGAAACTTTTTTCGCCCATCATGCAACGCTTGATTACCCGCACCTATCGCTCGATAGTCCCATTAGCCACGGTGTGTCTCTTGACGCTAATATCGACCGTCAGCGTCGATTTTTGGTCACTGGCATTTGCCGTCGAAAATCCATCACCCCGGATATCAAGACTGGAAACTGGCCCCAACGTCCAGTACGAACTTCAGTCAAAACTGATTGATGCGATGCCGGGCGATGTGATCGAACTGGCAGAGGGACATTTTCAATTTCATCGTCAACTTGACATCACAACCAGCCATCTCACGATCCGCGGTGCCGGCAGCAACAAAACGGTTTTGTCATTTAAAGGTCAAGCATCAGGTGGAGCAGGTCTGGAAGCCACAGGTGATCAATTGCTGCTGGAGGGGTTTGCAGTCGAAGACACCGCAGGCAATGCGATCAAAGTGCTGGGTGCTGACGGGGTGACTTTCCGTGACGTACGCACCGAATGGACGGGGCCTGCATCATCGACCAATGGAGCCTATGGGATTTACCCGGTTCAATGCAGCAATGTATTGATCGAAAGGTGCACCGCCATTGGTGCATCAGATGCCGGCATCTACGTGGGGCAGAGTCGCAACGTCATTGTCCGTTCGAACCGTGCTGAAAGAAATGTCGCGGGGATCGAAATTGAAAATACAATTCACGCTGATGTCTACGACAATATTGCAACCAAAAACACCGGTGGCATTCTTGTTTTTGATTTACCTGGCTTACAGATCAAATCCGGCCGACAAATCCGGGTACATGACAACCAGGTCACCGACAACAACCATTTGAATTTTGCCGCCAAGGGGAACGTCGTCGCATCAGTGCCGCCAGGCATGGGAATCATGGTGATGGCGACAGATGAAGTCGAACTCGATCACAACACCATAAAACATCACCAAACGACAGGTGTAGCGTTACTCGCCTATCAGGCCAGCAGCAAGCGATTAAAAAAACGTGACACGACTGAATTTGATCCCTATCCGGAATTGATCTCAATCCACGAAAACAAAATCAGCGACAGCGGTTATGCCCCTGCGGGTGAGATGGGACTGCTACTTGCTCCATTTGTGGGAGGCGTCTTTCCAGACATTTTCTGGGATGGAGTGGGTGACCCGACTCGAATGAAAAACGAATCATTAACGGAACGGCAGATACCCGCCATTGAAAACAATATCGGAGCACGATTTACGAACTTCGATCTTTCTCACATGACCCCTCGAGACCTGCTTACGGGACGACACAGCATTGCCAGTGAACTGACTCCACATCAAATCAAACGTGTTCAAATCCCCAAGGTCGTCTTACCCCCACCCAAATCACCAGGCAAGGATGCATCGAACGCAGTCCTGGTCTATCGAACGGCAAAGCAGAAGCTTTCGGAATATGAATTATTTAAGGGAACCATCGCAGATCACGTACCAGCCAAACACGTCTATCCCTATGAACTCAACACACCGCTGTTCAATGATTACGCCAGCAAGCACCGGTTCTTTAAAATTCCCGAGGGAAAACAGATCCGTTACTCCAAAGAGGGGACGATTCAATTTCCAATTGGAACTGTGATTTCAAAAACATTTGCCTATCCCATTGATATGACTGACCCTTCTCAGGGCGAACGATTGCTCGAAACACGGATTGAATTTCGTCGGGACGACGGTTGGTTTGGTTTTTCCTATCTTTGGAACGAACAGCAGACCGAAGCAACCCTTGCCCTTGGTGGAAGTGAAATTAACGTCAGTTGGATTCACACGGACGGCAAGCAACGAAGCAATCGCTACCAGGTTCCCAACGCCAACCAGTGCCTGAATTGCCACCAGCAGGGAGACCAATTTGTTCCCATTGGACCGGTAGCAGCAAACCTGAATGGAAACTGGGACTATGGGCATGGTTCACGGAATCAACTAGCCGCGTGGACAGAACAGGACTTGCTGGCGGAGGCACCGTCGCCAGCATCCATCGATGCGTGGCCTGTATTCGGGGACACCCGAGAGCGGTCCATTCCTGATCGCGCCCGCTCGTGGTTACATGTGAATTGTGCACACTGCCACAATCCACGTGGATCTGCTCGCACGTCCGGCCTGGATCTGCGCTTGACCCAAATGAATCCGGCAAAGTTTGGCGTCCACAAAGTACCTGTCGCAGCGGGACATGGTTCAGGAGGCCGATCATTTGACATCGTGCCGGGCAAACCAGATGAATCCATCCTGCTGTACCGCATTGAATCAGAAGATCCTGGCATTGCGATGCCCAGCGTCGGCAAAAATTTAGTACCGATCGAAGCTGCCGAACTGATACGTGCATGGATCGAACAACTTGATTGACCTCAGCACTTACAGGTGAGATGTGATGAACAGCCAAGCCTCAGCCAACTTGCCTGCTGCAGAAAGTGACGAGTTATTCGAACAACTTCAGTTGGGCGCGAATTTCCTACGCACTCTATCGCTTGAAGAACGAATCAAATTAATTGATCGCTGCACTGCGGGCGTGAGCGATATTGCCCGCCATTGGGTTGAATCAGCATGCACCGCGAAACAAATCCCCCGTGACTCACCGGCACGGGCGGAGGAAATCACAGGAGGCCCCATCGCAACCGTGCGATTCCTCCGTTTGCTGGCACAATCACTTAAGGATATCGCTAACAGTGGCACCCCGCGCTTACCCGGACCAGTGACGCAGCAACACGGGCAGTATCGCATCCCGGTGTTCCCAACAAGACAACTGAATGACTCGCTGCTTTTCTGGCCAATGAAAGCTGAAACATGGCTTGCTCCATCGATTACGGAACCAAATATTTTCTCTGATGCAACCGACCAATTTCGCACAGGCAGTGCGGAAGCATCTATCGCCGTGGTACTGGGAGCCGGGAATGTTTCTTCCATTGCTGCGACCGACATGCTCAGCAAGGTGCTGACCGAGAATCGCGCCGTGTTACTAAAAATGAACCCCGTCAATGACTACCTGACTCCTCATTTTGAAACTGCATTCAAACCTCTGATTGAAGCAAACGTACTGAGGATTGTCCGCGGTGGTAGCGAAACGGGTCGGCAACTGATCAACCATCCGATCGCCCAATCCATTCACATCACAGGCTCCAACCATACCCATGACTGCATCGTCTGGGGACACGGTGATGAAGCTGAAAAACGCAAGCAAAAAAGAATTCCACTACTGAAAAAAACGATCACAAGTGAACTGGGCAACGTCAGCCCATGGGCAGTCATCCCAGGACGCTACTCGACTGCGGAATTGCGTGCCCAGGCAGAAACCATTGCCTCGTCGATCATCAACAACGCATCCTTCAATTGCATTGCAACAAAACTCATTGTCACCTGCCGCCAATGGTCTCAGAAAAAACAATTCCTTGATTTACTTGATTCAATTCTTGCAGCCACCCCAGCTCGATATGCGTACTACCCTGGTGCTGCGGATCGCTTTAACCGCTTCAACGGCGAGCCACCAGCGAATCGTGATTTCCTGCCTTGGACCCTAAAACGCGACATCAACCCCAAGGCAACACCACACTTGGTCAAGGAAGAATCATTCACATGCGTGTGCGGTGAATTGACATTGGACTCAAAAAATGAGGAGGAGTTTCTCGGACAGGTTCAGGACATTTTCAATCAAGATATCTGGGGCACTCTGGCAGCCAGTCTTACTATCCCCACTGCGTTTCGCCACAAACATGCAGGGCTTCTTGACGAGACGTTGCGCAAGTTGCGATACGGCACAATCGGTATCAACCAGTGGACCGCCATTTCCTTCGCCCTGATGTCGCCGCCGTGGGGCGGATTTCCAGGAGCGAATTTAGGCAACGTCCAAAGTGGCATTGGTTTCGTCCACAACACCTTTCTACTAAACCGCCCCGAAAAAACAATCCTTACTGCGCCCTTGAGAATGCACCCAAAACCAATTTGGTACTCAACGCATCGGCAACCGGAAAAAGTGTCATGGGATCTACTGGACCTTTACATAAACCCCTCTGCCCTAAGACTGCCAAAACTGCTCTGGCATGCCGTCACCGGCTGAGTGTGGCTTTTCAATGAATACGTCCTGTTACACAAAATGGTGTAACATACGCACCTTGTATTGCACCTTGATTTCGCATCTCACCAACGGTCCCCCCCACGACTCGCACGACCGCAGGTCACACGAAAACAAAGCTGACATGACTGCGCAAAACAGCGGTGACCCCCTTCAAACAACGAAACCCACTCAATGCGACTCGAGTGGCAACACTGCAGCAGCCTCATCACGCGATCAACTTGACAGCGCAGGGATCCGCAATAGCGAGCAAGTGACGGCAACACCAAGTGGCCCGGAAACACAACGGGCCATCGACCAATGGCTGAATCAATACTCACTGTATCACCAGAACACACTGAACAAACAAATCCACTTCATTTGCGTGCCACTGATCGTTTTTAGCATTCTTGGGCTTCTGTGGTCGATTCCGGTACCGCCCCCAATCGCCCAATGGGGGGCATGGGTCAATGTCGCAACCGCTGTCGTACTGCTCGGCACCCTCTACTACACACGCCTCGCACCAAGCCTTGCGATCGGCATGCTGATCATCGCGTCAATATCGATTTTCGTTCTCAGCCACACCGAGCAGTGGACTGGCCTCAAAGCATGGCAATGGGCAGTCCCGTTATTCATCCTGGCGTGGATAGGCCAATTCATTGGGCACCACATTGAGGGTAAAAAACCTGCATTCGCAAACGACCTGCAGTTTCTCTTAATCGGTCCACTTTGGATCCTTGCCGACCTCTACCGGCGTGTTGGGATCGTTTATTGACAACGTCGCACATCAAAATCATGCACAACCACTTGCTATTTAAAAAACTGGTAAGCCGCTCATTCAATTTAACAAAGACCCAATGACAGAAATCCGTTTCCTAACCACTGTGTTTTTCATAACCTGCACTTTCGTGTTATGTCCTGAAAAAAATCCTGCGTCAGCAGACGATCACATACTAAAAAGTGAGCAGCACGCATCCACTAGCAGACTGGCTCAACAAGTCACGATCCACCGCGACAAATGGGGAGTCGCACACCTGTTTGGCGACACGGATGAAAGCACACTGTTCGGAGCTGGCTACGCGCAGGCAGAGGATTATTTCTGGCAACTTGAGGACACCACCATCCAAGCCATTGGAAGGTACGCCGAGGTACGCGGCAAAGATGGACTGAAAACGGACTTACTGGTACGCAGCTTTGAGCTTGCGAGACGCTCAGAAGCCGACTTCGCCAAATTGCCCCCTGAAAGCCAGAAGCTTCTCCAAGCCTTTGCCGCCGGTGTGAATCATTTGCTGGAAACAGACCCATCCGTCAAACCACGTCTGCTAGAGCGGTTCGAAGCGTGGCACGTGCTGGCCATTGACCGGTACCTGATGTTAACCATGACGTATGGCGGTAGCGGAGCCAGAAAACCTCGGCCAGAGGATGCGAAGCTAAGTTTTCGAGATCAAAAACTTCCACGATACAGCTGGGACTGGTTCGATCCACCCCACCAGTTTGAGACAGAGGTGCGCGAGGCCATAGGCTCGAATTCATGGGCCATCGCTCCGAAAAAAACCCAGTCCGGTGAGGCGATGCTGTTCATCAATCCACACCAACCGTGGTACGGAATCGGCCAATTCTACGAGATGCATTTGCACAGCAAAGAAACGCTCCGCTTCTCCGGTGCATGCTTCTTTGGAAACCCCATCCCTGTGCTCGGTCACAACGAATACCTGGGGTGGGCTTACACGGTGAATCAACCCGATGTCGCCGACTCATGGCGAATCGAATTCAGTCACCCCACTGATCCTCTCCAGTATCGCTTCGGTGATGGTTATCGCCAAGCAGAAGAGTGGCAAGAATCGATTTCAATTAAAGAAAACAATGTGGTCGAAACCAAGATCGTCACGTTTCGCAAGACCGAAACAGGACCCATCATGTCCTACAACGGCAAGCAGGCTGTCGTCGCAAGAGTGGCCCGTCTATTTGATGTGGGACGTTTGGACCAGGCAGTAGAGATGGTTCGTGCCAAAAACTTCCAAGAATGGAAAAAAGCATTTTCACGGTGTGCCATTCCCATGTTCAACGTGACATACGCTGACCGCGACGGGAACATTTTCTATGCCTACAACGGCGCGGTGCCCATCAGAGATGAAGGCTTTGATTGGACACGCACTGTTGATGGCAGCAACCCGGCAACCCAGTGGAAAGGCATTCATCCTTTCAAGGACTTGCCGCAGGTCCTGAATCCCAAGTCGGGCTATGTTCAAAACTGCAACTGTTCGCCTTATGTCACGACCGATGCTGGAAATCCAAATCGTGAGGATTTTCCAAAGTACATGGTTCGTGATTGGAACGTAGACAAACGTCGCAGCAAGCTTGCAAGAGAGCTACTGTCCAATGCTAACGAAGTCAGTTTCGACTGGTACCAGCAACTGTGCTTTGATTCAACGCTTTATTGGCCCAAAACGGAAAAGCCGAATTGGCAACGTCAATTCGCGTTCATGCAACAGACGGAGCCCGAACTAGCTGCCAAATTGCAACCGTACCTGGAAGCACTCATCAAGTGGGATGGGAAAGCGGACAAGAAATCGAAAGTCGCACTGCTGTGCATCAGTTGGTACGAAGAGCTTTATGGCACTTCGCAAGCCGAGAGGATCAAAAGTGAATACAAAGGTGATCCGAGAAAACAGTTGATTGCGTTGGGGAGAGTTGCAAAACGACTCGAGGAACTCCATGGCGACTGGAGACTACCGTGGGGTGAGGTTCATCGCCTACAAAGAACCGCGTACAGTGCCGACACCATGGAGGCCGGTGTCTCATTGCTGCCGTTCGCTGCCAGTCAAGCGTGCGCGGGTGCCCCCGGTCCACTGGGAGTCGTATTCACGATTTACTCGACGCCCAGTGTCCCCCTGCTACGTCCACAGCGCTTTGCGGTGGTCGGGTGTTCGTACATGTCAGCCATCGCTTTTGGCAAGGACAAAGTACGTGCGGTCTCGTTGGTACCCTTCGGAACATCAGGAAGTCCCCGTTCTCCCCACTTTCGGGATCAGGCAAACCTGCTTAGCAACCAGGAGTTCAAGCGAGCGTGGTTCTATGAAGACGATGTAAAAAACGCGGCACTCCGTTCTTATCACCCCGGTAAAAAAACGACCACGATGCAAGAGAAAAAATGAAAACACTTACACTGAAAACAGCAATCGCAATCTGCTTTCTTGCCTCCACGGCATCGCTCGCCCGCGGTGAACAGCCAAATATTCTGTTCTGCATTTCAGATGACCAAAGCTATTGGCACGCCGGTGCCAATGGTGATCAAGTTATCGAGACCCCTGCATTTGACAGGGTTGCCAAGGAAGGGATCCGGTTCACGCATGCCTTTTGTGATGCTCCTACATGCGGTCCTTCGCGCAGTGCAATCCTGACAGGACAACACATTTGGCGTCTTGAAGAAGCTGGGAACATCCACAGCACACTGCCCGCTCATTTTGCGACCTACCCCGCCATACTGGAAGAACGGGGTTACGTCACTGGTTTTACCGGGAAAGGCTGGAGTCCAGGCCGCCTTGAAGCGGGTGGAAGAACAAGAAATCCAGCGGGGAAAGAATACAGCCGTAATCGACTGCAACCCTCCAAACCTGGAATTTCAAACAAGGATTATGCTTCCAACTTCTCAGACTTCTTGGAACAGCGCCCGAAAGACGCGCCCTTCTGCTTTTGGCTCGGGACACATGAACCCCACCGGGGGTACCAGCAAGGCGCTGGGCTAGCCGCTGGTAAAGATCCATCCAACGTCGTGGTGCCGCAGTCTCTTCCCGACACTGCATTAGTTCGCAGCGACATCCTTGATTACTACACCGAAGTAGAGCATTTTGACCAGATGGTTCAACGTGCTCTCATCCTGCTTGAACAACAGGGAGAACTGGACAACACCATTGTGGTGGTGACCAGCGATCATGGAATGCCATTCCCACGAGCAAAAGCAAGCCTTTACGACACGGGAACTCATGTGCCCCTTGCTATCCGCTGGGGAAATGGCATCCAAAACCCAGGGCGAATCTCGGATGCCTTCGTGAACCTCAGTGACTTGGCTCCAACCTTCATCGAAATTGCCCGCCTTGTCCCGCCGGCTGAAATGACGGGACGTAGTCTTCTGGACATCCTGCAAAAAAAGAACGCCCAACTGACACCTGCCCGAGACCATGCGTTGATCGCCATGGAACGGCACGACGGATGCCGCAAAGGTGGAAAAGGCTATCCGTGTCGCGCTATCCGTACATCCAAGTTTCTTTTCATCCTGAATCATGAACCAGGCCGTTGGCCTTCAGGAAGCCCCGATGCTTCTGTATGCGCACGAGCGATTCCCTATGGTGAGATCGATACCTCGCCCACCAAAACCCTGATGATGAAGGACTCCACTGACGAACACCGTCAACGGTTGCAACAACTCGCATTCGGGTTACGACCAGCAGAAGAACTTTATGATTTAACATCGGACCCGTGGCAAACGAAAAACATTGCGAGCGACTCGAAATACTCAGCAGATCTAGATCGTCTACGTACTCGGCTCACCAAACGTTTGAAAGAGACAAATGACCCACGGCAAACGGGTGGTGCAGTCCTATGGGACTACTATCCGTACTACGGAGTTCGCAAGAATCGTGACTGGCAGGTGGACACCATGCCATCCGAGCCGGCCAGACAATGACCCATGCCAATATTTTTTCGATTGACCAAGACCCACAAATGAGGGTTCATTTATTGCTCCGAAAATTGATGCAACACTCAGATCATCCTTGATTTCCCGTTTCTAAACTTCCGTTTCTACAAAACCTACTGGTGCTTCCGGTGTTCTACCGAACGTTACAATCCCGCAGCGTGATAGTGTGTTAGATTTAGTAGCAACCAAGGTGCATGTCGGTTCATGCCTCAGGTAAATCACAACACACTGATTCTACTTGACCCAACGCTGCTCATTACAACCTGCAAAATCGCCAGAACAGCGATAGCACAAGCAAACAATCAGGTCCTGGAGCAAACGATTAATGGAATTTATGGAAGTCCCCTTATTCGATGATGACATTTACAAAATGCTCATCCGGTTTGCATTCAATTTGCTGTTTCTTGGCCTGATCGTGCGTTTTGCGATCCTGCCCAACCAACAGGATCGAGAGTTTGCATTTACAGTGAGCATGCTGAACATCACAGTATTCTTCATCTGCTTTGCACTGAAAAAGCTTGAGCTGGGTATTGGAATGGCTCTCGGTCTATTCGCAATTTTTGGGGTCTTGCGATATCGGACAAATGCACTGCCAATCAAGGAAATGACGTATCTGTTCATCGTCATTGGCATTGCGGTGATCAATTCATTGTCAAACAAGAAAACCAGCTATGCCGAATTGATGGCCGTCAACGGTCTGATTCTCTTCGCCGCATATCTAAAAGAAAAATTTGTCGCCAACGGAAAAACGAACACGGGGCTTCAAGGCGTGGTTTCAAAAAAAGCCAAGAAGCATGTCGTTGAGTATGATCGCCTTGACCTCTTGGCACCTGAAAAAGCAGACGAACTTTCCGCTGATCTCATCCAGAGAACGGGGATGCCCATTTCGCGGATTCAAGTACAAAACATCGACCTGAAAACCAATTCAGTCACGCTCAACATCTGGTGCAACGAAAGCTCAGCCAAGAAAGATTCGTAAGAAATAGATGCCTCATGCCTCCAGGGTCAGCGATTCCCGAACCAGCGATTCCCGAACCAGTGATTTCAGACATTCGGTCAGTGCACTGACTGAAAGACATTGCTGGTTGTGAGCAAGCCTGTTGCATTTCCGGGGAAACCGCATCAGCAAACGACGACCGCAACCTGCCCTCATCTGTAGGAAGCAGGTTACGTGTGCACTATTACCAAGGCCACCACAACCAGGGCCACCTCGGACTCAGTTTGCGTGGCAGCACCCCTCAGGATGCACCATCGAGTCCACGACTACTGGTACACCCGCACATAATCGATCAGGTACTGGGCTGGGAACTTGGTGTTTGCCCCTACAGGGCCCACGAAACCGCCTCCAACCGATAGATTCAGCAGCAAATGAAATTTCTGGTCGAAGGGAGCAGGAAAGGCTCCCCCCGTCGTGCTCCACTTGGTTTGAGTCTGCACCAACTTGTCGTCGACGAACCACTGCATTTTCCCAGCCTGCCATTCGATGGCAAAGGTATGAAAGGCATCCGTAAAATTTCCTTCCGGAAGTTTGTATTCTTTTCCTGATGACGTGTTCTTGGGCCACGCGTCACCGTAGTGCAGTGTTCCCAGCACTTCGTTGGTGTTTTGACCACGAAACTCCATGATGTCGATCTCACCACTCTTCGCCCATCCACCATACTTGTCACCTGTGGGAAGCATCCAGATGGCTGGCCAAAGCCCTGCCCCGGCAGGCAACTTGGCTCTCACTTCGATCCGTCCATACTTCCAGTCACCGCGATGTTTGGTGCGCACGCGCCCAGAAGAATATTCTCGCTTGGTACCCATGATGTTTGCGTTGTCACGATGGGCTTCCAGAATCAGATTCCCTCCCCCAACACGAACATTTTCTTTTCGGTCAGTGAAAATTTGCAACTCTCCATTGCCGCCTCCAAATGCATTCACCTCGATCCCCCACTTTGAGTAATCAAGTGCATCACCATCAAAGTTGTCCTCCCACACCAGCTGTCGTCCGGCGTTACTCAATGGTTCCTGGGCCACTGATGAAACACTCAGCAAGGAGAAACTGGCGCTAGCAAAACAGACGCTGGCGAAAACGATGCGTGAAAAAACAGTCGAGTGCATGAAAATTTCCTTTGCTGTGTTATTGCACAGTGCGTGCGTACGGGGCCAAAATTTGCGGGCTTGAACCACGCGAAAATCAATAGTGTGCTTTTCCAAATCACTCACGACATCAACCACCTTGCCAGAAGTTGTAAAAAACATCGATACGACTTATCACACCGGTGCGGGAAAAAACATTTTTCGTTTCATTTGGCGTTAACAATAAATCGCAACGCTCCTCTGGTTCCATGCCGATTGCTGATACGACTAGTCTGGCTTCCGTTGACTGATGATATACAACTGGCGTTTGACAGAACGTGAATGCAAAACTGCCTGCTGGCAAAGCGATTTCGACGAAGTCGTCCTGCCGATTCACAAGCTGGATTTTCGAGTCCTCCTGCAACAACTCACAAGCCTCGAACATGCAGGGATCGAACCCGATTTGACCATTCTGAATCCGCACGCCTAATTCAGTAAAACGCGACAGAATATCTTCCTTGACTTGACCGGTCATCCCCGGTTGCTGCACACCAGCGTTCCGTGGCGTGTGCGAGTAGGGATCCGCTGGAAACGCGCCATACTGTGCAGGTGATTTTGCAAGACCGATGCCATCACGAATGGTCCGATAGTGCTTCAACAATTTTTCGGTCAACCGCGAAGACTCACCACCTTGTTGCGACCAGATGCAATTTTCAATGGCAGTCAACGCCAATTTCGAGACCATGTGCCAATAAATCGATCCCAGTCCTTCATAAGCAAAGAAGGTTCCACTGCGTCCGGTGAAACTCTTGTGACAAAAAGTACTTTCAAAGAGATCGCAAACAAGATCCGAATCAGCGGCAACCGCATTCGCATATTCTGGATTCTCAGCAAGCGAATTCAACGCACGCCTTAAATCTGCAGCATTGCGAAAGTCGCCGCTGAAATGAACTCCACCCTCTTGGTCCTGCCGCACAATTGCACCATTTCCATCTGCGATGAGTTGCTGTAGCAACTTGGAGCGTTTCCAGCCCTCCGTTTCGAGATTATTCTTCTTCAGGAAGCTTGCGAGTTGCCGATCCGGATACAGCATGAAACTCTGCTGATCTTCCCGATAAATTGCACTCTCGTGGAGAGCATCCATGATCTGCAATGCTTCCTCCGCAGATAACAGACCGCTATTGAGCACAGCAACCTGCCCCTCAAGCATTTCCTGCAGCGTCGTGACACTGTAGCCATCCGCTTGCATTCCGAGCAGATTGTATGAGTGATAAAGTCCATCTGAACGCAGATTCAGGTGGATCGTATGGTCAATCATGCGCAAACACTGCTGCAGCAAACTCAAACAATCGCTTAACGGCAACTCAGTTTTTTCACCAGACAGACCAGCATCATAAATCTGCTGCCGATAGTCAGACCCAGCTTTTGAAAGAGCATCAACGATCTTCTTGCGTTGAGCATCGCTCATATCTCCAGAGAACAGGTCGCTATTTGAGTCCAATGTTTTGGCAATGTCTTTTACCAGGGAAGTGATTTCTCGAGACACAAGAATGGTCTCAGGCAATTCATCCCGCGACAGCCACCGCATCATGAAATCACAATACCGGCGCAGATAACACGTCGTTACAACGGAAAGCCCACTGCCTACCAGCGCATTGTTGGCATCGTTCCATTCAGGTCGCTGCGTATTCAACCAGACACCGCCACCAGGAACAAAATTTGCGACCTTCACAAGCGCCGTGAGCAGAAGTTTTTCCAACATGGTGACATGATGAGGCGTCCCGTCAGTCCCAGGCAACAGTTTTCCATCAGCGCCCAAACGAGACACTCTCTGTTGAATCTCCTCAGCCAACTCATGATCGAAATCAATCGTCTCCTGCGGATCTCGCTGAATGGCATCGTAGTCCCGAATTCGATATGGGACCTGAGCATAAGCACAACACTCGGTGGTCAACCACTGATCAAGCTCGGCAGGATAAAAATGCTGTGAACACTCCAGGAGTTTCAGCAGATAAACGATCTGATGATCTCCCCAGTAGCCGATGTTTCCCCAGGGATCCTTGGGATCGATGGTCTCCCATTCGAATCCATCTTTATTGACTCGATAAGGGTTATATCCATCGGCAGTGGAGGCATTTAAGAACCGGAAAACCATGCTCCGGGAAAAGTTTGGAAATGACCATGACAATGCTTCCCAGTTCTGAAAGATGTCTCGCCAATTGCCCTCATAGCACAGCGACTCAGTTCCATCAGCACCAAAGAAGTCGATGGAAAATCCATTCCACGGCCGCGTGGGATCCCCATGGCGACGACTGTAAGTTAGCGGCAGGTACTCCAAAGCGATGCGTCGCACATCATCGTCATTCGTCTGGATTGCAATGGCTAACAAACCCTCAAGGTCAAGTTCGGGTTCTGCAGCAATGCTGTCCAGAAACCCGGGGTTGCGTTCCGCGGCCTGACGATTGAAGTGCAGCAGGTGTTCCCGAAAATCATCAGCAGATATAAAATACTGATGCGTTGGAATTCCCCCACGCATGACATTAAAAAGCACGTTGGACTGATGTCGCTGTACACGTAGCGAATCTCCCCCCATCTGCCTTCCATCGGCAGCAGAAACAATCGCCAGCAAACGTCTCTCGTTCTCCGCAACATCCCGATCAAGGACCATAGCAACGTCAGAAGAATCGTCCAATTCTTTCATTAAATCGACAACGTCAGTTTGATCACAATTGACATTGGCAACAATGCTCCAAGTTGCTTCACCGCGATGATTGCCTTTCCCTGCATCATCACCTGATTGATCGACTCGGCTTCGGGCAGTGGAATCATCAAGAGCTGAATCCTGAGCAGGAGGGATCACATGCTCAGCAACCGTAAAGTAAGCACCACGACGGCCGCGAATATCGGTTTCCTGCTCGACAGACAGCCCATCTCGAAACCGATCCAATTGTCCAGCACTCAACAAAACACTGGGTTGATCCAAACCATTTTGCCAAGCGATTGTGGCCCGCAGGCCTTCACTTGGTTCAGCGCGATCAGTCGGAATGGAACTCAGGTAGTAGATGCCAATCCCATGCCGGTCGGACAATTCGGCTTTCTTGTATGCATCCCCAAGATTGCTATATCGCAATTGGAATTTCTGTTCGAGTCCGGCAGGCAACAGGTTCTGGATACCATCAAGCACTAGCACGCTTGCTGCATCCTGCCCCAAATTCCTCAGCTTGCACTTTCGAACGAAACCCAACCGATTACTGAAGGTCCAACAGTAGCTGAAAGCGAGGCCCAAACCCTGATGGACCTCCTCGAACAAGAGCCGATTACCGAGCCAGTTTTTGTACAAATTACGCGTTACTTGGGCATCTGAATCGATTCTTTGTGCAAAGGGCTCCCATGTGGAAAATCGCCCGTCTCCCAATTGCTTTCGAACGATCGTCTTTGCCCCAGTGCAGGAGGCATGATCAATCAATTTGTCAGACGAATAATACGGGAAAAGAGCAGAGTCCGGATTTTTCCGCCCAGCCGTCAACGCACCACGACTGGAAATGAACATCCAATGATCACCCGAACTGACCGGACTCATGAAGAATTCCGGCATCATGTGAACGCCAGCGATCCGATACCACGATTCATCTTCGATGATAACGTAGCCATCAGAAATTGACTTCTCAGTTTGAGCGGATTTTAGAAGAGCGTGGTTCATAAAGTTAATACAAGTAGCTATGGCAATTCAATATTTTCGTGACACGTTCATCGCGGGCTGATAGAGTTCCGATGCTTGATCAAACATCGGAGACTTCAGCATTTTTTCTGGCTTGCAAATCGCATTCAATTTCATCAAGCACACGATCACTGATGCTGTAAAATGCCAAGCAAATAGCGGCGGCCAGAAAGAACCCTGCGGGGATCACACTCATCATCATGCACAGCCCGTTGAGGGTGACAGCAGCCTGTAGCTGCTCAACGCCATCGATAGGCTCCACGTACTGGAAGAACTCCAAAGCAAAGCCTGTCATCGCCGCCCCTACAGCACAGCCCATTTTCTGTGAGAAGGTTGCCGCCGAGAACACCAAACCCGTTGCGCGACGACGAGTACGCCACTCCGAATAGTCGGCCGTGTCCGCATACATGGACCACAGCAGCACGGGACTTGGACCGCCAATGAATGATGAGGCAATGTAAAGAGCGAACATCCAGGCTGTGTCGTCAGGGTTCAGCAGAAAAAAAGCTGCGGTGATTACAGCAACCCCAAGATTCATATAGATCATCAACATCTTCTTTCCGAAGATGCTTGTCAGTTTTTTTGTCAGTAACATTCCGGCGATCGCCGCAAGGCTGCCAGCGACAAAAAAGCTGGGAACCACGCTCTCATTGTTGCAGTAGTACTTGAAGTAATAAAGGATCGCCCCTCCACGAACAAATGCCCCCATGAGCTGAAACAATCCAAATCCAAATAACACCATCCACGGCCGATTGGCAAGAAGATCATTGAAATCCAATTCCAGCGACGATTGCTGAACGTCTGCGTCGGCTTCATCGCTGGATTGATTTAAAAACTTAAGTAACAAACCAACCAAGCTCAGGATGAGATAGACACCAACGACCCACGGCAATACCACAAGCGAAAATTGGGTCGCCAAGATGGCCAGCAAACTCAAACCGCCAATGATCACCTGATGCAGCTTTGTGCTGGTCAACAAAAATTTCAAATCAGCCTGATAGGTCGACGTCTTCTGAACCTCAGGCAACACGCGTTCCTTGGTGGTTGCGAACGTGATCAAAAATAGAATGACTGCAGCAATCGAAAACACCACCATGGTGCACAGGAAACCCATCTGCTCGTCCAACACCCGCGTCGTTTCCTTTCCGTCGACGATCACCGACTCGGTACCGCCAAACAACCCGACGAGGTCCAGAGTGAAATACTGAACGATAATGCCGCCCACAAATGCCAATACAAATCGGTAGGTCGATACACTGGTGCGTTCGAGAGAACTCGCAGAAATCACCCCCATCAAAGCACCGTAGGGAATATTGATAGCCGTGTAGGCCATCATCACCAGGGTGTAGGTGATGTACGCGTAAATCAACTTGCCTCGGTCACCCAAGTCAGGAGTGTAGAAGGTCAAGACACCAGTGACCGCGAACGGAATACACATCCACACCAGATAAGGACGAAAACTACCCCATGCCGTCCGAGTGCGATCAGCGAAGTACCCCACCAAAGGATCGTTGATAGCGTCCCAAATCCGAGTGACCAGAAGCATCGTTCCGGCAGCGCCCGCTTTGATTCCGAACACGTCGGTGTAGAAGTACATCAGAAAGAACTCAAACGTCTTCCAGTAGAGGTTCGATGCGGTATCTCCGAGTCCATAACCGACCTTTTCTCGCCACGAGAGGCGTTGACCTGGGTCAATTGGGGAAACCTGTGAAGCCATGATGTGGCATCCGTGGGCAAACTAGGGGGCAAAAATCGACGCAACTCAAGAAACCGGTTTCAGTTCCAATATCCATTTTTTCGAGAAAAAAGAAGAATGTCAACACTTGCAGTGAAACCGGTTTCAAGCTAGGCTCAGGTTTTAATGGTTGTGATGGCGGCATACTAGCGGTCCTAGGGTGGGACTCAATTCAAAGCTCAGGGCGATTACGTGCTATTCCGAGGGTCAGGCGATGCAACAGAGGGGTGAAACGACGATTCAGGATATAGCGAATCACGCCCGTGTCTCGAAGAGCACTGTGTCTCGCGTTCTGAACAACAGTACATCGGTCAATCAAGACAAGCGAACAGCTGTCTTGGAAGCAATGCAAACGCTGGGTTTCGAACCCAATTTAGCGGCCCGTAGCTTGGCGGGCGGACGGTCCATGACGCTGGGCGTGTTGACCCAAAACATCGGAAGCCCCTTTTACGATGCATTGGCTCAGGGCGTCATTCAGGGCTTAGCTGGCAGTGGATACTCGCCCCTGTTCGTCGATGGGCAGTGGCAGCAGAGTACCGAGACTGAGTCAATTCGGACGCTGATCGGCCGACGAGTCGATGGATTGTTGCTGATTGGTGGCGATGTTCCCGTCGATCAACTCAATGAGCTACGAGAAAGGTTGCCCACGATTGTCGTCGCGAGGGAGCTGGTCGGCTGGGAAAACCAATGCATACACGTTGACAACGTTCAGGCTGGTTACGCTGCGACAAAACACCTGATCAGCCGCGGCCACGAACGCATCGCACTACTACGCGGGATCAAAGAGCACCCCGACGCGACGCAGAGATTTGAAGGCTACGTCAAAGCACTGAAGGAAGCGGGAATCGAATTTGATTCGGACTTGATCTACCAAGGTGACTTCAGCGGTCAGTCGGGTGTGATGGCAGTGAACTCACTGATTTCCAGAGGCGTCCACTTCACGTCCATTTTTGCCGCGAACGATATGGTCGCTTTCGGTGCACGGCTCGCACTCAGTCGGCACGGCCTTCGGGTACCCGAAGATGTTTCCTTGGTTGGATTCGATGATCAAGCGGAGGCGGCATTTGCAACGCCACCACTTACCACAATGAAACAGCCAGCGGTTGAGATGGGCGAAGCTGCCGCTCAAGCGATCGTGAAGTTGATTCACAATGAACAGTACGAACTTGCTTGCTCACCGGTTGAGCTCCAAATCAGGGAGTCGGTGGCAAGGCTGCGGTAGGACACAATTACCGGAATTGCGTTCTAAGTGAACTGGGACCTCGTCGATAAACAGTATCGTTCGGGTTCAAAACTTTTTTATTTCCATTCTTTCCTGCGAGAATAAAGAGGACTTTTGACATGTCGCGATCGAGGTATTCGAGGCACGGCTTCACGCTCGTCGAGCTGCTAGTCGTCATCGCCATTATCGGCGTGCTTGTTGGTTTATTACTTCCTGCTGTGCAAGCGGCACGTGAGGCTGCTCGCCGCATGAGTTGCAGTAACAACTTCAAGC
>JBPCVE010000331.1:0-8448 GCA_051010795.1 Rubripirellula sp.
TGGGTGGCCCATGCGGTCCACGATTATCATTTCGCGGATTGATCCAATTAGTGGCATGGTGCCTGGCTGCATTTTGCCCGGTCATGATCGAAATACGTGTCGGTGAACAAACGCTCATCGCGTAAAAATTGTTGAATCGCACCCCTTGAGCTGCCAAACGTTGCATGTTGGGCGTGCGATAATAATCATTCAGCGGGTAACGCTTTGGCTGTCCCTGGTCATCGGTCAGGAACGGCACCGACGTGTCCATCACACCCATGTCGTCAACCAAAAAGACGACAATGTTGGGTGCGGTCTGTGCGGCTTTGGCGACAGCTCCACCATGCCATAACGAAAAAGAAACGACAACGGTCAGGCTGGTGATCAGCAGAGTTTTGATATTCATACCCATATCATAACCAACCTCGGTTGGTTCATTCCAATGGCTGCCTGCGGACCCGTTTTTCCAGACGAAAAACATGACGGATAGCGCGCTGTCGAGTCGATGTGCCGATGCCATGAAAAGGAGTCCTGATCGGCTGTAATTATCTTCTTTTGCCCTCAGAAAAGGTTTCCTGCCATCGTAGAATGTGCCTCGTCACAGCGAGACAAATCCCACAACGGCAGCAAATACAGCCATGTTGGTTTCGGCGGTCAACCCTGCCATGTCGTGCCCTTGAAGACGGTAGAATGGCAAGTCCCTCCCATTGCCCTTCCTCCCAATTCCCGTTGCAACGAGGTCAATCATGAGACCGCTCTCTCTGACTGGAACCTTGGCTCTTCTGACCGTCATGCCTGCTTTGGGTCAATTACCGGTTGGTCAAGCTGTCGATCTAATTGTCAAAAACAGCGACACCATCGAACTCTCACTCCAGAACCCAGGAATCGAGCGTGGAATTTTGGGTGTCATTGGCATCACAGCAGACGAAGTCAATTCACTTTTTGAATTGTGCCAACAGGACGGGTTGATCGTATTTGTACAAACCGATGATCAAGAGTTGGCTACAAAAATGCGGGTCCGGGCCGATGCTGCCAAACTACTCGGACAACGGCTATTTATTGAAACAGGTTCTCTCAAACACATTCACCTCGGAAACAACGTCGCGGACCGGATCGTGGTCAGCGAATCGATTGGCAACACGATTCCTGAAACGGAAGTCATGCGTGCGCTGCGACCTCGCGGGATTGCAAAGATAGCCGGTCAGCAACGCATCAAACCCATTCCCTCGGGCACTGACGATTGGTCTCACCCCTATCACGGCCCTGACAATAATCCCCAGTCTGAGGATCAATTAGTCCGCGGTAACTTTCGCACCCAATTCATTGGTTATCCCAAATTCAGCCCCATGCCGGAACAGACCGTCATTGCTGGTGGACGGATCTACAAAGCGATGGGGCACATCGCGCACAAAGCCAACCAGAATGCGATGCTCAATAAACTGCTGTGCATCAATGCCTACAACGGCGTGATTCTGTGGCAACGAGATCTTTCGCCGGGCTTCATGCTGCACCGCAACACCATGGTTGCAACGGACGATGCGTTGTACATGGGTGACCATGAATCATGCAAAATCTTTGATGGTGAGACGGGCGTCCTGAGAGACGAAATCAAAGTCGATCCCAAGATCAGTGATGGACCGGTTTGGAAATGGATGGCCATGCGAGATGGAGTCCTGTATGCACTCGTCGGCAACCCGGAAGTCAAAATCCAGACACAACGGGCAATCCGACGGGGCCTCGGTCACTGGCCCTGGGGGATGTGGGACGGTCATGACTACAGCGACCCCCGAACCTCATTTGGGTTCGGAAGAACACTGGTTGCTCTCAACCTGAACACCAAAGAGCGAATCTGGCAGTACCGTGATGAGGAGTTTCTGGATGCTCGTGCGGTGTGCATGAACGACACTCACATCTTTTGTTATTGCCCCGGCAAGTTTCTGGCAGCGGTCGACCGCTACACGGGAAAGTTGGTCTGGAAGAACAGCGACAAGGGTTTGCTGGAGGCCATCGATGGGCAGGAAAAAGCTCAGCACTATATCACTGGCTATGCAACGACCTGTTACATCAAGTGTGATAACAACTTTCTGTTCTTCGCTGGTCCCCAACGCACACGCATGGTGGTCGCCTCAGCCGAGGATGGAAAACTGGCATGGACTCATCCGACT
This sequence comes from Rubripirellula sp., assembly GCA_051010795.1. GTDB lineage: Bacteria > Planctomycetota > Planctomycetia > Pirellulales > Pirellulaceae > Rubripirellula. Next base: position 2,145 of record JBPCVE010000331.1, read on the forward strand.
GGCAACCTGCAACTGGTGCTGCGTGACGACGGTATCTGGGCCGCTGGCCCGCAAAAGTCGGAAAACGGCATGAAGCTGGATTACAAGACAGGAAAAGTTCTCGAAACCTTTCCGGCACGCCGCGCCTGCACTCGCGCTACCGGTTGTGCTGACAGCGTTTTTTATCGAGCCAGTGGAGGAACCGTTCGCGTTCTGACCGATACCAATACCGCCCAGCATATCGATCCCATGCGACCACCTTGCCAGGATGGCGTGCTGGTCGCGGGCGGTCATTTGTATTGGGGACCGTGGATGTGTGGTTGTCAGTTATCTCTCTACGGGAACATCGCGCTGCGTCCAGAGGGCGCTGATCCGGGTAACGAAACGACAACTGAACCAGCACGTTTGGCGGGTGATCTGGCGGCTCCCGTACCCTCCATCCATGCCAAGGCCAACGATTGGGTCAGTTTCCGCAGTAACAATGCGCGAAACGATCAAACAAAAAACGGCATTCCGGATAATGTTTCGCTGAGCTGGTCAGTCGATCTCGCTGATCATGTGTTGCCAACAGCACCGGTGACAGCTGGCGGCATGATTTTCATTGCTGATCGTTCGGGTGCAGTGCGTGCGTTCAATGCAGACGGTACCACCGCTTGGACCACGTATACCGGCGGCCCCATTTATTACGCACCGACCGTTTCCAACGATCGGGTCTATGTGGGATCTGCCGATGGCCGTGTCTATGCAATGGCAGCACAGGACGGTCGTTTTTTATGGTCTTATCGGGTTGGCCCGAATGATCGATGGTTGCCTGTTTATGATCGCCTGATTTCGGCGTGGCCTGTCGCGGGAGGTGTCGTCGTGGATGGTAATACTGTTTTTGCTGCGGCGGGAATCACCCACTATGACGGAACTCATGTGGTTGCCCTCGATGCCGTCACCGGACACCTCAAAGCATCGAATCGAAATTCAGGCACGCTTGAACAAGAAGTCAACAACGGCATCAGCATGCAGGGCAACTTGACCATGGTGGATGGTGAACTGCGTTTTCTTGCTGGCGGTGTTTATGAAACGGCTCGTTACAATCCTGAGACGCTCGAATGCTTGAACACACCGCGCAAACAGGTGTCGTCACAATATCGAACCGCGTTCTATCCGTACTATCCTGATTACGGCAAGTATGTCTCGCTGGACTACCAATGCAGTGATGGTTGCTTGTTGTCACACGATGCGAGCTATGAAGGCAGCCAGTTCGTCAATCTGGAAAGACAACCAGCATTGCCACATGGAGCCAAAAGTCCCGTCAAGGAAGCAGCCCGCTGGGTACGTCGCGGTGGCAAAATGCCCGAACCACTGTGGTCTGATAAAGCGAATCGACGTTTCACCAGTTTCGCTGTCACTGAAAAAACCTTGCTCGCAACCGGTCATCCGGATACTCAACCAGACCAAAGTTTTCTGGTCGCCATCAATGCGACTGATGGAACGGACCGATGGATTGCCCCCACACCAGCCAACGCTGTCAAAGGCGGCTCGGCGGTGGATCCCAATGGTCGAATCATCGTCGTACTGGAAAACAGGCAACTACTCTGCTTCGATGCAGTCCCTTGATAATCCGGTAATCACAGGCATTTTCGTGAACGTTTTGCAGTCGGAAGTGTGTGGTTCAGCATGAGCAATCCTGCAATTCCACTGCCCACCTCACAGCATGGAAACTTCCGTCAACCTGAAACTTTTGCCACCAATACGGGTTAAAACTCTGTGCACAGAAAATCTCGCCTCAATCCATTCCGGTGCCTGACCATGATCCGAACAGCATTCCTGCTCATTCCCGTTCTCGCTTGCACCATGGTGCCGACCTTGGCCCAGTCGCCTCGTGATGCACGTTCCCGTGGCGGTGGTAGTCAGATTCCTCAACCCGGCACCATCCTGCCCACCGTGAGCGCGGTTGACGAACAGGGCCGTGATTTTTCTACGGCAAGTCTGCGTGGCAGTTACACCGTTCTGGTATTTGGTTGTCTCACCTGACCACCGTTTCTTCGTAATGTCCCCAGTTTGGAGACAGTCCAGCGCGACTATCAACCCCAAGGTGTGAAGTTCTATTACATCTACAAGGCACTCGCTCACCCCGAAAACAACGGATACATCACACCGTTCAGTATCAAGGAACGATTGATGCATGTTGATGAAGCAAAACGGACTCTCGGTTCCAGGATTCCGTGGATTTGTGACAACATGGACAACGACTTGAAACATGCCTTGGGGAATCGGCCGAATTCCGAATTCATCATCGACCCCGATGGCAAAGTTGTCGTTTCGCGAGAATGGAGCCGACCAGAGGAATTGCGCTCCGACTTGGAACGACTGGTCGGTCCGGTCACCAAGCCAACGACTATCAATGACCTGCAAATGCCGAGTCGTAAACCACCGCAAAAAGCTGCCACTGGAATTGTCAAGCGAATCACGGTCCCGGGCAACATGTCGCCCCTCAAGATCACCGCCAGAAAATCAGAAACTCCTCACTACGCAAAACTTCGTGCTGAAATGAGTGGTGACCAGATCTATTTGGGATTCTTTCTCGATCCGCTCTACAAGGTTCACTGGAACAATAAAGCACCCGCGTTGACGTTCGACATCAAAACGCCAACCGGGGTTTCCGTGACACCTGCCACCGGCACTTCAGAAAAAGTCGAAGTCGATGCCGATGCTGACCCTCGCGAATTTCTCGTCACCCTCGATGGTCGATCCTCGGATCCGATGCTCGTCACGGTCAAATACTTCGCCTGCGATGATGCGGAAACATTCTGCATTCCTGTGGAACAGGAGTACGAAGTTTCCTTTGAACGTGATCGGGATGGAGGCTCACGAAGACAATCCGGAGATCGGATGGCACAGAATCGTGGCTCCTCTGGACGAGCAAGAATGAGTGAAATGATGCAACGTATGGCCATCATGCGAACGCTGGACATCAATGGCGATGGAGAGATCTCGGCTGAAGAAATCGAAGCAGCACCCGAGTCTTTACATCAACTTGATAAAGACAGCAATGATCGTCTCAGCACGGACGAGATTCGAGGTCAGGGACGAGGCGGATTCGGTGACCCGCGTTTCAGGAGACCGAGCGGACCCTCGATGCAACGTTTCGGGGACCCGCGATTTCGTAATTTCGCCCCAGAAAGAAATGCACCGGCAGAACCTGCAAACGGATCCCGCTGAGCATCAGGCGAAAATGCACTGGGTCACTATTCACTGGGCGACTGTTATTCGCCCAGCGCTTCTCGAACGAGTGCCTCGATGTCCATGCCACCGGTACCAATCGAATCCATGATCGAATCGTGCTGGGTCTTTTCCTCGTAGTCTTCTACACGATCGATGATCGTCTGAATTTCTTCTGGCCCATGCCCACGCTCGACCAGATAATCTTTCAAGACTTGATAATTTTTTTCGTTGGATTCCATCTGATATTCTCCAAGTCCCGATTCAGTGCAGGGATGACATTCAGGGGTAGCATCTTCAAGTCAGCAGTTTTGTCGGATACTGCATGAAAAATGCATGTTTTTAATCTCGGCAAACTCAATGCCAATGAGCAGTAAAAGCCTACGTCAATTTGAATTCATAAGTGCAGGAAGCGTCACCACGAATGAACTCGATTTTCACGCTTGCCGGATCAAACGTAATAATCGCTGCATTCCAACCCGAATGAAACCCCATCAAAACAGGACGCAGGTGTAGACGTGACCAAACTTGGCTGGCAGTGACTGTCCTTCGGGACGGACAACGACTCGCAGGCGGATCAGATCGCCTGCTCGAAGTCGGCTCCAGTTTGCGCAGTGTAGTCGGCAAAAAGCCCTAATCAGGCACTACCCAACGTTTCCTGCTTGAATCAATCCCACCCGAGAGAGCGTGAGCTTTGGTTTCGGTTGCAATCAAGCAATGCCTCTACAAAAACCAGAAAGGGAAATCGGGTAGACACTTGGCTAATCGCAACAGATCTGCCACCATATTGGAGGTCCGGAAGCGGCGAGTGATCGTCGCCTCTGGGCAAAGCCGCGTGCGTTTGAGATGTCAACTTCGAACCGCGAGCATCTTGATGATTGCAGAGCTGCCCAGGTGGTGGAATTGGCAGACACAGGGGATTTAAAATCCCCCGGCTGGTAACGGCTATGCGGGTTCAAGTCCCGCCCTGGGCACTGCAATTTACAAGGTCTTCAGCTTTCTCGCTGACCTCGACTCACCCCAAAAAACTGCCGCGGGGATAGATAGGGGATATTTCTGACACGGTTAATCCTACGCAATCAGGATTTCCCTAATCCCTTCAGCTCATGAGCTCGTTGCTTGCTTCAAACGTCGTTGTGCAAATCTCGAGCGAATCTGCACCACGAAGTAAACCCTCCATTTTGGTGAGAGCCTCACGTTCCATGGACTTGAACAGGTGGCCGTAGGTATCAAGTGTCAGTTTGACGTCTTTGTGCCGCATGACACTCTGAATGGTCTTGGTATGTACACCTGCCAGTGCAAGCCAAGCGCCACAGGTGTGTCGAAACGCGTGAAAATCCAAACTGGATCCGTTGCTGTCACGTACGCTGAGAAACTCTGGATGCACCCGCAGAATTGCCTGCTTGTAGGGTCGCTGGCTGAAGTCGATTCGAACATAAATCTAGTTCCTTGTGATCTTAGCGCCGGAACATGTTTTCTTTGACGCTGCCCCTGATAGCTCTTTGCTTTTAAACAGATGACAGGGGAAGTAATATGAAAACGGGTTTGATTTACATGTTGGGTCTTTGCGTATTCGGACTTGGAACCACTGTAACTAACGGGGCTGATATTTATGTGGACTGCAACGTAAGTAGCAGCACAAATGACGGTACCACTTGGTCGACGGCCTATAGAAATTTGGCGGATGCTGTCGCTGACGCGAACAGCAATGGAGCGAATGACAACATTCGGATTCGCAGTGGCTTTTACCGCACACACATTACATTGCCGATCACGGAACCCTGCGTTCTTAGCGGAGAGGCTGGGACAACGATCGGGGCACTGATGAGGGCTCATGTCCTCTTTGAGGTGGAGTCTACCCAAGTCCATTTCAGGGACATTGTGTTTGATAGCGGCAATAGTTTCGTAAATGGATACGAGTCCGAACTCCGTTTACATCGTTGCCAGTTTCGAAACAGTTCCATGCAGGCTGTGAGTACCAGAGACTGTCCTCTTGTGGAGGTACATGACTGCCTGTTCGAGGGCAATCATGGTGGATTGTTCACAATTTTTTCTGAACGCATTGAAGTTTTGGGCAGCCAGTTTTTGGGTAACTACACAGCTGGTTATGCCGGTGCACTTTACATCGACGATTGTCAATCGTTGATGATCGCGCGCTGCCTGTTTCAGTCTAATTCTGCCGCAAACCGAGGTGGAGCGATTTTTATTGACCGGGTTTATCCACGCTTCAAAGAATCGGCGAACCTTGTCAATTGTGTCCTTCGAAATAATGAGGCGAGTTCCGGCGGTGGAATCTATTGCCTTAATTGTCATCTTCGCGTCTCCAACTGCACCATCATTAACAATCATGCACGACACGAAGCTGGGGGTATCAAAAGTCTTCATTATGGCGAGGTGGCTATTGAGAATTCAATTCTCTGGGGAAACCGGGACAATATCTCAGGTTCGCTTATGCTTCAACAGTTTAATCACCTCCCTACGCGGCTAATCCACTGCTGCATTGAGGATCCGTCGGGGGTTTCGTCAGTCTGGGGACGAGGTGTGATCAACAGAAACCCCAGAATGATGTTGGGTGGCCAGCTGCAAGTCGGATCCCCCTGCATCGACACTGGTGATTTTCTCTACTACCCATACGCTTTGTTGGACAATCCAGGCGAGGACATGGTTGGCAATGACCGTCTGGTCGGACCAGAAATCGACATGGGAGCCTTCGAGAAAATCCCATTTGGCTCGGATCTTCTGGATTCCCCTTGGTAGCGTTGATAGATATCAGGAGAGGTCAGGATAAGGGTTGAGGGTACCGAGCCGATGGGGCTGGCAATCCCTTGAAGTTGCTCGGTGTATTCGGACGCCTGTATTCGGGAATCTGTTGGTTGGTGTTAGTTTGCCAGATCCTCGTTGGCGCCGGTTACTCGTTGGCGCTGGTTACTCGTTAACGCTGGTTACTCGTTGGCGCTGGTTACTCGTTGGCGCTGGTTACTCGTTGGCGCTGGTCAAACGATCAGAGGGACTGATGACGGAGATCCCGGGGCGATTCATGACGTGAGTGTAGATCATGGTGGTTTGCACATCCTTGTGCCCCAACAGTTCCTGGACGGTTCGGATAGCGGCC
>JBPCVE010000332.1:0-19931 GCA_051010795.1 Rubripirellula sp.
TAACTTGCTGAGACGATAAAGGGTTGCGGTGCCGTGTCCGGTGTCAAACTGGTCTCGGGCGCCGAATGGGTCGAAGGTCACGGGGCTGCTCTCTACGTGATTTGTGCTGAAATCCTGCTAAAACGAAAGTTAGTGTAACGATCTGAGAATTAGTTGTCTGCCGGGGCCGAACCTCATTCGTGAGAAGTTGGGTCGAGTTTACGGACTTTTGCGGTTCTCTTGGTCATTCTGATTGTGGCGAGACGATACCTCTCCTCATCCACTCTTGAGGCAGTCACTGCCCTGAACATTCGAGCACGATGTGATGAATCCACTAAAAGTTTGTACTTGTCGTCTGGTTTTTGCCGTAATGCTCGGCCTTCTGAGTCTGGGGGGAGCGAACGAGTCAACGGCTTTCGAGCTGTTCTCGTTACGCGGCAGTGATGATTGTTGTCAGGTTGCCCAGCACTGTGATTGCCAGTCATGCGACAGTGCGGGCCACGTACGGAAAGACAACTTATTTAAGAGAAGCATGCATTCCCTGATCGGACAACTGCATTCCCTTTTGCCCTCCCGAAAAGCCTGTGACGAAATCTCCTGTGATGACGCTTGTGATGCCATGATGCTCGAGGAGTTAATTGAGATGCGTGAGGCTGTTGAGGCGGCAGAAGTCTCCCCCAGTACGTCACCCTCATCAATCAATACGAAAACGAGAGACGACTCACTGAGCAATGAGGAAGCCGACAGCATGCCACAGAAGTCCAGTGCTGGCCCCGTAATCGTTGCCCCGATTGGTGCTACTGGCAGAGCCGGTAATCCAAAGCCTCTGTTTTCCAATCAGTTAGAACCTAATGAACGACCGTTGGAGGATCTATCGAGAGGTCGGGGCCGGATCTTTTCTCCGCGAATTACCACGCCTGCACTCACGGACGGATCCAAATCTACCACCATTCCCTCACCCATACGAAATGACAATCTATAAGTCATCCAAACGGTTCAGGTAGTGCCTAAGTGGTCATGCATCGACCATGGTTTTGTAGTGGTCACGATACCGCTTTACCACGCTGACCAATGAGTGGTGTTGGTTTACAAATTGCTGGTTGGCTGCACCCGTTGCGGTTGCAATTGCTGGGTTGTCCAGAAAGCGAGACGCGAGTACGGTCATTTGCTGACTGTCACCTACTTCGAAAGTTTGTTGCGGCCAGTCATGTTGGAGCAGCTCTTTGCTACCTTCGACTCGGCTGCAAACAACGGGTTTCCCGCTTGCCATCGCTTCAAGAATGACGTTGGGCATTCCTTCGTAACGACTCGGCAGAACGACGAGTCGACTGCTTACCATCAGGGAGGCAACGTCGGGACGCCAACCCAATAGCTGCACTTGTTGAGGATCGCAGTTTGCGACCCACAATTCCAGTTCAGATCGAAGCGGGCCATCACCTACCAAGAGCAGTCGCCGATTTGAGCCCCGGGGTGCCAGTTCATCAACTTTTGACTGCAGTAGTTCGATGCCCTTTTGTGGGTGTAAACGCCCCACAAACAGACTCACTGCTGCATCGCTGGGCCATCCAATTTGTGTCCAGTCAAATCTTTCCGCAGCGGACAAGAAGTTCGCATCTACTCCGTTCGGAATCACGGTTAGTTTTGAGTGGGAGCAGCCCAACTGACTGGCAGCGAATTGTTCCACTGCTGCGCTGACACAAATCACTGATTGGCTCGACTTTAGGGCGTATCTCTCAATCCGACAACGGAGTCTTTTTGATTCCGCAACACGTATTCCGGCGACACGATGTCGAATACCTGCTGATTTCGCTGCAAGCATCCCGAGGACATTGGCATGGTGCAGGAACGTTTGGCACACATCAGCATTGGACCTAGACAGCCACTTTCGCAATTGTCTGTAGGCAGACATGGCTTGCAGGCTTGTGTTTGCGTCGCCAGAGGATACTTCGATCCCACAATCTGTCAGACGCTTGACGAGGGAGCCACGCTCATCGGTAGGCAGGCTGCCAAGTGAAAATACTCTGACCTCGTCTCCCTCATTGGCCATTCCCACTGCCAGTTCGGTCAAGCAACGCTCCGCGCCACCCACAAACAATTCAGTAATGACAAAATCAATTCGCATGTGTCCAATATTAGCTTGGCGGCAATGAGGGTCATGGATAAGAAAAACAAGACAGACAGCTAAATACACCGTGTTTGGCTGCCCGTTCATTCAACCTGAGATTCGGACATACCTCGCTTAGCGAATCTTGCCCCATATATCTTCCATCAATTGATAGGTCCGCGGGTCATATTCTTTTAATTCCGCGCGGACGAAAGGATAAAAGTCATTCACCCCAAAATAAGTCTCTGTCGACTCCGCAAAGTACTCTTTGTGATTCGTCAGTGCATAGTGTCTGACCTTGCGTCCGGTAAACAAGAGGACTTCCTCGTAAAGGCCTGCTGTTCTGGCTGCCTCAAAAGCGGCAAGGACTTGTGGTTCGTCAAATCCGATAATCTGGTCATGGTACGCATGGGCCAGTTCATGCAGGATGACATAAGGATGCTTGGCCCACTGCGTTCGGGATAAGAGTTGTTTGGCTCGTGGAACGTGAACATGCTTGGTCAGGTTTGGGTCGTGTCCATTCTTTTCAAGCCAGCTTCGACTGGGGTGGTATTGCATACTTCCAAGTTTGTGGTTCCAGTCGATCCAGATTCGTAGTGTCTGCAGTCTTTGGACCCGGTCTTCAGGAACAATATATTTCACCCTCTGTAAATGATTGGCAAGTGCTTTGAGTGCCTCGTTGCCGACTTCCACATTTTCTGCGTTGAGTATTTCAGGGTCCACAGAGACCTGCCAACCTTCAATGTTCTTGAGCAAGCGTTTGGTTGGTTCCGCCGCGATGGTGGTAGAACCAGCGACGAAGGGAAGCCATGGCAGGCAACCAGTGAACAGGAAAATGCAAGCAAACGATTTCATCCTTCAGTTGCTCCGATAGTGGATTTGGCACGGGACTTGCTCCTTCCATCACAACATGGAAAAGACGAACGCCGCCCGAACCAACTCGGGTTGGTCCGGTAGTTATAGGCGATTGTTGCAGCCTCTGGTGTCGCGGTCACAATCCTACGTTTTCGCTGATTATGATCAAAATAATCGTTGCAAACCGATTCGGGTGAACGATGTTAGCAGAGCAGAAGAGAATTGGTGTCTTGGAACGACCGCCAATTGTCGACTTTTACTGAGTAAGTTTCGCGCATCGTAGTTGCCTGTAAATTGAGCACTAAAATATGAATACGATGACTTTCACCATCGAGTCAGTTCACGGCGTCAAGCAGACACTGGTCCTCGGGTTGTCCGCACCAACATCGGCAGCAGATGCCGGCAAGGATCAGGGTTGCGACCTTGATAGGGGTGTGAGCTCGGAGTCGTCAAGCAGCGGCCGCTGAAAAAAGTGTATCCAAATCGTTCCGCTAGGCGTTAGACGATGACGCTGTGATTGGAGTGAAGGAAGAACGCGTCACTGGGTTGTGGATGCTGTGCGTCCGAATCCGGGTGGCTAGCCTTTCGTGAACAGAAGTGCCAACTGTTTAGACACCGCAGTGCCAACTCTTGAGACACCGCGGTGAGTGGTTGCGGGCCGAGTGTCCAAGCATCTGGTTACGCTTGCGAACCAAGCGTGTATCTAGTTTTTCGAGAGACGTGGTTGGAGCTTCGTCAAGCACCACTGTCAAGTCCACCAGCTGCTTTGAATAATTTGAGACCGTCCACGGTCGGCTTCACGTCGTGAACCCTCAGCACCTGCGCTCCTGCTGCTGCCATGGCCAGCGAAACGCCCAGCGTGCCTGCAGTGCGGTCGGCTGATTTGTCTCCAAGAATTTGGCCAATGAAACCTTTTCGCGAGTGCCCAATCAAGATTGGGCATCCCGTTTCCTGGAATCGTGTGGCATGCTGCAGTAGGGCAAGATTGTGCTCATGCGTCTTGCCAAATCCGATTCCAGGATCAAGGCAGATTCGGCGTGGATCAATGCCGGCTGCAAGGCAGAAATCTCGCCTTGCGATCAGGTAGTCCAGAATTTCGCTGACCACGTCGTCATAAGCAGGATCGTCCTGCATGGTTTGAGGATTCCCCTGCATGTGCATTAGGCACAGCCCGGCATCGCTATTCATGGCGATGCCAATCATATCGGGATCGCCTTCCAGGCCTGTCACATCATTTAGTATTTCAGCACCTGAATTCAAAGCAAGTTCCGCAACGCGAGCCTTGCTCGTATCAATGCTGATGGGAATTGTGAGTTCAGACGCTAAGCCTTCAATGACAGGAATGACCCTGTCAATTTCCTCGTTCACCCCAACTGGATCACTGTAAGGTCGTGTGCTCTCGCCTCCGATGTCGATGATGTCCGCACCGTCATGCTGCATTTGCAAAGCTGTAGCGATGGCAATTTGCGACGTTTCATATTTACCACCATCGGAAAAGCTATCAGGTGTGACATTCAGGATGCCCATGACCAAAGGCGACTGTTCTATTGTCAGTTGCCGCGTTCCCAGGTGCCAGATTTTACCTACCATCGAAGTTCCATCTGCGACACGATAGAGCTGGCAAGTTCCTCAATGGCAGCTTGTGTCGCGAGTCCAACAGATTGGCCAGCCTCCGGTACAAAACGGCTCTCCTGGGCGAAGCTGATGCTGATGTCATCACTGGGGACCACACTGTTTTGCATTAGCAACTCCCCTTCTCTGCTGACCCAACTGGAACGGACGGAAATGACCGCGTTGAGAGCGCGAGGGTCATCAGTATCTGCTTCCGACAGCACCTGCTTGGTTTGCCGAGTCACTCTGCAAGTCAGTGTGCTGTCAGCATTGGGGTCGCCGGTAACTTTGTAGGGGGTGCGATTCTCGATTTCATTTGTAATCGCTTCCGTCAGTCTGATTCCAAGATCATGCCGGAAGGTATCATTGCGAACAATGGGGACATGAATGGTTCGTATGCCAGTCCGAAACATTGCTGCGGAGCCGAAACGGTAGGTCACACAACCTGCCGGCAGCAGTGTTAATGCTGTCATGGTCAGCACCAGGAGTGGCCCTGTACGAAAAGGCGTCGAAAAATTCGAGACGGCATCTCTCATCGAAGTTTTGTCTCAGGCTGATCCGTGGATTGCTGTTTGGTTTCCAATGGAGTGGTTTGCTTCTGATCGGGAAAGACCTTCTGCAACCAACTGAGCCGTTGTTTTGGAACGTCTGGGTACTGTTCGATCGCAGCTAGACGAGTGCGAGCAGTTTCAGCTTGTGGTGTGTTGGGATACTCTTGCAGCAGCAGATTGTAATAGACACGCGCTGCTCCGTATTTCTTTTGACGCTCGCGGTACTTAGCTCGGAAGTCATACCTGCCAGCACGGTGGTAAGCGATCTCGGCTGCTGCCTTGGCAACGGACTCGCTAGTGGCTGGATCCTGCATTTTGTCGGGAAAACGATCTCGCGTTTGTTTCACCAGTTTTTCGGCATCCTCCAGAACAAGACCGCTGTAGGCGGGACCGGCATAAAGTTCCAGCTTGCACTGAATGCCCAGCATGTGCGCTAAAAACAGATGTTCGCTATCTGGAAACGTTTCTCTCAAATCGGTCAGGAATTCATCTGCCTCAGCATACTTTTGTTGCCGCAAGTACTCGCTTGCTGCCCGCATGGTGGCGTCGTCCGCGAGGCGTCCTGTGGGATCATCGAAGCGAATCTGGTCCAGAACCCGAATGGCGTGGCCGTCCATGTCGTAGATGGGCCGTTTGTCATCTGTGAAGCTAAAATTCATCCACGAATCTTTTTCACTGACAACGCGGTTGATCCAGTAATCGCTGATTGAGAAGAGACGTGCCGCGACTCGGTCGATGTGCCGGTTGCGGGGGAAGTTCTTTTGTAGTGTCTGGTACGTTTCCGTAGCCGTTCGGTAATCTTCTGCAAAAAATTGGCTTTCAGCCTGCATGAACAGTGCATCCTGCTCCAGTGCTGTCCTTGGTGCTGCCTCCGCGGCACTGCCAAATAGCTCAGCTGCTTCCAAGAACGTATCAATCCGCTCGTCTTCTACTTTTGAGCCTGCACTTCGGAACAGGCTGTCGGCTTCAATGTACAGTTCTTTCGCGCGGGCACTGTTTTCCTGCTCTCGACCGGTGACCATGTTCAAGACTTGCTTGGTCGTCTCCGTCACCTTCTCATTGATCGATTCGCTTTCCGGTTGGGCTGTCAGCGTTGGAGCCGTGGCCAGCTGTGATTCGGCAGATACCTGAGCGATCGGGTTGTTCGTCTCGTCGTCGGCTACCCGATCAGCTTGAGAGACGGGTGTTTGAGGCGAAGCATTCTCCGGTGTCGTCGCTCCTTTCGGGCCCAGCAACGAGCGACATCCTCCTGTCCAGCAGATACTGGCGGCCAAGATGCATAGACACAGCTGTTGGTGGCTGCGTTGTGGTCTGGTATTTCTAAAATCAATCCGTTGATTTTTTCGCATCATGCGTTCGTTTCCGTTCTCGTCACGGAGGGTAAAAATGGTTGCATGCGAGGTACGCTACCAACCACTGTTTGGATATATCGATTTAAAATGGCGCGTAGTTCGCCGTACAGGTCTGCCGGAACTTTTGTTGGCAGCTCTGCATCTGTTGATTGCAATCTCTTGATTTCGTCGATCACCCTGCCTCGCACAGAGATGGTCTGACGCTGTCTGCCGCGGCACTGATTGCAGACGATGCCACCGCTCGACAACGAAAATGCGATTCGGCTAGAACCGACAACCCCGCTTCCACAGTCGGTGCAGCGATCTGTGCCTGGGGAATGACCAAGCATCCTCAGGATTTGCGCATCAAAATAGGTCAATGAAGAAGCAACTTCTCCAATGCCATCAATTTGCTGCAAGGTTCGGATTGTCAGGTCGTACACGTTTGGATGGGGGTCATGGTCGTCCGTCAGCAGCCTCAACATCTCAGCGATGTAGTAGCCACCATAAACACGTTCGAGAGAGCGTTCGCCGCCGCGAAACCGCCTGTGAAGCTTCGCTTCAGTTAGCAGATCCAGCGAATCGGAACTCTTACGTAGAACGACTACACGACAAACGGCCAGTAGGTCAAGCGCGCCTTCGAAAGGACCTTTGGGGCGACGGGCCCCTTTTGCCATGGCTGAGACCCGCCCGAATTCACGAGTCAATAGCGTGACAATCAGGCTGGTCTCGCTGAATTCAATGGTTCTCAGCACAATTGCCGTCGATTGTTCAGCAGCCAAGTGAAGACTCGCGTGGGATTTTTGAAAAGCAGCCAAGCCGACCCAGCAGTGACTGCCATGGGTGATCAGCAGCGGCGGATTCTGCAGTCGTGATGGATCCTTGTGAGTAAATCACAATTCGCCCAAATCACCTAGGGAAGTTAAGAAATCGCTCATTTCTGCGGCAGCATGGGCATCGCCTTGATTTCTGGCTTCTTCAATCCCATTCCGAAGGCTCGTTCGAGCCTCGTCGATGCGATCAAGATCCACCAGCTGTTGTCCGGCCATGAAAAATGCGGGGACGCAGGCGGGTTGTTCTTTCATCAATTCGTCTAACTGAGCAAGGCTGCTTGCGTGATCACCCTCAGTTCGGAGTTCCATCGCAAGGCTGTACCGGAGGAACATATCGGTGGGATCCTCCTTGAGCATTGCCTCAATTTTTTCTCTTCGATTCATTTTGTAATTCCACAAATATTGTGTTTCACGTGATTTTGGCTCGGTTTCACGTACAGGAGCATCGTTGACGTGGGGTGCCCGATGAATGGTCTTCCGACGTCCAGTGCTAACAGCGGTAAATATACCATTCCGTACGCCCTTCTCTGGGCCGTGTGTGCCGGTTTGTGCTGTCGCCTGTGCTGTGGACGGAGAAATTAGCTGGTCGGAATCTGCTTGCTGATCGGATTTCTTTTTCGAATCTGCCTAATCGTCAAAATTTCGTCAACGGGAACAATAAGATCTGCCGATTCTCACCGATGAGACAATCCGATTCCGCATTCACCGCGAGATGTACGCATGGACCGCGTCAAACAAAGCAGGAAACGAATTCCTGCCAGCCTAGTGGCTTTTGCCATGGTTACCCTTCTCTCTTTTTGTCGAGCGGATGCTCCCGACTCCAAACCAGTGTTGGATAACGCGGGCATTCAACAGACCGCGGAGGATGCAGGCATCCAGCAGGCGGTGGGAGTGCTTGCTCCTCAGGAGAATGTGATCCAGCAAGTCGTTGGAAAACAATCAAAACCACGAAAGACACGCCCAGGACTGCTTCAAGTTTTGGCAGGTTCAAAGCCCAAGGGGGATGCGAATCACCAGCATGAGAATATGTCCAAGAGTGACTCAAAAGGGTTGCTTGATGTCTTATTCAGTAAGGATTCGAAATCGGTCGCGAAGAAAAGTAGTTCCGTTAAGGGAACCCAGAAATCGCGAACGACCGCCAGTCAGTCCAAACGTGGGAACTCGCGGAATGCAGGCTTCAGTCTCGCTAGTCCATTGATCTCGCTTGAACTTAGTAGTAAGAAGAGTCCAGCGAAGGCGAATAACAGCAGCAAGTCACCCAGCAGCAAGTCACCCAGCAGCAAGTCCTCGAGTACCAAGAGCACCGTTGCCAAGGCGACAAGCAAGTCAAAGTCGGACAGTGTCAATTGGGACGGTATCCCATACCACTCGGCGTCTGTCGTTGGTCAAGATTCGGAACCTCAGCCTATGCGAGACCCCACCGCTGCTGAAGTAGAAGCTGGTGGGATGAGGATCATCCGAGGTGGTTCGCGTACGATCGCGGCTCAAACTGCTTCAACACGAAAACCATCGGTTGCAGAGTCAGATGCATCCTCTGCAATCATGGCTGTGCCACAACCTCCTCGTGACATTCAGCCTCTTCCGGCTAACCGATATTTCTCCAATACTTCCAGTAGTCGGCGCAGCAATCGGCGGACACTGAAAACACTGCCGCAACAAAGCAACGAGACTTCTGCCAGTACCGCTTTGCCGCCGAAGAAGGTGGCCGCGGAGCCGAAAGTGAAAGAAAGTGTTGCCGCGACCGATGACCTCGTTCCGCGTGTGTCTCGAAAAACAGTCCAAAAGAGTACTGCCACCAATGCGAGTTCAGACGCAGCAGCAGCACCAAAAACTGCCCGCAAGGTTGATTCCAGGGACTTGGTGAAAGGTGCTCCCCGGAGTAACCCGAAGACTCAGGATGCCATACCATCCACGGCTGAAGCCGTAGGTGCAAAACCCGTTGTTGAGTCTGGAAGCCCACGTGTCGTGCAACGCCGAGTTGCCGCCGTCACGAAGGTTCCCAGTCAGGAGCTTGCAATACGCACGGCCAAACCTGCACCTACAACAGAACCAGTTCAGAGTCGTGAGTCGCAAACCGCGGTAGCAGCAATTGGTGCTCCACTGGTCGCGACGCCTGGCAATACTGGTGATGCCAGCCTGAATCAGGCTGCCGATCAACGCTTGCCTGCAGTTCCGAAACCGGTGAGCTCCTCAGTGTTAAATGTGTCAACTTCGGTGGCAGGGGTTGCAGCGTTGCCCGAAGAACCACAGGCGGCAAACGTTCCAATCATCGCCACGTTCCCCAGAATCACGGCCGATACAGGTTCAGAATCTGAAAGCAGGTTTCCTCAGCCTGTGCTTGTTCCCAAGGCAGTTGCGACTTCAAAGCCGGCATACACGATTCCTGTTTCACCTGCAGCGACAAAAAATATTGCTTCTGCACCTGTGCTTGGGCCACCTGCTGCGGCAGCATCACACCGCGCAGGTCCACCTCGTAACGCTTTTGATTCAACGGCAGTCGAATCACAAGCAGCGGGGGAAGCACCGTCCAACAGCCGAATCGCCACGTCGATACCCATTGGATCTGGCATTGCTGCTGGCAGCAGAACGCCACTTCGCACCAATGGAGTCGATGCCAACCCGCAGTCTGATCGCTCCGCTTTTAGCAAGGATGCGAACAATGTCGTTAACCCATCGTCAACTCCATCGTTTGGATTGAATGCATCGCGACTACGGCAACCTGTCAGTGAGATACCGACTGCTGAGACGTTCAGCGGCAATCCAAATCGCATCGCAACCAATTTTGACCGTTCATCTGACGGTCGGAATATGATGCGTAACCCAGGGGCAGCAACTGGTTTGACCAACTCGACATCGGAGTTGCCCGGCATCCGGGTTGCAACTTTCGGTCCTAGCGAAGTCACAATTCGTCAGGTCAACGAATACGAGATTCGAGTTGAGAACCGCGGTGCAATCGATGCCCGAGGTGTCATTGTTCGAGCTTCGATTCCGGATTGGGCTGACATGAAGGGGCAGAACGTCACGTCCGGCAATGTGAATGAGGATTCCAAGGGCAACCTTGAGCATCTGGTTTGGACGATTGACCGTTTACCTGCCGGCACATCCGAAAAACTGTTCATACGTTTGATTGCTGCTCGCAGTGGAAGTCACGGCTTGGACGTTGATTGGACCATGCAACCCCAGAAAAGTGTCGCCAAAGTACGCGTCCATGAGCCACGACTCGATTTGTCGATCGAAGGCCCAGATCAGGTCATTTACGGTATGTCACAGACTTACAAAGTGCGTGTGCTGAATCCCGGTGATGGGACAGCACCGAATGTTGTATTCACGCTGTCGCCCAATTCAGCCACTCCGCAGACTCAACGGATTGGCGATATCCCAGCGGGTAAGGAAGCACAGTTCGATGTTGAGTTGACCGCTCAAGATCTTGGTGACTTGAAAATTCACGGCTTGGCATCCGCCGACCTTGAACTGAGATCCGAGGCTTCCAAGATTATCCGTGTTGCTGCGGCCAAGCTTGAAGCCGTCCTGAGTGGACCACAGCTCAAGTACCAGAATACTGAGGCAATGTACAGTCTGCAGTTGCAGAACAATGGATCTGCTGCCAGCGAGAATGTCATTGCCACCCTTCGTCTGCCTGCGGGCGTCAAGTACTTGGGCGGAGTGGAAGGTGCTGTCGCCCAAGGAAATGTTCTCAAATGGCGTTTGGGTTCTCTCAAGCCAGGTACGATGCAGAGCTATCAGTTCCGCTGCCAAATGACTTCAACTGGCGATCATGTATTCGCCTTTGACTGTGCTGGCACCGCAGCTGGTATGACGGATGTTTCCATCGCTACTCGCGTCGAGTCCATCGCGGACCTTGTGTTGACTGTTTCAGACCCACCCGCTCCCGCACCGATTGGAAGCGATGTGACTTACGAAATTGTGATCAGGAATCGTGGTAGCAAGGAAGCGACGAATGTCCGAGCCGTGGCACAATTTGGACACGGAATCGAGCCGAAACGCATCGAGGGGCATGCTGGCGAAGTGGTTCCTGGTCAGGTGATGTTTAACCCTATCCCCCGAATTAACGCCGGAGCCGAGGTGCGGTTGCGTGTGATTGCTCAAGCTGAGAAAGCTGGGCATCATCGTTTCAGGGCGGAGGTTCACTCGGGAGATACGATGTTGGTTGCTGAGGAAGCAACCCACTACATGAGTTCACAAAGTGACCGAGTGAGTCGTCGCAGCAGCGAAGCGGGATCTCGCTAAGTTAGCTCGTGGGTTTGACGCTTCGATTGAGCGTCGACTGGAAGTAGCATTCAAACAGTCGGTTTGGCCCCGTTGGGCTGAATCGACTGTTTTTGTTTGAAGTGATATTCTGTCGAGTGTTCTGGCAAAGCGAACACTGGTCTTCGGTTGCAGTCTAATGCGTGAAACCTGTCTATAATGCGGCTCTGTTCGTGGGCTGCGAGTCATTGAACTTTCTGGTTTTGCCCACTTAAGCCTTCCCTTTCACTGAGCCAAAGCCATGTCAGAATTTGCACGTCATCAAACTCGCCGCTCGTTCATCGCGACAACGGTTGCAGCAACTTCCGCGACAGCGACGACTGCGTATTTCCCTTGGTCTGAGAAAGTGTTTGCGAATCAGGCCAAGAATGATCGACCACGCATCGGTGGTATTGGACTTGGTGGCATGGGCAGTGGTGACTGTCGTCAGCATGCTGGGTTTGGCGATATTGTTGCCATTGCTGATGTGGATCAACAGCATGCGGAGCGGGCCAACGCAGATGGACGCATTGGTAAGGGGAAGGCAGACCTATACACCGACTATCGTAAGTTACTTGATCGTAATGACATTGATGTTGTAAGCATCGCAACGCCAGACCATTGGCATGTCAAAATTGCGATTGAGGCGTTGTTGGCTGGCAAGCATGTTTTCTGCCAAAAACCCCTCACGCTAACCTTGGAAGAGAATCAACTGATACGAAATGCCTGTCGAAAACACCCCGATCAGGTATTCTTCATTGGCACTCAACAGCGAAGTGATCGTGGCCGATTTTTACGTGCTGTGAATATGGTCCAGAAGGGGCTGCTTGGAAAGATTCGCAAGATCACTGTCGGTATCAATGGTGGAAGTGTGGGGGGCCCTTTTCAAAAAACCGATCCACCAGTCGGGCTGGATTGGGATGCATGGTTGGGGCAGGCGCCGATGGTGGATTACATCAAGCAACGCTGTCACGGTCAGTTTCGTTGGTGGTATGAATACTCCGGTGGTAAGTTCACTGATTGGGGAGCACATCATGTCGATATTGCGACGTGGGCGATCGGTGCTGACGCTGAGGGAATGGGGCCAACCACCATTGATGGGACTGATGCAAAGCACCCAGTGCCTTTCAAAGATGGATATCCGACAGTAGATAGCGCTTACAACAGTGCGAATGACTACGCCGTGATTTGCAGGTTTCCCAACGGGATCGAGATGAATGTCACCAGCCGAGGAGAAAATGGCATCCTGTTTGAGGGAGATAAGGGACGTTTGTTCGTGAATCGCGGGAAAATCACTGGCAAGCCGATTGAAGAGAAGTGGGATGCGAATGAATTTGATGAGTCTGATTTACAGCGGCTTTATAAACAGAAGCCAGCAGAGGGACACAAAAACAACTTTTACAGATGCATCAGCGAGGGTGGCTTGCCCGTTTCGGACGTTTACACTCACGTCCAGGCAATGAACACTTGCCACTTGGCGGCGATTGCTGCGCGGCTTGGGCGCAAAATCCGCTGGAATCCTGAGACCGAGCAAATGGTTGGAGACGACCAGGCACAAGCCTTGTTCGCTCGTAAACCTCGTGAGGGTTACGAGATTCCCAGAGTTTGAAGCTGGAAGGGAAATTCTCGGCTGATCAATGCAAGCTGGGCTTCGCGCCCTCTGCGTTTGAGATCGATACCAGAAACCTGATCGGACGATGCAAGGTTCGGGAATGCTGGATTCAGCGATGCAAGGTTCAGGGTTCAGGCTTCAGGGTTCGATGAACTCGAGCGGTTGTGTTTCTTTGACGTTGGCGACTCGAATTGCCAAGTCGCCGGCTAGCAAGCGTCGAAAGGTCTTTCCAACGATATCGCCGCGCCATCCCTTCAATAATGCAGGGGTTGGATCACCCTTGCGTCGGTCAAGTTCATAACCCATGAGTTCGCGGACGTCGTCAGCATTACCCACAATGGGTGGAGCAAGTTTCTGCTGTCGGCTGATGCAGGCGATTGAGGTTGATAGGAACTGACTCAGCATGGGCGATACAACCCTTCGTGAGCCGCGTGGGCGTTGTGGCAGGTCAACGTCGGGCGTGTCTAACGCTGTCTGTATTGCGGCTGCGATATCGCCATAGTGGTCGTTGAAGCCGCGTCGTTCCATGCCGCGAATGTTCTTGATTTTGTTTTGGTCAGTCGATCCGCGTTTCGCCAGTTCCACAATCAAGTCGTCTCGAAGCACACGCCGTGGTAATCGATCAATGGTCTTTGCCCGATTCTCTCGCCATAGCCAGAGTTGGCGCACCGTTTCAAGTTGTCTTGCATTGAGTCCTGAGGAGCCACTGACCCGTCGCCAATTTTCGCGTGTCTCGGCATCCATGACCTTCTGCTGAAAAACAGCCGTTTCCTCTTCCAGCCATGATTCACGCTCAAGGTCAAAAGCCATGCCAGACAGTTTGTCGTGCATTTCTGAAAGATCGACAACATCATTCAATGCATAGGTGATCTGGTCTTTACTCAGAGGTCGACGACCCCAGTTGGTGCGTGTTTCACCCTTGGGCAAGGTTTTGTTGACCAATCGTTGAACAAGGTTGCCTAAGGACGCGGGATATTCCATCCCCACAAATCCGGCTGCCAGTTGCGTGTCGAATAACCCGGCAATCGGCTTGCCCGTGAAACGGTAGCAAAATCGACATTCTTCACGGGCTGCGTGTGCAATCACGATGCGACCCGGTTCAGTCAGCAGATTCCAAAACGGGGTTGTATCTTCGACGTATTCCGGATCGATGATTGCCAATCGACCATCCGCAGCAACCTGAATTAAGCAGAGCTGGGGACGATAGGTGTCTTCTGAGACGAACTCAGTATCGAAGCCGATTTGTTTGCAGTCGGCAATCTCTGAACAAAATTGCTCCAGCTCTTCGGCCGTGTTTATGGAATCGTATTGCAACGTTAGGCTTGGTGGCACAATGGAATTTCGGGGCGTTTCGTCTAAGGAGAATAACCTCGATTCTGCCAGTCGCCTATCCGGATCGGGTGATTAATTCCTGGTTCAAACTGATGTTTTTGATATGACTTCGTCTTCAAATCCCGAAATTTACCTGTCAAACGGAGATTGTTTGCCTAGCGAAAAGATCGTCTCCGAAGATCTGGCTGACCTTCTTGTGAGCGTTCGGGACCAAGGTGAGCTGCTCGAAGTGAGGAAATCGGCGGTCAGGATCATCGACTTGAAGGAGCCTCGGCGAGGCCCCTTGGCTCCGGCCGATGCGAGTTTGTGGCAGTTTGCCGACGAACTTTGGCGAGATTCCGGTGGACAATCCAAAGGATTGCTATCCGCCGCGCTCGGTGAGCAAGCTCAAGCTCGAGAGGTCGCTGCGAGCCTGCCTGAAACCTTTGCTTTTGCCAAAGTTGGGCCAAGTGACTGCGAGACAGAATCGAGCCTCATTGCTTTATGGGATGAAATACGTCTTGCACTTCGCGACTCAACTGAACTGGTAGCGGTCGCATATGCCGATTGGAAGTCGGCCAACTGCCCCGCGCCGGAGGTTGTCTTTCGGTTGGCGAGCGAGCACGGCTTTAAACGCTGTTTGATTGACACTTACCAAAAAGATGGGCGGTCGACAGTCGATCATTTGGGCTATCCAGCTCTCAGCAAGCTCCATCAAGTTGCTCGCCAAAAAAATCTATGGTGGACCCTTGCAGGCTCAGTCCGCAGGCCAGTCGTCGATGAGTTGAAGGCCCTCGGGTGGATGCCTGATTGCTTCGGAGTCAGGGGAGACGTCTGCTCTGGTACACGGACGACCAGAATTTCCCATGACTTGGTTCAGGCCTGGTGTCAACGTTTAGGCGCGTAGCTCAATGACTTGATATGAGTTGATGCACTAATTACGAAGATCATTTTGCCAGTTGTCACTTCGCGCAGTTGGTCACTTGACGCAGTTGGTCACTCTGCCCAGTCGAGGCCGGTTAACTCCGTTAGACGCTCTTCGAAACTACCGATCAATCCGCCGACAAGCATCCAATTGGATTTGCATCTCAGCTCGATTTCGCCATGAGGGTTGATTCGCAGGATAGAGTCGCCCACGACACCGGCATCATGCAGTTGCTTGAAATCGATCTCTCCCTCATTGACCACATCGAGCAATGTTTTGCCTGTCAATTCAATGAATTGCGTTTTCATAGTTGATACCGAAAATGAGAAAAGATTGTGGTCGTATTGTAGTTCGACCTGAGGAACGAATGACAAAAAATGAGATTTACCGATTTAACAAATCAGTCACTTGCTTCTCAAGGTTCTGCCCCGTGAAGTTCAGTTCTTGGACAACGCCCTTTTCGTCCAGTATTGCGACGAAGGGAAGAGACACCATTCCAAAGTCGTGGGCAATCTGATTTGATATTTCTTTGGTCGGTGAGGATTCTGAACGAAGGCTGATAAAGCCTAGTTGACTCTTGTTGATGAAAGGTTGCACATCGGCGCCTTCGGGGTCAAGATTCACACCCAAAATGACAACTTGATCGGGATGCTTGGCAGAAATCGCTTTCAGTTGCGGGACAATGCTCAAAGATAAGGGAAACGCTTCTGCCCAGAATGGCATCAGTATGATTTTGCCGCTGAAATCAGAGATCTGCAGCTTCTTGCCATCCGTTGTGGGGAGATCCCAGTCAAAGTCTTTGCCGATAACGTCCTTCCTTGTCTGCCTCGCTTTTTGAGCCAGGCTGACCTCTTTGTTGATTGCAGAGGACGAGTCTGTGAATGCATTGCCCAGTGCCTCGTACGTGGCCTCCACAAGATCTTCGCGTTTCAAGCCTTCAAATTCCAAAGCAGCGGCAGCAAGATACTGAGCGGTTTGTAAATCGGGTGATTCTGCGATCAGGGTCTCGACCGATTTTGACCATTGCTCGACTGTGATTGGTGATCCCGGTTCGGGGACGCTGCTGGTCAATGCTGCACGCTGTTTCTCGATTGTTTCAAATGTGACATTGCCTGCCGCTTTTGCAGCCATCTCCGCAATGGCCGGATCAGGTGAATCAGCGTAGAAGTCGAGGATCATCTCTCGCACCAATTGAGCCTGTTCATCGTAGCCCCCGCCTGCGAGATCCTCGCGAGCCATTCCCATGATCATCAAAGTTGGGACATCAGGCTTCGCTTTGGTGGTTTTGATTTGCTGGAAATAATTGACGATCGTTTGGGCTGCTTCCTTCTTCCCATTTTTGAGGTCTTCCAACGCAAATCCAATCAGGATCAATCGACTGTCCGAGGCGAGGCCGGGATCGTCAGACGAGAGATTTTCTTTTGCTACTTTTTCTAATTCTGTGGCAGCGCCAACATTACCCATCGATGCCAGATGGGACATCGCCTGGATTTCCCCGCGTGCACCCTCGGACTTTTCTGCTGGGGACGCGGCTTGATGGGTTGCCAATCTGCGGGATGCTTCAAGCTTCAAGTTGATGTACTCGAGCATTTTTGAGCGTGCTTGTTTGGGATCTGAGATGGGGGCTTGCCCGCTCATTAGTACCCGCAGGTTGTAATCAATGTCAGATAATAATTTTCGCAGTTGTTTTGGAGAACGCTTCGGGCTAATTGCGGGACGCTCATTCTCGCTCGGATTCTCCAAACTTAGACCAGTGACGGGCCCATCTGTCCCGCTCAAAACTTGATTACCCGTTGCTGGTGGTGAATCTTGTAACGCTGGAGTTTGATCTGTGCTCGAGTCGTTCACAGTGCCAATTTGCGATGCTTGTTCTGCGGGTGCTCTCTCAGCTTTTTCTGACTCCGTGACCACGGTGCCAGGGTCTGTCAGCAGTTCTGCCGAATCGAGCGGTTTCGAGTCACTGCAGCCAGTGAATGGCAGCGAAACGAGGGGCACTAAAATCGAGAGTGTGAGCGAAAACAGTCGAGCAAGGCTATTTCCGGCTTGCCAAAATGGCGTCCTAGCACACATGAGCTATGTCCTGATTGTGAGAATCGTCACGTACAGTTGGTGATGATATCGCGAAAACGTGTTCCTGTCGGGATCAGGTTTTGGAATCTGAATCAGGTACAGAGGAAAAACATTGTTCTCCAATCACGAATTCTTCGACGAGTTTTCCACCAATCAGGTGTTCCTGGATGATTCGTTCCAAGACTTCTGGGGTGCATCGACCATACCAAACACCGTCGGGAACGACCATTACAATGGGCCCCGCTTTACATACGCCGCAGCATTGCAGACCAAGACGTGTGGTACCGCCGCTTTGTGATAGGCCTTCTTCTTTGAGTCGCCGCTTCAGATACTTCCACGACTGAGCCATCTGCTGGGCGCTTGCGCAACCAGCCTCACGACGATCATTGCACATCAGAATCAAACGCTCTTGTTCCGCCAGTTTGCTCTTCTTCAGCTTCTGGCGGGCTTGCCTCAACCCTCGCTCTGCCACGTTATTTTTCTTCTTGTCTCTTGGGTCGGGGATACGAATCAGTGCATCAAAGCAGCCTTTTGCTAGCAGTTTAATCACAATCACGGGGCGAATTGAGGGTGCTGCTGAGTGCTATTCCTACCACGGTGTTGTGGGAGGCGACTTGCCTGATCATTGGCTTTGGCTTGAAACTCTTGCGGTTGGGGGGCGGTCGCAGACGAAAACAGGGGGTTTTCGCAGCGGTATTGCCTTGGGGGCGTGTATTTTCCGATATTTGGGGCCGACGCCCTATCAACCCCCAGCAACGTCAGCGTAACCAGTGACCAAGATTGACCGGTACATTCTCGTTTTGTTCCTCCGGACAGCGCTGATCTGTTTCTGCTCGATCGCAGGAATTTTTGTGGTTTTTCATGCTTTTTCGCACATGGAAGATCTGTTGCGGCAGGGGCAGCAACAAGGCAGTTTGGTCACAGTCTTCATCCGCTGTTATGGTCCCTACATGTTGCTGCTTTTTGACATGACGGGTGCCATCATCACGCTGATGGCCTTTCTGTTTACGGTGGGATGGTTACGACGTACCGGTGAGCTGACAGCAATTTTGTCGGCGGGAATCTCACACGGTCGAATTTTTCAGCCGATCATTTACGCCAGCTTAACCATCATTCTTGTTCAATTGGCAAATCGCGAATTGCTGCTACCCAACTATCGTGATTCATTATCCTTCAAAGCCAAGAAGGTTTTCGCTGATGGTGAGGAGCCTATTTCGCTTCAGAAAGATTACATGAATCAAGTATCTCTCGATGGTGTGGGGCTTGATGTGAAAACCAACTTGATTCACCATCCCAGTTTTCGCCTTGATGGTGATTACCCCGGCTTTGGTGAACTCCTGGTCGCGGACACTGCCCAGTGGTTGGAAGCCGATGCGAAGCACGACGCAGGTTACTTATTGAATGACGTGGAATTTCCTGCGGCAATCGACGAATTGGGATCGGTAGGCTTGGAGGATCGTGTGATTCTATTGACTCCCAGAGATTTTCCGTGGCTGCAAAAGGGACAGTGTTTTTTCGCCACTGCAGTGCACCCGGAATTATTACGAACTAATAAAGAGGCCAAGAGTCGTGCAAGCCTTGCTGATATCATTAGTCGCATGCGTAATCCCGCCATTTTCAATCCACCAAGTTTAGAGGTGATGTTGCATGAGCGCATGGTGCGTGTTCCCCTCGACTTTGGCCTGATCTTGCTAGGGCTGCCAATTGTTATTAATCGACATGGTCGTGCCCTGTTTTTTATGGTCGGAGCGGCAATGTTCACTGTGCTTGGATTCTTCGTTGTCAAGACGATTGGCACCACGTTGGGTTCTAACGGGATTTGGCTATCCCCGTCGATGGCTGCTTGGCTGCCGCTGATTGTTGTTGCTCCCATTGCGTATGTTCGTTATCGCGAATCACACCTCGTATGAATCCTGCTGATATCACCGTGGTCATACCTGCTCTGAATGAAGAGCATGCGATCAGTCGTTCAGTGCATTCTGCTGTTTCTGCCGGAGCCACTGAAGTGATTGTTTCTGATGGGGGTAGCCGTGATCACACGGCAGAACGAGCGGTTGAAGCAGGAGCCTCATCAGTAGTGCGCTCATTGCCTGGACGTGGACTTCAAATGAATTCAGCGGCTCATTTGGCGACGGGGAAATTCCTTTTGTTTCTGCATGCTGATAATGAATTGTCAAAGCAGACGCTCAAGCAAATCTGTGTGCATGAAGATTCGGCTTGGGGGGCTTTCCAGCAACAGATAGATTCAAGACGGAAAGTTTATCGCTTGATCGAGTGGGGCAATGACTTACGGGTCCGATGGAGAAGAGTTCCCTTTGGTGATCAGGGAATGTTTGTGCGGCGTTCGCTCTTTGAGGAACTGGGTGGATTTGCTGAGATCGCCTTGATGGAGGACGTCGAGCTTTCTCATCGCTTGCGGAAGATCGAAGCACCCATGTTATTGCAGGGGCCGCTACAAGTCAGCGCCCGCAGATGGGAGAAAAAAGGCGTGGTACGGCAAACGC
>JBPCVE010000333.1:0-5863 GCA_051010795.1 Rubripirellula sp.
GGTGAAGGGCAGCCATCGCACGAGCTTCGCGGACAAATCTTTTCTGACTGTTGCGACTGGATGCAACTTTTTGGTTCATCACCTTGAGAGCGACAGAGCGTTTTAGTTTTGTGTCCAACGCCTGAAAGACATATCCCATGCCGCCGCGTCCCAACTCAGAGATGACACGATAGTGTCCGAGCGTTCCCAGATCGCCGTTGTTCGTTGGTGGAGAAAGAAAATCGAAAAGCATCAACGAAGCAGCACCAGCAAAGATACGCAGAGGAGAAGCACGCAACCAGAATTATAGCAATCGCGTTCGGAAACAGAATAGTCACGAAACTGTGTCTTACGCACGAATGATATCAGGCTTTTAAAAATTTATCGTTCGCGAGCTAGATTTTAGCGTTAAATTCAAATCGGGTATCACAGAGGCCAAAGAGGAAATTAATCACGCCAAGCAAGGAACTGGGTCTGATTTGCATTGACACTCTGTTGCCATGCGTTTAGGTCTGGTGGCAGTGAATGAGCTTGAAACCGCGATTCTCGTTCGATCTGAAAGCAGGATTCCAACAACAGCTTTTCGATACGATCGCTGGAATTCTGTTCCATCATTTCGTCCGTCTCGTGAACCTCTACATAGAGAGCGTCTACTTTCTGTAATGCACTCAAGGATTCACGGAGGACGCTCTCTTCTGCACCTTCAATGTCGATTTTTAAAAAAGATACGTCATGCTTGGCCAGGTACGGTGACAGCTTGCAGCAAGTGACTTCCACGGAATCGCTATTTTCGCGTTGGCCCCAAGATGCATGGATCGAATTTCCTCTGGCATCAGCACCGTGCCCCATGTCGCCAAATAGCGAAGTTGTGCCATCGAAGTCAGTGACCGCGGCGTGAATGCACTGTACGCCTGGAATATCATTTCGTTCCACGTTCAGTGTTAGCAGCCTGAAAGCATCCGGATCTGGCTCAAAGCAGATAATTCGAGACATCGGCCAACGGGTTTTCCACTCCAGCACGGATACACCAATATTGGCTCCGCAGTCGATGATCACCGGTTCAGATTCGCGAGGTTCGAAAAATGAAGGGAACTCATCGCTGGCTCGAATCATGGAGTCGGTAGCTGTCTCATTTTCGTAGTGAAGCTCGTAGCCTCGAAATCGGGTTTTTTGAATGGCGATTGTGAGTTGCCTTTCCTGTGGGAATGGGTGAGGGGCAGAGCAGAAGTTGTAACGCTTTGGTGAATTGCCTGATCCGGAGTGTTATGCTATCCCGACTCAAGGCAGTTGCGGGGATGCTGGGGCGAAAAATGTGAATCGGCAAGCATGACTGATAGGTGTCAGTTGCATCACCGGGTACAATCGGCAAAAGAACTGGGTTCTCGAGAGCCTTGCGTTCGTGTGGTGTGCATTCAATTGCGGAGTACCGCGGTTTGAGCATGTGATGCAACACGAGGGTAGGCTGTTGTTGTGAAATCAAACTGAAAATTCAAGAACTAAAAAACGAGAACTGATCCATGTTCCGACTTTCCCATTGGGCTGCTAAAGCAACTGTCGCCACTACCCTTGTTGTGGTCAACGTTGGCTCATCCATGGCAGCAGAGCCAGTTCATTGGTCGCGGTTCAGAGGTCCCGAGGGAACTGGTATCAGCGAGGCAAAGAAGGTTCCGGTAAATTTTGGTGAGGGTAACGTCGTTTGGCAGACGAAGCTGCCAGTTTCTGGACACTCATCACCCATTCAGTGGGGCGATCGAATCTTTCTCACGGGAGCGACTGCTCAGGGAGACGGAGACGGAATTGAGCGACACGTGTTGTGTCTTGATGCCAAGTCAGGTGCGGTGCTTTGGGACAAAACTGCGGCGGTTGTTGCCGGAGAGTCACTTCACAAAATGAACAGTTGGGCTACTCCAAGTTGTGTGACCGATGGGGAGCGAGTGATTGCATTTTTTGGTGCTGGCGGCTTGCATTGTTTTGACAATGACGGCGAGAAAGTATGGTCGAAGCAGCTAGGGACGTTTCCGGGAGGCTGGGGTGTGGGTGCGTCGCCCATCATTTTCAAAGAAACGGTGATTCAGAACTGCGATGCGGAAGGTGATTCTTATTTGATTGCTTTGGACCGCAAAACGGGCAATGAGGTTTGGCGGACTCCTCGTGAAGCAAAGCCACGCGGTGGTTGGAGCACTCCGATTGTGATCGATGCCAATGGGCAGTCAGAGTTGATTCTCAATGGGGAGTTCGGCGTCGCTTCCTACGATCCCAATACAGGGGAGCCTCTTTGGACTTGCAGTGGATTCAACGGACGGGGCACTCCTGTGCCCGTTTGGGGGCATGGACTGCTGTATGTCGTGAATGGTAAGTCCGGCGACGTGTATGCAGTCAGGCCGGGAGGTCGAGGTGATGTGACCGAGACGCATATGGCATGGCACACCGATCGACGCGGCGGGAGAGACTTGCCATCACCGATTTTGGTGGGTGAGTGTCTTGTCGCGATCAGCATGTCGGGAATTGCCACTGGCTACGATGCCCATACGGGTGAAGAGTTGTGGAAAGAGCGTTTGGGGGGCAATTATTCAGGATCACCGATCGCGGCAGGGGGGCGGATCTATGCGTTAGCTGAGGATGGAAGCGTGGTTGTACTCCAACCAGGTAAAAAGTTCGAATTGATTGCCAAAAACAGCGTGGGCGAGGGAGTAGGTGAGGTTTTTCGCTCGTCACCGGGGGTGATAGCAAACGATTTGCTAATTCGCAGTGATAGAATTCTCTATCGGCTCAAATGAGATATTTCCGCATTGGAGCACCCAGTTCTTGCGAAGGTGAACAGATGACCATGCTCGGGTTGGTGCGGATTTGACATTCTTGGGGGTTGGATGATAAGCTTTCCAATCGGTTTTCGGCTGACGCGTTCCCGACTGCGGACTACACTTGGCAAAGACCTTTCATGAAACACTCAGTGACAGCCCTGTTTCTGAGCCCGCCCGTCGAAAAAAATTGATCCTCACTCGATAATGAACACCTGAGTGACTTTGATTACAGAAGGTATCTGCTTAAACCCAGTTGCTAATCGCTAAGACCTACCCAATTGTCTGGGTGATTCTGCGGTGATTGGCAGCGAGTATGAGCAGCCACAAGCACTCGATAAACGAGTACGAGAAGCGAAAAACTGGCAGTGAGGCAACGCATCGGCGAACTTGGGCCGACTGCAGGTTGTTTCACCTTGTAACATAAAAAACAGTCCATTCATAAATCACGATTGGGAGCTTTACAGCCATGCGTTGTCACGGAAACCCCTTTAGCAGACGTGGATTTCTTACAGCCGGAACCCTTGGCGGTTTAGGAATATCCCTTCCACAGTTGTTGTGGATGGAAAAAGCTGCAGCAGAGCAGAAGCACTACGATTTTATTGAAGCCAAAGCAAAGAGCGTGATTCACGTTTACTTGCCGGGCGGGATGGCGCATCAGGAAAGCTGGGATCCCAAGCCATATAGCCCAATGGAGTACCGTGGCGAGATGAAGCCAGTGAAGACGAATACTGGCGAAATTTTTTGCGAGTCCGTTCCAAAGTTGGCTGGCATTGCCGACCGGCTTTGCGTCATTCGGTCGATGACACATGGTGAGGCAGCCCATGAGCGTGGTACTCACAACATGTTTACTGGATATAAGCCAAGTCCGGCCTTGAAGTATCCAAGTTTCGGTGCGGTTGTCAGTCACGAGTACGGACCACGGAATAATTTGCCTCCTTATGTTTGCATTCCCAATCAGCCTAATGAGTTCGCAGGAACGGGCTACCTGAGCTCCTCTTACGGCGCGTTTGCTTTGGGTAGCGATCCTGCCAGTAGTAATTTCAAGGTTCGTGACCTGGATCTGTATGGTGGTGTTGATGATGCCCGCTTCGCACGGCGTCAAGCAGCATTGGCTTCAGTCAATAAAAAGTTCAGTGCCATGACCAACGCCGATGGAGTGCAGGCCATGGATACCTTCTATCAACGCGCCTACAGTTTGTTAGGTTCCGGTGAAGCAAAAGCTGCCTTTGATCTCGGCAAAGAAGACAGCAAAATGAAAGCTGCTTACGGTGAGAATCAGGCCGGTCAGCGTTTGTTGATGGCTCGTCGGTTGGTTGAGGCTGGGTGTCGCTTGGTCACACTTACCTACGGTGGTTGGGACATGCACACCGGCATCAATGCTGCCATGAAGCGAACCATGCCACCTCTTGATCAGGCATTGTCGCAGCTCATTCTCGACTTGGAGCAGCGTGGGCTTCTGGACTCCACTCTTGTGATGGTGAGTAGTGAGTTTGGGCGTACGCCTAAAGTCAACAAGGATGCGGGTCGCGATCACTACCCAAAAGTGTTTAGCGTCATGCTCGCTGGTGGTGGTATCAAAGGAGGTTCGATTTACGGTGCGTCCAACGCGACTGCGTCCGAGCCAGAATTTGATCCTGTTGGGCCTGCTGATCTTGCGACGACCATGTACCACCAGTTGGGTATTGTCGCTGATAAAGAGCTCATGGCACCTGGCGATCGTCCCATCGAGATCGTGGATGGTGGCAAAGTGTTGAAGGAAATCGTTGCCTAATGTGATCGTTGCTTAGTGTTTTGTGTGCGGGCTGCAGGATGCTGGCTGAGTACCTTCCCAGTTGTTTGAATCCATCCATAATCAATGATGACTAACATGTGGCGAAAAACTGCTTCACTCTTCGGTTGTCTTGTTCTTGTTGGCATGGCGGGGACAGCCCAGGCTTATAAACCCGATATTGTGAGTTCCACTCCGCGTGGCATGCAGCGTGGTACAACGCAAACCGTGGTGATCACTGGATCGCGTCTGAGTGACAGTCGACAAATCATCGTCGACCGTGAAGGGATCAACGTAAAGTCGGTGAAGCCGGTTAGCGCTTCGAAGGTGGAGGTAGAATTTGAGGTTCCAGCTGATTCTTCGCCCGGACTTTACCCCATTCGCCTCGTGAGTGAGACCGGCCTTAGCAATGTCATGATGTTCAGTGTTGGAGTCCTTCCCAACGTGGAGGAGAAAGAACCCAACAGTGAATTCGGGATACCTCAGGTAATCGAAAAGAACGTCACAGTTGAGGGTTCGGTTGCTCGTGAAGATGAAGATTATTATGTCGTTGAATTGAAAGAGGGCGAAAGTCTGACCGCGGAATTGGAAGGTGTCCGTATCAAGAAAGGACGCAGTAATCCATTCTTCGATCCGTATGTGGCGATTCTGAACTCGGAACGTTTTGAGATGGCGACCAGTGACGATGCACCGCTGTTGCAACAGGATTGTTTGTGCTCCATGCGGGCGCCTGCGGATGGCAAGTACATCATTGTGGTCAGGGACAGTTCGTTTGGCGGGAACAACGATCGTTATCGTTTGCACGTGGGCTCGTTTCCAAGGCCCATCGCTGTTGTTCCAGCAGGGGGGCCGCCGGGTGCGTTGATTGACATGACTTTTGTGTCAGCGATGGGTGACGCTTGGATCGAAAAAGTACAACTGCCCAGTCAGCCACAGGAAGCGTTCCCGCTCGTGGTTTCCAATGATCAGGGATTCAGTCCTTCGCCCAACTTTATTCGCGTTCAGGATATGCCAAATGTGGTTGAGCAGGAGCCAAACAATAGCTTCAAACAGTCGACCGTCGGTGCTCTACCAGGAGCGTTTTGTGGTTTCGTGGGTGAACCAGGTGACACAGATTTCTTCAGCTTTGAAGCCAAGAAAAACCAGACGGTATCGATCAAACTCTTCGCTCGTAAAATCTTGCGATCTGAACTGGACGGTGTGATCAATGTGTATAACGCTGCCGGTAGTCGGGTAGGGGGGAATGATGACTCCGGTGGTCCAGACAGCAGGTTGGATTACAAAATTCCAGCAGATGGGATTTATCACGTCAGCG
>JBPCVE010000334.1:0-4437 GCA_051010795.1 Rubripirellula sp.
CCAAAGGAATCATTCCGACACCTGTTGAAGGGTATGCGATGGGAGTTCGCGACAAAGCGAATCCGGCTGACATCAAAATACATATCAATGGCGATGGTGCTAAGAAAGGTGCCTCGGTTAATCGGGGTGTTTTGACGGCTTACGAAACATTGCCTGAGACTGCCACGCATCGATTTGAAAACAGACCATTCAAAGCAGGAAAGGGCGGAAGCGGCAGGGAGGAGTTGGTGGACTGGCTAACTCGCGAGGATCACCCACATACGGCACGTGTCATGGTCAACCGAATCTGGTTGTACCTGATGGGACGCGGGATCGTTGGAACGCCAGATGATTTTGGAGTCTACGGTGCCAGGCCAACGCATCCGAAATTGCTTGACTATCTGGCTGACGAATTTGTTCAGCAAGGGTGGTCCGTAAAACAAATGATCAGGCAGATTGTGTTGTCACGGACGTACCAGCTTGCCAGTCAACATGATGCCGACTCACTGAACGCAGATCCTGATAACCGTTGGCTGGCGCGGCATTATCGCCAACGCCTCGATGCGGAGTCCTTACGGGACAGTATTCTGCATGTCACAGGAAGACTGGATCATTCGCCACAGCAGGGATCAGCGATTGAAAAAATTGACGCTTTGATAAATTGGCCCCCAGGGGAAGCAACCAATCTTCACCAGAAATCGAATCATCGAAGCATTTACCTTTGCATGTTGAGGCATGCACCACCACTGGAATTAGTTGCTTTTGACCTGCCTGATGCAGTGGGGATTACGGGTCAGCGCGATGTGACTACTTTGCCTACCCAGACGCTGTTTCTCTTGAACAGTGACTTCATGGTTTCACAAGCTGGACTCTACGCTCGTAAATTACTTGAAGATTCTCAGTTTGAGGAAAATGGCGCGTCAGCAGATTCAGCCAGGGTGAGAAGCGTATTTCAAGCCTGCTTCCAGAGGCTGCCTAGTGAGGTCGAGTTGAATGGCGCGATGGATTATCTTGTGGCTATTGATGCCCATTTTGAGAAAAGAGTGACTGACACAGGTCAGCGAAGGCAGCGAGTTTGGCAAAGTTTTTGTCAGGCGATGTTGATGACAAATGAATTTCGATACGTGGATTGACGATTGATATGATTTCACGACGACACATGTTGCAATCGGCGTCCTGTGGATTTGGTTACCTGGCTTTGCAGTCCTCGCTTTGTCAGGCGACCGGTTCATCAGGAACGTCGCTGGGTTCCACGGTTTTGGCGAATACAGCCCGTGCAAAACGGGTGATATTTCTTTGCATGAGTGGTGGTCCAGCGCAAATGGACACCTTCGATTACAAACCGCAAACAGGGAACAAGAAACATCCTGGATCGGCTTTCGCTTTCCGGCAACGAGGCGAGAGTGGAATGTGGGTTTCGGAGCTTTTGCCAGAGACAGCGAAACATGCAGATCGACTTTGTGTCATCAATGGAATGCATGCTGATACCGGCAATCATGCTCAGTCATTTTTGCAATTGCACACTGGCGAGCGACTGAGAAAGCGACCAAGCATGGGCTCGTGGATTTCCTACGGTCTTGGAAGTGAGAATGAGGATCTTCCCAGTTTCATCAGTTTGAATGCTGCCAAGCCATCGGTGTATTCCAGCGCATTCTTACCCACGGAGTACGCGGGTACGCCGATCGGCACCAACGGCGAAAACATGTCTGCGGCAACCATCCGTGATATTTCCGGTGATCATCTTCCGAGTTCAATCAAACGGAAGCAATTGGATTTTGTGCAGCAAATGAATCGCAAGCACGCCATGCAGCGTTCTGGAGATCAGCATTTGGAGGGGGTGATAGAATCGATGGAGCTAGCATTCCGAATGCAGTCGACTGCTCCTGAATTGCTGGATCTGAGCAATGAAACCGAAGCGACATTGAAACGCTACCGAGTTGGAAAAAAATTATCGATTGGTACCTGCCGGCCCACTGACTTTGGCAGGCAGTGTCTTCTGGCACGCCGATTTGCCGAAGCGGGAGTCCGTTTCATTGAACTCAACCATGGTGGTTGGGATCAGCACAAGAATCATCGTCGTGATTTGAAGGCCAATTGTGAAACGACTGATGCGCCCATCGCAGCGCTACTGGAAGATCTGACCGCCCGTGGACTGATGGATGACACTCTCGTGGTGTGGGGCGGCGAATTTGGTCGGCCAGGTTTGACACCTGATGATGGAAAAGATGAGACTGGCCATAACGCTAAGGGATTCACTTTCTGGTTGGCTGGCGGTGGAGTCAAATCAGGATATGTTCATGGGAAAACCAGTGACACAGGCGATCGGGCAGTCGAAGGAAAAGTGCACTTCCGAGATTTGCATGCGACGATCCTGAACCTGATGGGACTTGATCATCATGCGTTGAACTTTCAGCATGAAGGCCGGCTACACCAACTCACCGGACCAGAAAAGGCAAACGTTGTTACAGATCTGTTTGCTTGATCTTGAACAAGTGATTGTGAAACCGCCGGCCATCAGTGATTTGCGCCGTGGCCGGTAACTTCAGCAGTTTACCTGCACGTCTTGCTGAAGCACTCGTTACTTGTCGCGGGCGAATACAGGCAGGATTTTCTTCGGCACCGTACTCAGCATTTTACCCATGCCTTGCTGATGCGCTGTCACAACGATGAGCAGATCCAGTTCTGGCAGCATCAAAATGAATTGGCCACCAGCACCACGACCCGATCGACAATCGTAAGTGCGATCTCCGACTTGCATGTCGTGTCGCCACCAGAAATAGCCGTAGGAGGTTCCCTGAGGATTGGTGTTGATACGATCTGTCGCCCGCCGGACAAACTCGGCCGGAATCAGTTGTTCGTTGTTCCACTTACCGGCGTTGCTCACCAACATGCCCCACTTGAGCATGTCACGGGAACGCATGCTGCTTCCAGCAGCTGATTTGGGGAGTCCACTGACATCGTCTTGCCAGGCAAAATTGGTGATTCCAAGTTTTGCGAGCAGCTCTGTTTCGATGAAATCTCTGGCAGAACCCGGTACAACAGCGTCCAGTACTTGCATTGCTATCGAAGGATCAGAACCTTGGTACTTGAAGGTTTTCTTCCCAGTCGGGATCGGGGCGCTGTATTGCAGATAAGCTTGGATTTGTCCCTGACCCAATAAGCGGTCCTTTTCTCTTCTGAGCTCATTCACCTTGGCTCGATCAATTCGAATACCGGATTTCATGTTCAGGGCTTGGGCAAGGGTGATCTGATTCGCCCCAGAAACAAGCTTGGATTGATCAAGGTTCTTCAGGAACTCAACAACCGGGCGATCCAAGTCTTCCATGCTCAGGTGTTTCAGTTGAATCGCGCGACCGATCGCCATCGCTGTGTAGGATTTGGTGATCGACATTTGGTAGTGAGGGTAATTGATTCGACCACGTCGGTAGTAAGACTCGAAAAGCAATTTGTTGTTTTGATACAGAAGGAGACTATCAATCTCTCCGTGATCACCTGCAGCAATTTCCTCGGCGAAAGCGAGAATGGTTTTCGAGAGTTCATGGTCTTCTTCCAGGTTGCCAACCGCGATACCGTCCATCCGGTTTTGTGGAGACGTGTTGAGAAACGGTTCCTCCAGATCGGGAATGTTTTTTTCCAATGCATAGGAAATATCCTCTGCGTTGAGATCTGTTATTTCAGGGGCCGTCCTGTTGTTAGTCTCGCGTTTTTCAGTTTCCGGACTCTCTGCGTCGTGATGTTCCTTAATGTGATCTCGGCTTCGGGCTCTGGTTGCAGTTGAGTCAACGCGTTGGAGCATCGCCGGTCGTACCCAGTCCGTTGGAACGTAACCGTCTGGGGCTTTGGGTTTGAGGACTTCGATGACCTCATTTTCAGGATTGAATAATGGCCAATCATCCGTGCGAAATGGTGATGCTGGCAAACCTTCGTGGTTGTAGAGCAGGTTGCGTTTTGATGGATTCATCGCCCACGCGTAGCGTACCGCAACTGGTGCTTTGACTTTGCTGGAAGACACCACCACCTGATCACCTTCGATCACAGCGTCAGCCCATTGCCACTGTCCATCGACACCGGCGATCGCGAAAGAGTTCAGTTTGGGATCACCGGATTTGATCAATTCGTTGGCAGTGATCAGCCCACTGCCAATGGAGTCAAAGTTCAGGACAATTCGATTACCGTCGATTTTCTGAGTCCGTAAGCGTGGCCCCGATCCGACCACATTAATGCCGTAAACATTTTCAAGTGCATGCAGCGCATGACGTATTCCGATTGGTTTTTTGTTTTTTGGGTGCAGGAGAACCACGTCACCTGTGTCGATGGAAACGACCAGCCCTACGTTGGGCAAGTCCTTGCTGGCCAAACGCATCGCCTCACGGTTGACAGCCCACGGTGATTTCAAGCCTTCGACGGGTTTGTGTTGCGCTGCATGCCAGCTGGGTAACTGGGTCAGAATGAACGGAA
>JBPCVE010000335.1:0-15106 GCA_051010795.1 Rubripirellula sp.
TCTGGTTAGCTTTCACAGCAGCGGTGAGCGTTGTTGCTTGTTGTGTGACGGCATCTCGCTGTGTTTTCCATGCCTTGTCGATTTGGTCCATGACAGAGAGAAAGCCCACCGAGTTTCCACGATCACCGGTTCGCGCGGGGAAGTAGGTGCCGCCCCAGAACGGTCGACCATCCGGAAGTAAAAAGACCGACATCGGCCAGCCACCGTTACCCGAAATCATTTGCACAGCAGTCATGTAGATTTGATCCACATCAGGTCGTTCTTCGCGATCGACTTTGACGCAGACAAATTTTTCATTCATCTGTTTCGCAATTTCAGGATCCTCGAACGATTCACGTTCCATCACGTGACACCAGTGGCAAGCAGCGTAGCCCACCGACAGAAACACCATCTTGCCCTCACGCTTCGCCTTGGCAAACGCCTCCTCACCCCAAGGATACCAATCCACCGGATTGTGAGCATGCTGCAACAAGTAAGGACTCGACTCCTTGGCAAGCTGATTCGTGTGTTGCTTTGACCCAGGTTTGTTCTCGGGGTTTTGTGGCAGAGCCACAAGAGGCCAAGTCATAAAAGAGAAAAATGCGATCGGCACTAGCAGGCTGAGAGTTGGTCTAGGCATGAATAGTGGTTGGGGTAGGAATAGACTTAATGCGATACTGGATCGAATATCACTTAGAATGAATGTACTTGGGCTGTAATAAAACCTAAGTTCATTGAAGGGGATCCTTGCTGCATTTTCAATGGTATCGACATGCCACTACGGACGGTCTCCGATCTTAAGTTAGTGAATTCATCGAGTTTTCTCTAGCCGCAGTCGGCTGCCGAAGTGTAGCGGAAGCGGGGTTGTGCTGATGGTCGGTGTCTGGTGCCGGGAACTGGTAGCCCATTGCACTGGCGTTCTGGGTACTGGGCCGGCGAGTCGTTTTGTAGGTGACTCGCCAGCGTTCGTTCATCACTTTGGCCTTAAGCGTCGTTTCGACGAGTCCTGCATTGAGTAGCTCGTCACGGAGTTTTTCATTGAAGGGTTCAGTGACCTTCCCCCTTGGAATTGCACCATTGTGAGTGAGAGGATCTTGCTCGGGCGAACTGCCCGGAAAGGACTTTCAGAATGGCTCAGCAACGTCACACAGTGGATCAGATCGTTGCCAAACTTCGTAAAGCCGACGTGGAACTTTGTAAGGGCAAGAAGGTACCCGAGGTTTGCAAACTGCTATGAGTCACCGAACAGACGGATTATCGCTGGCGTCAGAAGTAAGGTGGCATGAAACCAGAAATGGCCAAGCAGCTGAAAGGTCTGGAAAAAGAGAACGCACGGCTTAAGAAGATGGTCGCCGAGCAAGCCCTCGATATGGAGATCGTCAAGGAGGCTGCCAAGGGAAACTGGTAAGCCCTGAACGCCGTCGCCGCACAGTATCTACCGTGCGTAACAATCTACCGAGCGTAACCGTGTGGGGCGAGAAAGAGTCTCGTAGCGTCGTGCCTGCCGCGCTCTTGGACAACCACGCAACACCCAGCGATATCAGTCGCGTCGGGGCGACACTGAGTGGATGGAAATGTGGACGCTTATTCGTGGGGCCAGTTCTTGTTCACTGTGTAGGGCTGTCCCTTGCGGTGTGCTCTTTTCATTAGCAGGTTGTTTTCCAGAACCAGCTTGCTCAGCAAGAATGTGAGGGGAAAGGTAATCGCTGCAGTTAGTACTGGAGCAGCGAGCGAGTGCAGGCCTATCCGTTCAACGAGGTACCATAATACGAGGTAAGCCGCAGCGTATTGTAATGCGTAAACCGTTGGGTAGATGCAAAACGTGCGGAGTGTCTTATGGACTTTGAATACGTGGGTAGCGTTGAACCAATAAGACCAAGCTATGCCCACGACATACGCAATGAAATATGCAAGTTGATAGTGGAGTAGCCGAGAGAGCGACGCGTAGCAAGAATAACTAATTGCAAAGTTTAGTACGCTACCGAGTAAGGAGCCGCGTAGTTGGCGTGTGAATTCGTCGCGGGCTATCCCGGCTATCATGTGTCGTGATCCTGCCAAGTAGCGAGGAACTGATCGTAGCTGCGTATGTAATCTTTTTCGTCATATTTGTGCGACGCAAATACTAGTAAGACAGCATTGTTTGTATGGTTGTATTGCGTTGCCCACGTCATCGGGGGGATGTAGAGCCCAGTGCTGGGTTGTGACAGTGTTACGTTGGATCGGGTGATGCCATCGTCAAGCAGGATGTCGCAGCTTCCCGAAACGCAGATCAGGAATTGTTCGCATTCAATGTGAGCATGTTCCCCTCGGATTTTTGACGTTGGGACGCCGTAGACCGTAAAAAAACGTTGAGGTTGGAAGGGGATTTGTTCTTCGAAATTTCCAACTGAGAGTTTTCCTCGGGCATCCGTTGTACTCCAAAGCTGAGACGCCTTAGCACGGGTCCGGGTTAATAATGGCTCCCGATCTTCTCCTGATTCGGAGTTGGCAGCCTCTGTGAGAGTGGTCACGCTAGAGGTAGCGTAGCCGGTAATGCGTGCCGGATTTCCCTTTACAATCGCGTGGGGCGGCACTGACTGAGTGACCACGGCACCGGCCGCAACCATGGCGTTCTCACCAATGGTGATTCCGGGTAGTAGTACAGCACCGCCACCAATGGAAGCCCCACGCTTTACTCGCGTTCTTGCGTACTGTTCTGGGTAAACCTTGGATCGAGGGTATTTGTCATTGGTGAATGTGACATTCGGTCCGATAAAAACATCGTCCTCGAGTGAAACTCCATCCCAAAGTTGTACGCCTGCCTTGATCGTGACTCTGTTTCCTATAACGACCTCGTTCTCGATAAAGCAATGCGAACAGATGTTGACGTCGTCACCGATTGCTGCGCCTTCCAGGATGATGGTCGCCTGCCATACTCGACAGTCTTTGCCGAGTTTCTTGGCTGCGACTTCAGCAGTTGGATGGATCATGTGGTTGTTCCTGCCTTTGCTTGGGGTGGGGCGGAAAATATGTTTCTCTCGCAATGATCCCCAGGGGACGGTTCTTGGTGTTTTCGTAGGCACGCCATGCATAAGTGCCAATAACTCCCGTAGAAAGGAGGTTGATGGCGCCAAAGAAGCTGATTGCCAGAATCGTTGCCGTGTAGCCTGATACCTCAATCATTCCGCTGAACTTGGCGGCGGTTACAACGATGGCCGCTGTCAATGAGATCACGATGCCAAAGGTTCCTATGTACACAAGGAGACGGATTGGCAAGTCAGTAAATGAACAGATGCTGTCGCTTAGGTAGCCAAGTTTCTTCTTCAGTGTCCATGCTGACTTACCCTCGAGCCGCCGTTGCCTTTTGTAGTTTACCGACTCGCGGCGAAAACCTAGCCAAAATATCAAGGCAACCAGCGATGATCTTGACTCTTCAAGTTCGAGTAGCTTGTCGCGGAAGATTTTGTTGCATCCGAAAACATCAACGCCACCTTTTGGCATTTCAGGAACCACGAGTTTTCTGTACAGCCACCAGAATATCTCGGAGTTGAGTCTTGATAATGCTGGGTCATCTCTTGAAACACGCTGCCCCACTGTTATGTCGCATTTGTCGGCAGCAAGAAGTTCAAACATATCGACAGCGAGTGTGATGGGTTCTTGTAGGTCTGCGGCCATCACGCAGTAATAATTTCCACGAGCCTTGAGCAAACCATTTCGAATTGCCAAAAATGACCCAAAGTTCCTTGAGTGGGCGAGTAATTGTGAAGCGAAAGGTGTCGTGGGAAGTGAGCTTTTCAGTCGTTCATAAGATGCATCAGGGCTGCCATCAACGACAAATACAACTTCCAATCTGCCTTTGAGTAATTCGTTCGCGCGGGTCAATTGTTCAAGCAATCGCTGGACTGAATCCTCGTTTTTGTAAACGGGAACAACGATTGAATACTTTATGGCTTCCATTCGTTGATCACTTCCGTAATTTCAGAGGCGTGTTCGAGTGACATTTCAGGGAAGCAGGGTATCGTTAATACTTCCTTTGCGAGTCTCTCTGTAACAGGAAGCGAGATAGAGGAACCCTGGGGACACTCTAGCTGCTTGTGGTCGGGGACGGGGTAATGCACTTCTGTTTGAATTCGGTGTTTCTCTAGATGCTCGCGTAAAGAAATCCTGTAAAGTGTTTGTATGACGTAAAGGTGTGCAACATAGTTTTCACCTGCCACCGGAGGCAATTTGATATCTGGGTGTTGGATGAACTGCGAGTAATGTCTGGCTATCTCCCGGCGCCGTTCGTTTCGTGCCTTTAAGTGGGGCAGGAAGTGTGACAATACTGCCGCCTGCAGTTCATCGAGCCGTGAATTTCTTCCGCCCTCAGTAGCAACGTTGTACTTTTTTTTCCAGCCATATTGTCGTAACTGCCGTGCTTGTGACGCCACTGCCGCAGAGTTCGAAATTACTGCGCCACCGTCGCCAAGGCAGCCTAGGTTCTTCGTCGGATAAAAGCTGAAACTGGCGGCGTCTCCATGTGTGCCAGCATAAGTCCCTTCCAAGTTTGCTCCGTGTGCCTGCGCACAGTCTTCGACAAGAATTGCCCCCGCTGACTCACATAAGCACGCAATCTCGCGTATTTGCGGAGCGACAAGGCCGTAGAGATGAGTGACAATAATGGCTTTCGCACCTGCTCCGAGTGCGTCTGCTGCATGGTCTCGCGACATGCAGTGGGTGTTTGGGCAAACGTCGGTGTACAGAGGGGTCGCACCGATCGCATTGATAGCTGAAGTTGAATACATGCCGGCGTTGGCGGAAGTTGCAACCACGTCACCTCGCTTGATACCGGTTGCCTTCAGGGCAATTTCGATTGCATCAGTGCCGTTCGCAACTCCGACGCAATGCTGCACACCCAGGTAACGCGCAAAACTATCCTCGAATCGAACTGACTCCGGTCCCAGGACAAACCAACCGCTACTGACCACCTTTGTAATGACATTAATTAAATCCTGCTCGTGGTGCTGCACGTTGGGTAGCAGGTTATTCATGGGGTATCGCCAAGCAGTCATCTTCTATCCCTCATCAGACAGAGATTGAAAGGCGTTGTGGTAATTGGCGGATTCAGGTGAATTCATATTTGTTAAGATTGCCCGGAATTCGTTGACTGGTAGCCATCCATTGTTGACATCGATTTCTCAAACGCATGCGAATTTGAGGTTTGGTTACGTTCCATTGTCCGCACGAACAAGGACGCTTCCAGCGGTCTGTCGTTAGTTCTTGGGTTTGGGCACGCGTCGCCGCGAACAGGAATTTCGACCTGAAGAAGGTTGTCATTTGAAGTTGATTTCGTACACCTTCTTGCCCTTACCGAGTTCCACGTCGGCTTTATGCACTCTTGAGACGGTCAGCTCCACGGTAAGATGCTTTTAGGCACTGTGAAAGTCCTTTCGACGCAGTACACCCCATCAAGATTCTCTCACTCACAACCTTTCAATTCTATGGGGGGGACGTCATTTTGTTGAAGTTGATGATTGATAGAGATATTATAGGTTCGAATCGAGAATGTGGGCTTGAAAACCTCAGAGGGGCATTCGCCTGCTCGTTGCGTACTCTTTGTCCATTCATAGAACGCGATAATATTTCATCTGCTTGGAGAAAAGCAGGTTGTCAAAACGACTGTTTGTGGACGCCGATCTTCTAGTAACCCGGATGCCTTGGAGGTCTTGCTGTGAGCGACTGAAGATACTTGAAATATACGTTGCTCGGAGTATCAGGAAGTGAAAGCCTTATTTGTTCTTTGGTGATCCAGTGGTTGTTAAGAGCAATTTCTTCAAGACAGGCGACTTTGTATCCCTGGTGTTGTTCGACGGTTTTCACATACAAGGATGCCTCTAAGAGAGACTCATGAGTTCCGGTGTCCAGCCATGCGTAGCCACGTCTCAGAACCTGAACCGAAAGTTGTCCTCGTTCAAGATAGGCTTGATTGATTGAAGTAATCTCGAGCTCGCCACGGCGGGATGGCTCAACCGATTTTGCGATTTCAACCACTTTGTTGTCGTAAAAATAGAGTCCTGTGACAGCGAGCGAGGATTTTGGATTTTCAGGTTTCTCTTCTATTGAGATAGCTTTATTCTCCTCGCTCATTTCAACCACTCCAAAGCGATGTGGGTCGGCCACTTGGTAGCCAAATACCGTCGCGCCTACCGACTGATTTGCTACCGTTTGTAGCTTGGATGTTAGGCCCTGACCGTAAAAAATATTATCGCCTAACACGAGGGTCACTGCCGAACTTCCGATGAATTGTTCACCAATCAGGAAGGCTTGTGCAAGGCCTTCGGGCTTTGGTTGCTCTGCGTAACTCAACTCGATACCAAAGCGACTGCCATTGCCTAGTACCCGTTGATAGCTTGGTAAATCCTCGGGTGTCGATATCAGCAGTATTTCCCTGATTCCGGACAGCATTAGTACCGACAATGGGTAGTACACCATTGGCTTATCGTAGACGGGCAGTAACTGCTTGCTAACACCGAGTGTTACTGGATGCAGTCGCGTTCCAGATCCACCGGCGAGGATGATTCCTTTACGATTCAATGGATTTTGCCTTCACTGTTAAATTTATCGGAATTCGCGTGACCATGATTGGGTCGAGCGCTACGCAAAAATGTCGGGGTCGTCAGCATAGCTCATGTTTGTTGTACATGTACCTTCTACTCGAGCGAAAGAGTCATTGCCCGTTTTAAGCCAACGGGGTGCTGAAGCTTTTTTTGCTCCATCGATGCTTCTGTGTGATCTGCCATGATTCTAGAGGGGGCCAGTGCTCACCCAAACGTTAAATCACAGTGCGCTTGAACGTGCCAGTGTGCATCTATCTTCCGCAGCGGCGCTATGGTCGGTAGCACAAGTGCGCTGCGTACTGCACTCGATTCATGGCCGAGCTTCGCAGTCCCGCTTGCCATTCCTTAGATCTCTTACCCCGTTCCAAACGGCTACTTGCGGTTGCTTAGCAGGAAAGGTGCAATTGGAGGGATTGGGGCGATAAATTGTCGTTAGCGGTGTTGGTGAGTGGATATCATCGCCCGTGTTTTCCTAGACGGCCCGGCCTGCGAGGTTTACCCATTTCCCAAGCGTTGGCCAGTGTACTTCCCCTCACGAATTGGCTGCCACCACCAAGCATTGTTTAGGTACCAGTCGACCGTTTTTTCTAGGCCGCTTTCGAAAGATTCGGATGGTTCCCAGCCCAGTTCTGATTTGATTTTTGATGAGTCGATGGCGTAACGCAGGTCGTGTCCCGGGCGATCTTTGACGAATTCAATCAGCTTTTCGTAGCCGCCGGCAGCTGACGGTTTCTTTTCATTCAGAATGGAGCAGATGTTTTCTACTACACTCAGGTTGGTTCGTTCCATGTTGCCGCCAATATTGTAGGTCTCGCCAGGTGCTCCTCTTTGAACCACAGTCCAGAGTGCGCGAGCGTGATCATCGACGTAAAGCCAGTCACGAATGTTGTCGCCTTTCCCGTAGATCGGCAGCGGCTTGCGATCCATGGCATTGAGGATTACTAACGGAATCAGTTTCTCAGGAAAGTGATAGGGACCGTAATTATTTGAGCAGTTCGTAATTAGGGTGGGGAATCCATAGGTATGATGCCACGCTCGCACGAGGTGGTCACTGCTGGCCTTGCTGGCGGAGTAAGGACTACGTGGATCGTAAGAGGTCGATTCGGTGAAAAGACCTTCACTGCTCAAGCTGCCATAAACTTCGTCTGTGGAAATATGGTGAAAACGAAATGCATCTTTTTCACGCGAGCCCAATTCACGCCAATACTCAAGTGTGCACTGAAGAAGTGTGTAGGTTCCGATGATGTTTGTTTCCATGAAAGCCGCGGGACCGTCAATAGAACGATCGACATGACTTTCAGCAGCTAAGTGCATGATGGCTGTTGGCCGGAATTTTCTGATCGTGTCAGCGATAAGGTCCGCGTTCGTGATGTCCGCTCGTAAAAAGCTGTAGTTGGAGTTGGATCCGATACTCTTGAGCGATTCAAGATTGCCTGCATATGTCAATTTGTCGACATTTAATGTGACAGCATGATTATTGTCTGACAGATATCGAAGGAGGGCGGAACCAATGAATCCTGCACCTCCAGTCACGAGGACACGGGGCGCTTGATTTGGTGTCATAGACGCCATGATTATTCTATTCGTAAATGTGGCAAACGGACAGGAAATGGACTAATTCAGGCTACCAATGGCGTGAAGAGCTTTGGGGAAATCTCATTGATTTGTCGGTGAATGATCTGCCGGAAATTGCGACTAAGTTTTTTTGTTGCTCGGTTTTGTTGTTCATTTGCGTGCAACAAGCCAATAGACTGCCAACTTTCCGTACTCTAACCAGATTGGAGCGAAAAGCTCAGCACCTTCGGCAGGGAGCGAATCCGCAAGCACACTGACATGGCAAGAATCCGGCATTGCCCGTTTGAAACACATCAGACTGCGGCGAGTGTGGGGAGAGGAGGTGACG
This sequence comes from Rubripirellula sp., assembly GCA_051010795.1. Taxonomy (GTDB): domain Bacteria; phylum Planctomycetota; class Planctomycetia; order Pirellulales; family Pirellulaceae; genus Rubripirellula. Next base: position 8,458 of record JBPCVE010000335.1, read on the forward strand.
ACCACCATGTTGGTGGCATCGGGAAATTCAGTCGCAAAGCCTTGAGCCTCACTCCAAGTGCCTAAAAGTGGAGCAGTAGGTATCCCTGTGACTGTAGTAATGCAATCTTCAGGAACGCCCAGATTCTCCAGGTAGCGAATGGCACGTTGAGTGACCGTTTGTGATTGTTGTGAGACGAAATCGTATCGTGAGCTGGTTGGATTTTCCTGAACCGCAATCTTTTGAATCAGTCCCATGTGATAGAGGTCGCTGGCTGCGTACAGCCGGTTCCAATAGGCATGGCCATCGGACATGACGTAAGCAATCTCTGCCTTCGTTTTCATGTTGGAAATGTGCAACGGATAGCTTACCCAAGCGCGAAACCAAGTGGTCGAGAGTAGGGCTGATGAACCCGTCCACAGAACCAAGACTAAAAACAATGCTTTCCGCCAGCGATTAGCTTTGGGTTGTTTTGTGCGATCGAGGGAAACTTGTGCGTCTGTCATGGGGAAGATGGGTTTGCAGAATGTCGAAAGTCATCTTTCGACCAAGTGTAGTTGCAATTCACCATCAGTTGTTTTTCTTTCGATGTCTGCTCGTACGTTTTATCCGGTGGTGATCTTCCTCAACGGTCAGATAGCCCCAGTTCAAGGCTTGGTCCTGTTCGTATTGCTTTCCGAGTTGCAGTGCGATGCTCGCTTTTGCCAGCTCAAAGCCAAGGTAGAAGGCGTGTCCTGCGTCAACATTCGAAGAAATCTCTTGCTGCATCAAGCGGTCGAAGAGTCGAAATGGGTCACAGTCTTGAAGATGGACGCCCGCGGAGAGTAAGTGTAATTCTTCATCTTGTGCGAAAATACGGTAGTTGTTGTCCTTGAGCGTCTTGGCAAGATCTTCAATCGCTTCACGGGGGTAGGGAAGCAGTTTTGCATCCCTGAGGAGCACTAACTGGTCTGACAGTCGTTTTGGGGGAATGCCATGTTTGACACTGTGGTAGGTGAGTCTGCGAGCAAGGTCGCACTCTTTGACTGCTGATTTTGACCAGTTGATCACTTGAGTCGTTAACACACTCCTGATGCCCAGTTCTTGGCAGATTGACATCAGGACCATGTTCACCCCCGCAGAGTCGACATCGGTCAACTCCGTCAGGTTGCCAATTCCCATCAGCATGTTGTGTTCAGGGTACTGTTTTCGAGTTTGGCTGTAGCGTACAAGGCTATTGATGAATCCTGTACCAATGGGTTCCAAAATCGGGTCAAGTCTGTGTGGCACATTTCGTTGAGTGAGAAAGGCAATCGTTTCGTGAAAGCTTCGGTCGTCACCGGGGGCATCGGGAATCACCACCACTTCTGTACCCCAGTCGACGGCCTGTTCTCGATTGCTCGAATTGACGGAGAGCACCAAACTTGCACCGTGTCTTGTGGCTTGTGTTGCTTCCCAAGAATCAAAGGTATCGACTGAAACTTGGATGTCTTCAGCAATCATAGCTTTTATATAGTCCGCAATTGTCGGACAACGCTTCGACGGATCACAACCGAAGTCGACTATGTCTGCACCATCAGCCACCAGTTTCTTGGCGGCGGCAATGATTTCAGTGATGGAGCTGCGCGGTGCGTGGTTCAGCTCGGCTACGATTTTTATATCGTGGTTATCGAGTGTGATGGGTTCCGATTTTCCACCAAACCACTCGGGTAGGGAACGGCAATCCTTGGGGCCGATGAGGATTGGAATAGCTACAGAATCAGAGAGTTCTGCAATTCCAGTTTCACAGTAGCCAGGAAGAACAAGGTGGGTCGCGATTGCGGGCACTTCAAGATGACGACGTATCCAGCGGGGTGTCATCAAGGCGGCAACGGTAATGGGCAACACGTCGAGAGAATATGAAAACCCGTGTTTGCTAGCCAGGTCCTACAAGATACTTCGTAAAGCCGACTCAGCGAGTCGGCCTGTAACGAAGTGGTAGTGATGTTCGGGAGACGGAACTGTCGAGGGGGGCATGTGCTTGCTAACGCAAAAGCGTCTTGTCGGAGGTGAGGGCCAAAGTGGAGCGATGTCGTGGTTGTTGCAAAGCCTTTTGACAGAGTACGGCGTCATATGTACTGTAAAGGAAAAAAAGCCACGATCCGAGTAGTCGAATCGTGGCTTTCGTGAGTTTCAATTCGCGTTTTGTTTAACGCCCGCTGAACAATTCGGCGATGGCAAAGGTGAAGGAGGTCGCGATTCCGAAGTTGATGACATCTTCTTCACACTTGTACTGAAGAATTAGGATGTCCCCTGATTGGATCAATGGCAGTGCATTTGGATCAATGGCAGTGCATTTGGATCAATGATGGCTAGAGCCAAGTCCACCTCGATGGCAAGCTATCCATCGCAAGGTGTTTTATGAGAATATACAGAATGACCGGCGGTACGCTAGTGTTGATGCCAAATCCGTTTGCTCTACCTCCAGCGCCCTACGCGACTCGTCGGTTGCCTCCCACTGCTCCGCCGGCCATGGTCATCGCCTGCAGCGCGTCCAAGTCGTAGTGTGAGGAAGCATGTGGTCGCCCGGTGACAATAAGCCACCAGTGTAGAATTCTTCAGCGTCATGAGACTCGATGTAGACTACATCTCCATCCTGTCGCGTTACATCTTCCGTAGACAGTTCAGGAACCACGCCCGGTTTCACCCGTAGCGGAATTTTCAAGATCGCAGGGGCATCTGGCAGGTTCGGCGGGCAAATGCAGAGGGCTAGGCGAGTTGCTTACTGTTGTTACCGGAATGCTCTGAGAAAGTCTGCACGCTTGCGTTTGTCTGCTGTGCTTGCTCTTGTAAATTTGACTTCGTTTGTTGCGTTCAGTCCAGATAGTCCGCCCGTCTCAACGAGAGCGTGCTAGATGTCATTGTGATAGGCAGGCAATTTGACAAGCCCACTAGTAGTGGTTTGATCAATGCTCCTGATGTAACCACTGTTGCTACCGGATATGTTTTCACGTACTACAATCACATATCAGGTTCGTTCGCGAATGATGGTCACAAATGGGCGAGCCTTTTCGCTCACGAGGATGCTTTCTAGGATGTAAGTGTCGCGGACTTGATCGAGGGTTCGGCCTTCAACGTCCAGTGGTTCAAGCAGCGGCAACGATAGGGTGCCATCGTCTTGAACGGGGATGGGTAAACCGATCGACGGTGGTAGCGTGCTGTCCGCATCCGGAAAGTTGACGGGTGGTGGTTCGGGTGGTTGATCGGGAGGTTGATCGGGAGGTTGATCGGGAGGAACGAAAGGCAGCACACCCTCTACGTAAACACCCAGAATGTCGCCGCCAGATCGTTGGTAGTCCCTTGGTGGCTCTACCGACAAGATTGAGACGTCAACCGGGGCCAAGTCTGCTTTGGGCTCGGGGGAAATTTGTCTGGCAGACGCTGATCTGGAACACCATTAATCGGCTGAGTCAACGACGTGAGTCCAGTGAACGAGCTCGCAAACAGGGCCGCCGCTACCGCCGGAAATGCCCTTTCGAAAAATTTCGGATGCAAGTCTGAGCAGAAAATCGAGTTCTCGTCCGTGAGCTCTGTTGATGGATTCCGCGATCAGGATGGGATTGGGGCGACGCTGGGGCGAACAATCATTCGAAAGTGAATGACAATTCTCCGGAGTCCGTAGCGGGGGCGATGGGTAAACTACCGGTAACTTGGGTCACCGGCTGTGCCGAAACAGTTGGCGTGGCTGTTCTGTTTGTAGAGCTTGGCTGTTGCAGTCCAGAGCTATGGGGATCGAGTTGTCTCGTACTTGGCTTGATAACTTCAGGTTGTTTGAACGGTGCTGCTGGAACCGGCGAAGCAACAACTTGATCAGAGGGCGACTCGATAGTGAGGCTTGCCCCATCAGGTTCTGCAAGAGCAACAATTTTGATCGCTTCTGGCGTCAGCACTTCTGGAAGATGCTTCTCGCGAATCCCAGCTTTCTCACCCAAGACGCGGTTGCTGTCGTCAACCGTATGTTTACTTACGCACCCCTGGAACTTGTTGCACCAATGGTTTAACCCGCGGCACCCCATGGAACTAGTGAGAGCCACGGCGATGTAGCCTGTTGCCACTAATCTGTGCATCAGATTCTTTTTGGGATCACGCTTCATGCGACTTCCTGTTAGCTTTAGCGTCTGGTTTTTTGCTGCGAACGAAAGAAGGTTTGCTTGCAGTTGGTGTTGTCCAAGGCGGCGACTTTCTTGTCGCGTTCTCTACATCAATGCCTGTTTTGCGGATTTCGTTGTGTAATTCACCCGCATAGTTTTCTTTATCGCCCCGAAAGTTGGGCGGGTTTAGCAGAATGTGCCGGAAATGCGAGCTAGGCATAAAAAGCGGCTGGTGCCGAGCGAATGAATTAGTGCTCCATAAGAAAGTACGGGAAAATATCCATTCAGAGCGTAAAGCGGGTGCTAATGCAAAAAAAGATCGTGCAGGCATTGCTTATGCGAGCGAGCATCAGGGTTGGAGCAAATCATGCTCTTTTAGTTACTTCCACTCGAAACTGGGGTCGAGCCTTTGTAAGTAAATAATGCCGAGGATGATCGCAGCAATCACTAGGACAGCAATAGCTACAACGGCATTGAGTATGCGTCGGCATCGAGAACGCTACCGGCCCATGAGGACCATTTTCTCTGTTGCCTGTTCTACTGGTTCGGTTCCCGGCACTTCTTTGGAGGTAGCAGAATTGTTCATCCTTCAGTCCAAATTCTGGTGTATGTCAAACCATACAAAATAAACCATTTGTTGGCGGCGTTAGTTCTTGAGGCTGGAAAATCTTATTTGAAGTAAGGTGGAAACCTTGGGGTGTTACAATGTATTCAAGGGGCGACGTGACACGCGGCGCTATCGTTGCTCTAAGCATGTCAAGGACGAATTGAAGCTGGACGAGATCGTGGTAGCTCCCGAGGGTTTAGGCGTGGATCACGATGGAAATGGTAACGCCAACTCGTCATCTCTCGTGACATTAACAGATGGGAAGCTATCTGGCGTATTGCACTAGCCGGGTCGCAGTTTCAAGCCTGCGATCTCGATGAATGTCACTCTATTCCAAGACGGCCTCGAGGTCGCATCTGCTGTCACACAACTAGATGGTAAGTTCGAAATTGTTGGGTTGCAGTCTGGGATTTATGCACTCGTAGCCTATGCGAACTCGGGGGTTGGGGGCGTCGGAATCGAGGCGAGGCAACAAATGATGGACAAGTGAGGGTTGATGGTAAGACCAGCGGTCAGCGTCTTGTGTCGCTGTTGCTGCAGGGCTACAGAGGCAACGGCAATAGTGGGAGCAGAGGTGGGGGAACCGGAAATGGTCAGCTAATGGTAACCCCAGTCCGACAGTTAACGCATTCGGGATGCGTGAAAAACCCAATAGATTCAGCATTCAGGTCGGAGCAAATACCTTGGGTGGTTCGGGAGCGACAGGACAACCGCCTGCTGCAGGGATTACTGCAACGGGCAGTGGCGTACCCGCCATTCTAGCGGCGGCGGCAGCCGGTGCAGCGATCAGTGGCGGTGGAGGCAGCAGTGTTGCATCACCTGCTCTGGAGTAGGCCAAACTAGGTAGGGACTGATTCCGCCAAAAGTGTGGAGCAACGAATCGAAGGAGAGCCAAGAGAAATTCCGGCAAGCCAACTCGCCGGAATTTTTTGGGATCATACGGCGGGATCTTGTACCAATGCTTCAACCGATCTCGTAACGCTCTTCCTCGGGCTGGACGATTTGAACTTGCTCAGTGTCTACCAAGTCGTAGACGGCCCCCGATTTTTCCTGTGAAATTTCATCCATCTCATCATCGGTCAGATCGACACGCACGATGAGCACGCCAATCCGAACCTCTGCTCCCATCGAAAGCGTGGCCTTGTCGACTTTTCGGCCATCGACGTACACACCATTGGTGGATCCGAGGTCGCGAACGATTAACGCTCCATGGGGATCAATCAAAAATTGGCAATGCCGGCGACTGATCGAAGCATCGTCCAAGGTTATATCCACTGTCGGGCAACGACCCACAACGATGGGAGTGGGCAGGACCCAGCTTTGTTCGGGAATTCCGCTGTCGGAGTTGACCAGGACAAATTTGTAGCTCATCGAAATCCTCATGTTTGAAAAGGCTGGAGGATGGATTGGAGAGAAGATGTAACAGAATGTACGCAATTCAGTCGCGGAAGTCCAACTTTTGAGCAAATTTTGCGAGGTAGCGCAGATCTATCGCTGTTGAAGACGCGTTTCTAAACAGTCGAAGCAATACTTTCTGATGATTTTTCCTTCGCTGGGGCACAGCAGTGGCGGCCAGTTCAGCCAGCGGATCTGATGCTCGGATGGCAGGCTGATGCAGATTTCGGTATCGACTGGTGTTGGCATCGCGTTTCGAAAGTGCCGGCGAGTCCGCCTGGTTTTGCAGCCTCAGGCATCGCGAAACGCCGGCTTTCTCATGTGACCAAAGCTCCCGATCTGCCTTTGGATTTTTCGCCTTGGTGCGAAAACGGGCTTCTGCTACTCTCCGCTTCGCTCGCGATCAGATCTGGACGCGGGCACATCAGGCTGGACTGACTGCCTGGTGAGAAGTGGTGTTTCGCTGGAAAGGAGTCCAACGTGGAAACCAATCAAACTTCTGTCTGTGTTCATATCCGTTGGATGATTCGTCGTGACATGCCCGCCGTGTTGGGCATTG
>JBPCVE010000336.1:0-3907 GCA_051010795.1 Rubripirellula sp.
TCTGGTTCGAAGATCTCTCAGGCTACAAGTATAATTCAACTCTCTGCTTAGCGATCTTTCTTTCGGTGCCGGCTGGTTCGTTTGATTCGGTGATTGTCTTCTTCGACCGTCAGGTAGCCCCAGTTCAATGCCTGATCCTGTTCGTATTGTTTTCCTAGTTGCAATGCAATACTCGCTTTTGCCATCTCATAGCCAAGGTAGAAAGCATGTCCGGCGTCGACATTTGATGATGCATCTTGCTGCATCAGTTGTTCAAACAATCGAAACGGATCGCCGTCTTGAAGATGAATGCCTGCGGAAAGCAGATGTAATTCGTCGTCTTGTGCAAAAATGCGGTAGTTGTTGTCCTTGAGCGTCTTTGCAAGGTCTTCGATCGCTTCACGTGGGTAAGGGAGCAGTTTTGCGTCTCGGAGAAGAACTAATTGGTTCGACAGGCGTTTCGGAGGTATTCCGTGTTTGATGCTGTGATAGGTGAGTCTGCGAGCCAGGTCACACTCTTTCACTGCTGACTTTGACCAGTTGATCACCTGAGTGGTCAAAACACTTTTGATTTCGAGTTCCTGACAAATGGACATCAGGATCATGTTCACGCCAGCGGAGTCGACGTCCGTCAGTTCGGTCAAGTTGCCAATTCCCATCAGCATCTTGTGCTCAGGGTATTGCGACCGAGTTTGGCTGTAGCGAACGAGGCTTTCGACAAACCCTGTTCCGATCGGTTCGAGGATTGGGTCGAGTCGGTGCGACACATTCCTTTTCTGCAGGAACTCGATGGTCTCGTGAAAGCTTCGATCGTCTCCCGGAGCGTCAGGAATGACGACAACTTCGGTGCCCCAGTCAACCGCCTGCTCTCGATTGGTAGAATTGACGGAAAGCACTAAGCTTGCGCCATGTCGAGTGGCCTGAGTCGCCTCCCAAGAATCAAATGTATCGACGGAAACTTTGATCTCAGCGTCGAACATAGCCTTGATGTAGTCGGCAATGTTCGGGCAGCGCTTCGACGGGTCGCATCCGAAATCAATGATATTCGCGCCATCAGCTACCAATTGCTTGGCAGCGGAGACGATTTCATCAATAGAACGTCGTGGTGCGTGATTGAGTTCTGCGACTATTTCAATATCGTAGTCGTCTAGATCGATCGGTTCGGATTTGCCACCAAACCACTCGGGTAGGGTTCGGCAGTCCTTGGGGCCGATCAGGATCGGAATACCTACAGAATCGGAGAGCTCTGCAATTCCGGTTTCACAGTAACCAGGGAGAATCAGGTGGGTCGCGATGGCGGGCACTTCGAGGTGACGACGTATCCAGCGGGGTGTCATCAAGGCGGCAACCGTGATGGGCATCACATCAACGGAATATGAAAATCCGTGTTCATTTGCCAACACTTCAACGATACTGCGCAACGCCGACTCAGCGAGGCGTCCAGTCACGAAGTGGTAATGGTGTTCAGGAGATGGAAATGGTGAGGGTTGCATGCGATTGTTTACGCGCAGCCTTAGGGGCGAAGAAGGAGTTCACAGTTCAGCAATGTTGTAGGGATGCCTAGCACTTCGGTACAGAGTATGACCGAGGTTGTGCTACAAGGGCAAAGAAAAAGCCACGATTCGATCAAGCGAATCGTGGCTTTCGATTGTCACGCGTAGCGATCTTGGTTACCGCCCGTTGAACAGTTCGGCGATTCCAAAGGTGAAGAAGGTAGCGATACCAAAGTTGATGACTTCCTCTTCACACTTGTACTGCAGAATCAGCGTGTCACCTGGTTGAATGAGTGGCCGCGATTTCGGGTTGTTGATAGCCAGAGCCAAATCGACCTCGATCGCAATCTGCCCGTTGCAAGGAGTTTTCCTGAGGATATACAACAGGCCCGGCGGTACACTTGTGTCGATACCAAATCCGTTGGCTCCGCCTCCGCGTCCTCCTCCGCCTCCGCCTCCCTGTGCTGCTCGTCCGTTTCCTCCGATCGCACCGCCGGCCATGGCCATGGCTTGCAAAGCGTCCAAATCGTAGTCACGAGGAAGCATATGCTCACCGGGCGACAAAAGTCCGCCAGTGTAAAAAACTTCCGCGTCGCGAGACTCGATGTAGACAATGTCTCCGTCCTGCAGTGTGACGTCTTCAGCAGACAACTCGGGAACTACACCCGGTTTAACCCGCAGTGGAATTTTCAAGACGGCAGGATCATCTGGCAAGCTAGGCGGGCAAACGCATGGGTCCAAGCGTGCTGCTTCCTGCTGTTGCCAAAAGGCTCTGAGGAAATCAGCCCGCTTACGTTTGTCGGCGGTGCTTGCACGCAGTACTTTGACTTCGTTTCGGGCGTTGAGGCCCGGCAGACCGCCGGTCTCGACGAGCGCGTGTAGGATATCGTTCTGATAGGCGGGTAATTTGACAAGCCCACCTGTCGTGGACTGGTCACTACTTTTAATGTAGCCGCTGTTGCTACCGCCGGACGTATCTTCACGTACGACGATCACGTTATACGTGCGTTCGCGAATGATCGTCACGATAGGACGAGCCTTCTCACTCACGAGGATGCCTTCGTCGATGTAAGCATCTCGGATTGCATCACGAACCTGATCGAGGGTCAGGCCTTCTACGTCCAGTGGCTCAAGCAGTGGTAGCGATAGGGTGCCGTCGTCCTGAACCGGGATGGGGAATCCGATTGACGGTGGTAGCGTACTGTCCGCATCCGGAAAGTTGACTGGCGGTGGTCCTGGTGGTTGGTCAGGAGGGACGAAAGGCAGCACGCCCTCGACGTAAACACCCAAAATGTCGCCTCCAGAGAGTTGGTAGTCCCTTGGTGGCTCTACCGACAAAATCGAGACGTCGACCGGGACCAAGTCGGCCTTCGGCTCCGGAAAAAATTGCTTGGGTAAACGTTGTGCTGGTACACCATTGATCGGCTGGGTTAATGAAGTGCACCCGGTGAACGAGCTCGCGAACAGAGCCGCCGCTACTGCTGGAAACAGCCCTTTCGACAAACGCTGACTGCAAGTCTGTGCAGAAAATTTAATTCTCATCCGTGAGCTCTCTTGATGGATTCCGCGATCACTGTGGAAATTGGGCTACTCGCTAGGCGAATGATCATTCAAAAGTGAATGACAATTCTCCGGAGTCCGTAGCTGGTTCAATGGGTACACTGCCTGTACCTTGGGTCACTGGCTGTGCTGAAACGGTTGGAGTGGTTTTGCTTTCTGCTGAATTTGGCAGTTGCAAGCCAGAACTTGCGGGTACGAGCTGCCTCGTACTTGGCCCGGTAACTGCCGTTTGTTTAGACGGTGCTGCCGCCGGAGCCGGTGAAGGAGCAAGTTCATCCGAAGGCGACTCGATGGTTAGGCTCGCCCCATCAGTTACTGCAGGAGCGATAATCTCGACCGCTTCAGGCGCGAGAACCTCTGGGACAGGCATCGGAACGACTTCCTCGGTGATCACCCCAGATCCGTAAGGCGACAACGTGTTCGATAGCCCGCTGGTGGGAATCTCGCTCCAGTAACCCACGCCATCCTGTTCGGCAGCTTTGGCCCCGAATGGGAAGCCCTGAAAAAAGGCGTTCACTGCAGCTTGCCCATACGGAGTCTGATATGCCCAACCCCAATACTTCGGCGGAGCGATCGTTGGAGTGCAGCCATCGCCGCCGGTCGCAACGTCAAGATAGCCCTTGATGAAGCCGTCTTTGAATTCTTGAACGTACTGACGATCGCAGAAACGATGTTTCTCGCGAATCCAAGCCCTTTCGGCGAGCGCGCGATTGCTGTAATCAACCATATGGTTGCTAACGCATCCCTGGAATTCGTGGTACCAATGGTTGAGTCCACGACACCCCAAGGAGCTGGTAAGTGCCACGGTGAGGCAGCCTGCTGCGACGGATCTGTGAATCAGATTCTTTACTGGATCACGCTTCATGCGACTTCCT
>JBPCVE010000337.1:0-3292 GCA_051010795.1 Rubripirellula sp.
CCAAGTGTACGCTTGATGCCATCTCGTTGGGGAAAGATGTTTATTGCGAGAAGCCGGTGACGCATCTGTTTGCCGAGGGGCAGGCAGTTTACCGAGAGGTGCAAAAGCGTCAGGCGGTTTTTCAGACAGGATCGCAGCAGCGTAGTGATCGGCTGTTCCGTCGGGCTGTTGAACTTGTCAGGAATGGGGTTCTGGGGCAGGTGCACACGATCAAGGTCGGGCAACAAGCGGGTTATGCGCAGCCGATGGGCGATTCCAAGTTGGAGAAGGTTCCCCGACAACTCAATTACGATTTTTGGTGTGGACCTTCACAAGTCTTGCCTTACATGCGCGCCAGGCATCATCGCTGGTGGCGTGGGCACAGTGCCTACGGCGGTGGCGTCTTGATGGATTGGATTGGACATCACAACGATATTGCGCATTGGGCGTTAGGTTTGGATGAATCTGGACCAGAAGAGGTCGAGGCGATTGATTGGACGTTCCCAGAAACGGATATCTACGATACACCAGTTCGCTACACCATCCGGTGTAAGTACGCGGGTGGAGTCAGCAGTACGATCTCGAGTGAGAATCCAGCGGGGTTGGAGTTGATCGGCAGTGAGGGATCAGTGTTCGTGAATCGCGGCAAACTGCGGACATCAGATTCACGGTGGGCAAAGCCGGACTTTGTACCGGGTTCGGCAAAGGTGACCGTCTCTGATGATCACATGGGAAACTTTTTGAGTTGTATTCGTACACGACAGGAGACGATCGCGCCGGCAGAGGCTGGGCATCGGTCGATTACGCCAGGGCACTTGGGTTACGTTTCAAATGCACTGGGACGACCATTGAAATGGGACGCCACGGAGGAGCGTGTGGTCGCTGACGAGGAAGCAGATCAAAAGTTGCGTCACGTCGAATACCGTCAGCCATGGAACTGAGGATGTTGAGTTGCTGGCTTGACCAACCGTTTCGCGGGGCGTTTGTCTAGCGTTGCCGCCTTGTTGCGTTCGCGGTCGTCTTTCAGCTTGTTACTTCGCGGTTGGGCGGCAATCGTTTGAGTTTGGCAATTCGTTCAGTTGAGCAATTCGGCTTGATCGACAAACGCGGTTTTGAACGCGTCGCGGTATTCTTGATCTTCTTTCGGGAAGACTGATTCAAAGGTAGCGGCATCGGCCGCCCCTCGCTGGAAGCGTTGTTTTGGATAGGTTGGCATTTCGACGCCGGTGACCTGCTGTACGCCCGAAGACACGATGCTGCCTTTGAGACCGTAAAGTTTTTCGTGATCCCAATCAGTCAACGCAACGAACGGAACTTCTTCAGCAACCTCAATTACATTGGGCACGGCAAAGGGGCTAAATCCTGAAAAGCCCAAGGCGGCAGCGGGTGCACTCGTACGCACATGTCCACGGCTTTGTCCACCGCTGTAGACAAGTGAATGTTTGACCGCATCCACGCCCCAGCCTTCCTGATAAAGCATTCGGTTTCCCAAGACACTGCGAATGGTGAGTTCAGGATTTTCCTCGATGGGATAATCTTTCAGGTTCTCGTCTCCGCCATCGCCATCGATGAGGTATTTCCAGTCGGGATAGCGGCTGCGAAGTGCTTTCAACAATGCGAGCCCCATCGTTGCTGATTGGACGTCCAGCGGCTTGTAGTCTTCGATGACTCGGACGGCGTCTTGCCAACAGAGATCTTGCTTCGGGACGTCGATAACTTCCAGGTACATTTCGCGATCAATTTTTTGCAAAAACTCACGAGCTTGCACACTATCACTGGGGTCTCCATCGACGGCTAAGGTGAAGGCTTTGAGTCGTGAGGGTGATTGACCGCGTCGTCGAAGCAGAAAATCGAGTACGACGAGTACCGCTCCGCTGTCGATACCGCCGCTGAACATGACCCCAATGGGATCCGTTTCCGGAACGGTTTCCAGCCATTGATCACAGACTTCGGCAAGCCGACCGATGTAGTTTGCGCCGATTTGTTCGATATTAGCGGGTAGGCGATTTCGCTTGGGAGCAAAAAATCGCGTTAAGACCGGATTTGGGTCCGGGCAGCCCACCAATTGGAGTTCTAAAAGATGGTGGGCGGGGACCATTCGCGTGTAGGATGGATTAAACTGGTCGCTGAGGCCTTCCTTGCGAAGTTGTTGTGCAATTTCGTCAATACGCTCGGCAATGATGAGTGCGGGGCCCTCAGCTCTTTTGGCAAGGAAATACCGCATGGGGCGGCCAATTGATCGTGCCATCCGGATGGTTTTTCCCGCTTGCTCACAGATGGCAAATTGACCACCTATTTGTCGCACTGCGTCAATGTCCCCGCGTCTAACCGACGCAGTCGCTTCATCCAAGCTGGTTCCAAGTAAGATGTTACCAGCCGGATCGAGAAGATTCACAACCCGATCAATCAACCGCTGTGGTTGCCCCTGAAAGCTTTGCGGTTCATTTACCGACGACGCACGTGATTGAGCTGATGGTGCCGCTGATTGATCAGATAGGTGGTTTTTTCTCATGAATCGTCGGGTAAAACGAGTTGTTCGGGTTGGTTGAGGTGTTGAGCAACACCTCAACAGACATGATAACGGATACCGAAATTACCATACGGGGTCTTGGATAATGAACTTGAGTGATCATTATTCTGACTCCGGTTGAAGCAACTAAGACTATGCACCACGAGCTTACATTTTCCAAGCGGCGACTAGAAGTCGGGTTGAGATCCAAAAAATCAACCTCGAAGTACCCTTTCCTCCCCTTTGCTCCCAGGCGGTGACATCCACCGTGGATTTGCACAAATATTTCGGCTCCCAGATGCCTCCTCGAGACAATTTTGTTTCGGTTTTGCACTACTGGGCTGAGCATCGACCCAACGAAACTGCTTATATCTTTACTGATGTTGAGTCGGTTGAGCAGCGTTTGACGTACTCACAACTGTGGGACGAAGTGCGCGCACTCGCCGGTTATCTGCAGGGCCGCTGTCGCGTTCGCAGCGGTGACCGGGTGTTACTGGTTTATCCACCAGGCCTCGACTTTGTCATCGGATTTTATGCGTGCCATGCCGCCGGGGCGATAGCAGTTCCTGCCTATCCGCCGCGGAGAAACCGTAAGGCCTCGCGGATTCGCTCCATCGTGGTGGACGCGGATGCGCGATGGGCGTTAACAACGCAAGCACTTGCCGAGCAATTGACAGGCGATCGTCCGCACGATGACCTGATTGGTGTCCAGCTGGTGGGGACCGATGCTCCAGCAACACGTGATTCAGACGCATGGCGTCTGCCGAAGATCACGCCGAACACGCTCGCCGTGCTGCAGTACAC
>JBPCVE010000338.1:0-12914 GCA_051010795.1 Rubripirellula sp.
TCAAGTTCTTCAGCACAGGTAACGTGGAAAGCCGGCACATCATGCTTCTGACACAACTCGGCAAGGCGACGGGTGTTATTCGAATTACGCCCACCGACAACGACGACTGCATCGACTTGCTGCATGAATTCCTGCATTGCTGATTGCCGCCGCTTTGTCGGATGACAGACAGTATCCACAAAACAAATATCAGCCTCATCATTCTGGACTTTGATTTCCTTCCGAACCTGATCTAACAAATGCGATGGCATCGTTGTTTGACAGACGATACCGATACGTCGACTATCGTATTTTTTCACGGCATGGACATCCGGAAACACGTTATAGCTATTCAGATCTTCAACGATTCCCTGCACTTCAACATGCCCCGGTTGCCGATCAGCAACACATGGCGGCCCTCTGCGGCCAGTCGCATGGCAGCATCGTGTGCTCGGCGGACAGGTGGTGTCAATCAACTGTTTGCCACTCAATTCCAAACGGCCACGTTCCTTGTTACTCATTCCATGTGCCGTGATCAAAACGACCGGAGTATCAGAAACTTCCTCTCGATTCAATTCCGATGCCTGTCGACCGCTTTTTCAAGAAATGCGATCAATCATCAAGTGTTACTCCCAGCAGGAACGGTGCTCCTGCCGTCATTGTGCTGCGAAAGTCGATCGTTTCAATCTTGGTTTCAGGCTTTGGATTTTCCCACCTCATGGTGTACAGCCCAATGTCCCGGCCTGACACTTGCGAGCTTGGGTGAACCCACGCGAGCGTTCCATCACTTACCTGCCGAGTGTACGACTGAGTGAGGAACCAGTCACGAACATGCGTTCCAGCGCAGATTTCAACAGTCCGTGTTTCCCCATCTTCGTAATGGACAACGACCTCGCCAATGCAGGTTCCGTGTGGTTCCGAGCTACCCCACCCAGCTCCATGCAGGAGATGCATTGAAGATGCTTTCCGCTCAACAGGGATCCCGGTGACCTCCGGTTTCAAATCGTAGAGCCCCGCTGACAGTACGGTTTCTGTACCAGCCAGCGCGAGAACTCCTCGAACATCAAACGACGTTCCAGCAAAACTTCCGACACCAGGAGGAATCTGGTCAAATGCCTCCGTCAAAGTGCGTGTCGACTGCTCAGTCTGATAAGGAAATTCACTAAGTGACACGTTGTAGTGCGTAGTCAGGTCAACAAATTTCGCACTGATATCTTCGCTCCGCTTGGGAATGGATTCATCCAGAACAGCTCGACGCACCTGTCTCTGAGTTTCCCGCGCGAGTGAAAACTGATTCAACGCACCTAGAATCTCTGATTTCAATAGCAGGCATTCAGCAAGTTTGTCACTTCCCAACTCAACTGCTGCGTTGACCTTTTCGAGGGCACGTTCAAATTCCTCAAAGCGATAATAAATTTTTCCAAGGACATACAAAGCGTCTGCATTGTTTGATCCTTCCGCCTCAATCTTCTCGACAACTTTCTCAATCTGACTGACAACGGACTGATTGAGGGGCAAGCCTTGACTGAGCTTTCGCATGGCAATCTGTGCAACCAGCAATATATCGTCTGGCTCACGTTCTAACTGCTGATCAAAGGATTCGACTGTCATCCCAACTAAAAATGGCTGTGCTCGACTGCCAGCGATTTGCAAATCCACATGATCGATGGAATGTTCTGGAGTCGGATTATTCCAGATTGACTGGTGCAAAAGCGCATCGCTTTCGACTGCAAAAGGCGTCACATTCGCTGCCCTCCATACCGTGCTCTGAGGTGACGGAGCATCATGATCTTGAGTCACATCACCAATATCCACACCATACCGAACGATGTGATCATGAACATCGCCGTTTGATAAGTGAATTCGGTAATTCACCACTGGTGTGCCGGGCCGGTCATTACTGAACGTCGCATGCAGAAAATGCAATTGGTTCCCTTTGACTCCCACCTCAATAGCATCGACCTGCTTGGAGTAAAGATTATGCATATCAAGCTTATCGCGGTCATTCAGCTGAATCAGTCCACGGATGTCATAGGGCGTACCATGAAGCACATGAATTCCCGTTCTTAAATCATTGAAGAATGGACCGGAATAATTGGGATACCCTCGAGGTGTGTACCAAGACTCTTCGAGACTTGCGTTGTAATGTTCAGAAAGATCGACCAGATACTTTGACAGCCCCGGCTCCCGAAATGGGATCAGCAGTCTGTAGAGCCAATTCCGCCCCTCAAACTCGCCCATTTTCGCGTGAACGTCTTCGGTAAATTGATCCCATAGCAATTGCTCGTCTTTATTTAAAACAACAGCCAGAGGCTGATCTCCCGCGCGTCGCTGCAGCGTGTTGGCAGCTTCCTCAACACGCCCGAGTTTCCATAAAACACGGCCTTGCTGCACCCGATAGGCCACATTTCCTGGATGATCCTTGCAGAGTTTTTCAATCAGCTTCAAAGCTTGATCAAGTTTTCCTATCTGGAAAAGGACTTCTGCTCGCCTATAAATGACTTGAGGATTTTCGGGATCGAACTCAAGCGTCTGTTTCGATAACGCATCCAATGCATTTTTTGTTTTGTCTGTCTGACCTTCGATGAGAAAAGAGCTTCGGAAGGCTTCCAATGACAAACGATCCACATCATCCACTGACAATTCGGGAGCGTTGGATTTGAGAGCGTTGGATTTGAGAACGTTGGATTTGAGAACGCTGGATTCGGGAGCGTTGGATTCGAGAGAGATCGCCACCAGAAAGGGAGCCGAATGTGTGTTGGTTGACTCAAACGAGACCGATCGAATTTCAGCATTTGGACGCGGGTTCTCCCATACGCTGTGCGAGAGAGTTTTACATTGACTGTAATGTCCCTCGGACCATCCAACCCGTGCCCGGGTTGGTTTCACATAACGATTGAACACCCACGGAACGACATCCTGTCCAAATCGAATTGGGAACCGAACCTGCTCGTCATCGGCGTAATGCAGCGTGTAGTAACCAACGATTTGCCCTTTCGGAAGACGCAGTTGGGTATTGGCGACAATGTTGTGCAGGAAGTGCACATAGTCTGCCGATTGATTCACAGGGATGTCAGAAACCTTCGTCGGAACCGGCACTGCGAACTCCTTGTTGGCAACAAAACCACCACCAAGTCGCACGAGACCACGGACATCAAATAGAACATCATCAATCGAGACCAAGCCAATGGGCAAACGCTTCCATGTGTAGGAGCTATTGTTCCGTTCCGTCCGGGGCCGATATGGCATCTGCACAAGTGTCTGGTTGTAGTTGGAGCCGAGATCGATCTGATCTGATGTCGCGTCCTTGGACCTGGGTGGTATGCCAAGACGAAGCATGTAAGCGTGCGCTTCATCGAATTGCTTCTGCTGCACTAACTCGTCGCATCGCTCATTGAGCAAGCGACCGTATTGATGCCAATCAACAGACCCGTCTTCAAGATGCTGTAAAGACTTGGCGATGGCCTCTCCAAGTTCTTCCTCACGCTCAGCAGATGCAAGCACCTGCGACCGCAAACGCCAAACCACCGCATCCTGCGGCCCCAACTCACAGGCGTACCTGGTCAACCAATCTGCTTCAAGCCGGCGGCGTTCAAGCGTGTCTCCGGTCTGAAATAATCGCGCAGCTCCCGCCTGAGCCAGGATGAAGGGTTTGAATTTTTTTCGCGATAGAATCTGCCGTAGTGTTCCCACGAGGAAGGGTGCCTGATTCTCCCAATCCAACACATGACGATTATCAGGTAGTAGGCTGATGGACTTCGTGAAGGCCTTGTAGGCTTCTTCCGCCTGCCCTTGCTCCTGCAATCCGAAAGCATGCACGTACCAGGCGATGGGACTCTGGGGATCCAACTCCAGAGCCTTGGTGACGGAATCGCTCGCAGGTTGACCTAGAACCTGTTCTACCGCCCCTTTCAGTGCCCAGGCTTCTCCGACTTCAGGAGAAAGCTCTGCACCCTGCTCACAGTACCAGATTGCAGTCTCGTCCCATTGCGTTTGAGCATGTGGTTCCAACCTCGCACGAACGGGCGAGACAGCGAGCAGATAACCAATGCGGCATGAGACCAACCCATTATTAGGGTCCAACAAGAATGCCTCGTACTGACCACCCAAGGATGAGTCTCGAGACCTGACATCAGCATAGTCTCGGGCGGAAAGATCGACCGAGAGATCGGCCTGACGCTTCAGTGGATCGCTGAAAAACCACTTGGCCCACTGAGTGTATCCATCCTGCGAATCGGAGGATTCAATGGATGATTTCAGGTCCGCCAAACCTCCAGAAACCGCTTCGACGGCGCCACTTTCGTTGATACGTTTTTTCGCGACACGCTCTGCGAGTTCCGGCAACCAATCCGGAATGGGATCTTTAACCGGTGGTAATTCGTAGACCTGCACCGCTCCATCTTCACCGCAAGTTAGCAGCCTCTGGCTATCCGAACTGAAAGTCAACATCCAAATTCGCTCGGAATGTTGGCGGGCACGGTAAAGCCGTTTCCCCGTTGAGACCTCCCAAACAATCATCATGCCATTGACGGTACCAGCTGCGATGAAACGCCCATCGGGGCTAAATTCCATCGCGCCAGGATAAACCTGCCCCTCGCACTCGAGTGCCTCAACTGGCCTTTCACCTGTACGCCAGTTCCAGAGGTCAATCTGTCCGATCTCCCATTCAGCGTTCTTGGCGTTGCATACGGCCACGATATCGCCACCTGGGTGAAAAACGGTCGCAAGATTGCTCTCACGGCTCGGAGCAGTCCATTTCACTTCCCCGTTCTCAACATCCCAAACTCGCAAGAAATCACCAAACCCAGAAGTGACCACATGCACACCATCGGGGCTCACACCAAAAGCGATTCCTGTATCGAGCCTCTCTCCAACTTCAGTGATCTCACCGGTATCACTGTCGATCAGCCGCAGGATGCCATCGCCACCTCCAAAGATGACCTTGTCACCATTGACAGAGAACCGCGCGTCTCCATTCAAGGCAATCGGGTCAAACACAGGAAATCCAGACTCCGCATCCCAAACACCAACACTCCCTTCAGCTGTATCGATCAGTAGACGATTACCTGAACGGTCGAATTCCATAAATTCGGGGCGACCGCCAGGAACAATCTCAAATTCCATGGCATCTTCGGAGTCCAGATCCCAGACACGAACGACACCGTCAGACGACCCTGTCACTAATCGGTCTCCGTCAGGATTGAAGATTGCATTATTGATACCTTGACCGTGCCGAAACGTTCTCACCGTCTTACCATCAGCCACCGTCCAAATCTTTGCTTTTGTATCACTGGCATCACCGCCAGCAAACACCTGTGTGCCATCGGGGCTAAAACTTGCAGCATAGACAGCTCCATCAAACTGTTGCGGCAACCGACGCGCCCGACGAGGTCGTGCCGACCAACGGCTGAGCATTCCAAATTCCAGCTTGGTGACACCCTGCGCGGTCAACTCGGTCCGTTCAGCCGAGACAAACTGTGTTCGATCCTGCAACTGGGTGAATTTCGTTGCAAAACCGCCAGAGACTGTAGGAAGAGGCAGCAGCAACTGCTGCCCAGTGCGTGTGCTGAACACGCGTATGGACATATCGCCCACATTGAAGGTGACTACTTTTTGGCCATCAGCCGTAATTGAGAAAGAGGGTTCAAACGGATGTTCAATTGGCCGAGTCACCTGCAGTCCAGAAAACACATCCCAGATACGAAGCGTCCGATCCTCGTGCGTTGTGATCAGACGACTACCGTCGGGCGTAAATTCGGCCGCCTTCACAAGCGAATCATCGAAGTCGAAACGATGAATCTCTTTTCCGCTTTCCAGATCACAGACTCGAAGTTGCCGTCCCTTCTGGCTGGCGATACCCACAATCCAACGTTCGAGCAGTTTCTCTTGATCCTTGTAACCCAGAAACCGAATCCCTGCGAGCGATTCTTGCGATTGAAGTCCGAAATCATCTTCCGTGATTTCGCTGACGAATTCTCCAGACTCAAGATCAAGAACACGGATCATTCCCTGCTCAATTGTACGACCAGCAATCATCAAGAGCGGCTTTGTGGGATGAAATGCAACTCTACGAATCGGAAATTCAAACGTCTTACGGTTGAAAGTTGGCTGCGTTTCGGAGTCGTTGGACTGTTCCCCCAAGTCTGCCCATGCCAAGGTCTGTTCGATTCCAGAAGAGACAAATAGCCATCGAGAATCAGGACTCATACCACAGTCGTCGATCCCCATCCCGTGTTTGAAATCACGAAGTACTGATTTGCCATCGGACGCTCGCCACACGGTGATGGTCTGATCCGCGTAGGCGGCGAAAACATGCCGATGATCTGGACTGGGGCCTGCAATCCCATCGACCAGGGGCGCCTGCGAGCCTCGCTCCAAGGGAATTGACTCTCCGGTTTTCCCATTCCAAAAAAGCAATTGTCGGGTGGGCACATCGTCCAACAAAACACGGACCTGATTGGGAACACGGGAAAGCACTCCATAAGGTCGATTGAAGCGGTTTCGGACCTCCATGACAGGGGTCACCGCTTCACCAGTTTCCGTGCTAAGACCAACAATACTTCCCTCTTGATCGGGCAGCGAAATGAAAAGAAGATCTCCAGACTCAGTGAAACTCGGCCAATCAGCGCGCTGGCCACCATTGATGGGAGCAATCCTCGAGCCTGAGCTGGCATCCCAGATGACGCCAACCAAATCATCACTGAGTGACCAAAGCAAGCGTTTACTCTCATCCGCACCCCAGTAACGGAAGGGCTCATCCTGCTTCAGAATTTTGTCATCTTCGATGGGAAAATTGTTGCTCGACAGTAATGAAACGATCTGAGCAGCAGACTGCCAGTACGTAGGCTTCGTTCTCAAGGATCGGGCAAAATAAGCCAGCGCAAGATCATTTTTTTCGCTGGCAAGTTGTTCATGTGCCGTCACGAACTGCGAACGTGTCAGCGTCTGATTCAATTGGACAGCCGCATCCTCGGCTTGACGCTGTGCGGTTTCAGCGAGGTTTTGTGATTTCAACGCATTTGCGGCGTTCACCTCAGCATTGATCTTTGCCTTTTCAGCCTCCGCAGCGTTCTCCTCGGCGAGACCTCTCTGGCGGATGGACTCTCGCTGAGCATTCACTGCAAAAACAAACGCAATCAAAGCAACGACTGCAACTGCCGCTACACCAGTCGACAGAATGCGTAAACGCCGTGCAGCTCTCTGCTGACTCTCAGCTCGCTGTGCTTCGGCAGCTGCCAAAGCCTGCGCCTGCTCAAGCTCGCGTTGGCGGGCAGCTTCCAGTTCGCGCTGGGCTTCGTGTGCCGATTCCTCGCTTTGCTCAAGAAATGACATTGCCTGATCAAAACCGGGTGCGTAACGCACAGCCCAGTTTGAAGTGGGACCGGTAGCATCTCGCCACGCCAGTGCAATTTGTAGATCAGGGTCACGATACAGTCCTGCTTTGCCCTGCCGATGCAATTCAGCCGTTTCAGATAATCTGCGATAAATGCGTGCTGACTGTGCCTCAGCATCAACCCAATCTTCCAAACGTCGCCAAACACGCATCAAGCTTTCATGAGAAATATCAACCACCGTCTCCGGCGTCAGCATTACCTCACTGGGTGGCATCAGAAACGTGACCCCGGGATTCCGAAACGCTTCAACAACAGTCACTACCTGATCCAGCTCAGCGTCTGCAATCTGTGTGAGAAGATCCAACCGGGTTGGTCTGCGAATCCCCCGGTTATCAACACCACGTTCGGTGATTGCTTTGAAAACAGCTTCTGCCACGTGCTGATGCGTTTCATCCAGGCCCGCAAAGACTTCATCGGCATGC
Source organism: Rubripirellula sp. (assembly GCA_051010795.1). Classification (GTDB taxonomy): domain Bacteria; phylum Planctomycetota; class Planctomycetia; order Pirellulales; family Pirellulaceae; genus Rubripirellula. The sequence continues at coordinate 7,796 of JBPCVE010000338.1, forward strand.
CTGGACAAAGCTTCTTCCATCCCGCCGACGTCGAGATAGTGCTGTAATTCGAGAGCTTCCCCAGCAGCCTCATCGGAACGCCAATGATCAAATGTCCGCATCAACGCGTGCTGCAGAACTGGCAGTTGATCTTGCTCAGTGCCAAGACTGTTCAGCAATTCCTGCACCAGCGAGAACGAAATTTGTCCGCCCCCGACCTTGATCGGCCCCTCAATGCAGGAGCGAATCTGATCACGTGTCAGACGTGGTATCAGGTACTCTCCCTCATTCACCGCCTCGGTAAGTCCACGGAACTCGGTGCAATCTCCCAAATAGTCGGATCGCATCGTGATGATCACAAAAATCGGGACATCTCGCTGCGCGCCAGCTTCCAGCAGCAGATTTACGAAGCTAACGGCCTGTTCTTCATTGGTCGCCCCACTGCGTTGAAATCGGAAGATTTCCTCAAACTGATCCACCAGAATCAGCACATTGGTTCCCGGCTCAATCTCCGACTGCCGAATGGCCTCAACAAGCCCAAGCCCACTGTGATTGAGCGTGGCCAACAACTCTCCGATGACTTTGGGGTCTTCGGGATCTTCAAGCGAGGCCTCCGCAACGGCCTCAGCCAAATGCTGCAGCGGGGCCCCTCCGGGTCGCAACACAAGGGTTTCCCAGTCAGAGCCCACTTCCTTCATCATGCCGCCCTGCAACTCGGGCAGCAGCCCTGCCCGCACAAGCGACGACTTACCACTTCCCGAGGTTCCGGTGACCGCGAGGAAACGCTGCTTGCGCAGCAGGGTCACAAGTTCAGCAACCTGCTGTTCACGCCCGAAAAACAGGTAGTCCTCTTCTTGATTGAAGGGCCTCAGACCTGGAAACGGATTAAAAATGTTCGACTTCGGATCAGGCATGAATTCATATGCGTTGGCTGCTTGACCAACGTCCACTGTGCTTGCTGTTTACGATTGCCGACTGGCCTTGATTGCATCCACAAATTTTTCCAACACGGCTCCATCAAACGGTTCAGATCCCTGAATTACCTGCGCAGTGTGACTGCGGAACCGTTCTTTTCGACGATCAATCGGCGGGGCTACATAGACAGCCTGCAGCGAAATATCGCTGGTGCGACCATAACCACGTGCCTTCATCAGATTGCGTACTTTGATGTCCACCCACGAATGTCGCGCTGCGCCGTAATAAATCAACACGGCATCAGCGTCGACCAGATTCTCGCGATGTGTTTCAGCAGCTTCCTCTTCCTCAGCCCCAAACGCTGGCAACGAGATTTCCAATCCTTGATCGAACAGAAAATCCTCGACAACCTCAACCGCTTCCTCGTCCCGCTCGTCACAAATCAAATAGACACGCAACGGTTGGTCACCAGCATCACCTGATGTTTCATTGCCAGCTTTGGGAGTGTTTGGTTTCAAGCGATCGAGAACATATTCTTTCAAGCCTGACAGTTGCCCCTGAATGATCTCCGCACCGGCATACAGATCAGGAGCGGTTTTGAGCCCTTGCAGAAAATCCTGCTGCCGCTCATCCACGATCTCCATATCACGCGGAATCCACACGACACGATCCAGATCTCCAGCTTGTGTCGTTTCCGCCGCAAGCCGATTTTGAATTGCCACCAACGACTCGCTCTCACCCTCTGGTACGATTCCATACGACTTACCCACGGGGTGAATCGAAAGCGAACTCTCACTGAGATAGTCGGTTACCTGGGGCAACAGTTCATCACCGACCATCGAAAGCGGTTGCGATGGCACCACCTTGTGGCCTCGTCCGATCAGTTCACGTCGAATCTTCTCTGCCTCGCCTGCCAGATCTGATGTTGTCTGTGCCAAATAGATTGTCTTGGTGTCCCCGTCAGTGACCGCAGACTGCACAAGAGCACCGGACCGCTGCTTGAGTGTCTTGATGACGGGCCACAATTCCTGACAGACGTCATAAACCCGGGAATAATACTTCTGATTGGCTTCCGCACCAAAGCGTTCATCAAACTCGCTGACGCGACTGGAATCCGGATCCTCTTCAAAGAACGAGTAATCCATCAATCCACTGACCCGTGATCGCAGTGTCGACGGCATCTCAGATTCTGCGACCGGCGTCTTGACGACCTTCAGAAATCGGCTCCGGGAATCGACCACCGGCCCACCCGAACTGATCGACTTGGCAGCAAAATGCTCCATGAACTGATGAGCGGGAATCGTTTGCAGAAATGCCGGTGACAACACACAGATGACTGCATCCAATTTTTCCAAGGCAGGCTCGATGGCATCCCAGCCCTCGTCACTGTTCGGAATGTTCGTGAGTTTTGTGACCCGCAAATCCTGCCCAGAAAGTTGCTGCAAGCGCACTTGCACGTGCTCAGTCAGCTTCGTCACCCAGCCGTCAGTTCCCGGCGTGATCGGATGGTCATCCACTGCCGCTGCCAGAATCACAACGTCGCTGTCGCGAATCACATCAGCCGACGAAGAGATGGAAGTACCATCGCCGGCGACTTCCATCGTCTGATCCAACCCGGCAACCGCCGCAGGTGCAGCGGGAACAGTCAGAGCCACTCCTGAGCCGGGCAGAACGCCAGACTGGAGTTGCTGCAAGTCCTGAAGAAATCCTGTCGGATCGGAGTAACGATCATCGGGATTCTTGGCGAGACATTTTTGCAACAAGGTGTCAATGTCAGACGCGTCCTTGACACCTTGTTCGGCCAGCAGGGGCACTTGCTGATTCAAAATCCTGTCAAAAACATCTCCCAGAGAAGCACCTGAAAATGGCGTCGTCCCGGTCAGCATTTCGTAAAGCACAATTCCCAAACTGAACAGATCAGACCGATGATCAACCGGTCTGCCGCGAACCTGCTCAGGACTCATGTACTTGGGCGTACCCAAGACCGAACCAGCCGCTGTCATCGACGTGTCAGCAGCAATCGGTTTTGCGAGACCAAAATCCGTCAGCTTGGGAATGCCATCTCTGGTCAACAGGACATTGGCTGGCTTGATGTCACGGTGAATGATGCTGGCAGTGTGTGCTGCGACAAGAGCCGAACAGAGCTGACTGGTCAGCGAGATCGCGTCAGCCTTTGCCAAACGCCCTGACTCACAACGGTCCGCCAGCGAACCACCCTCGACATACTCCATGATCAGATACGGCCCATCCTTAGTCTGACCATAATCATAAATCTGGACAATGCTCGGATGATTGAGCGCCGCGATCGACTTTGCTTCCGTCAAAAAACGCTGCACCGAGGTTGCATTCGTAACCTCCGAACCCAACATCCGCTTGACGGCGACCTTGCGTTCCAAGCGGGTGTCCGTCGCCAGAAGCACCTCGCCCATGGCTCCTTTGCCCAACACTTTCCCCAACTTCCAGCGAGATTCGAGATCGACGACTTCCATCGTTTCATCGAATTGTGGAGTTTCTTCAGACATGGTGGGCATTTGGGGGGACGGTTATGGATCGCCGTTGCTTAACGCATGAAGCTGAGCGGTCAGCAAGAGAATAACCACCTCCAATCGAAGCCACAAGTTTAGTGGATGATCAACCCATCAACTCCGCTTGACCAACTTTTCTTGGACGCAAGCCAATCCCCTCTTTTGGGGACCCACAGCTGATCAAAACCAATCGACCTTGCAGACAAGGTAAATCAGGACAGCTTCCGACTGCAATTCACGATATGAACATCCAATGCTTGCTCGACCCCACTCGCATTCAGATGAACACTGAATCTTGATCGGTATTTACACAGGTTTAGCCGACGGTCGCCGCCCCCACTGTTTTCGGCTGTGCTTTCAATCTGCAACCTGCAAGCGAGTCGAAGCCACCGCGCACCGCGACTTCATACTCATCTACGATTTCTGGGTGACGGCAGCCTGATTTTTTTGAAACCAGCTCAGCCACGGTGCAATTGTCTGCTTCGTGCTGCAAGCCGATACACACCTGCTAAACTTAAGGTTGATTCGACAGCTACCAACGCAAGTCGCACTCGAACAAATTTCACTTTGGAGAATTGCTTTGTTCCCTCGTTCCACAACAACTCTGAGCCTCGTCGTGGTACTCAGCTGTTTCATCAGCTTGGCGTTTGCTGACTACCCCTTGCGTCCTGTTCCGTTCAATGCAGTTGAAATCAACAGTGATTTCTGGCGTCCTCGTCTGCAAACACAGCGCAGGACCCTCGTGCCTTTTGCGTTTGAACGCACCCAACCCGGGGTCGAGCATCTGCAAGCTGCTCGCGATTTTCTGGCAGGAAAAAAACCTGAAGGTCACCGAGCACATCGCTTCATCGATTCCGACCTCTACAAAGTGATGGAGGGAGCTGCGTACCTGCTTCAACTGAGGCAGGATCCAGAACTCGAATCAAAACTTAATGAATTAGCCGATCTCATCAGCGGTGCTCAAGAAGCTAATGGATACCTCTACCCATCGCACACAACCGGGGTTGGTGAAGAGAAGAACATGATGGGCGACTCGCCCTACACGTTCGTTGTCCACAGTCACGAACTTTATAACGTAGGGCACTTATACGAAGCAGCGATTGCCTACTACCAAGCGACAGGAAACAAAAAGCTGTTGAAGGTCGCTGAGAGAAGCGCTCAGCACATCAACAAGGTTTTCTTTACAGGAGACCCGAAATACAACGGTGGCAAACCTGTCCAACAAGCACCAGGACACCAGGAACTGGAACTTGCGTTGGTCAAATTACATCGCGTCACTGGCAACCCACTTTATCTCGACATGGCCAAAAAGTTTCTGGAAATACGTGGTGTGACTTACGTACCAGATGGTGAAGGTGTCATGTCACCCACCTACGCACAGCAACACTCTCCCGTCAAAGATCAAACCGAAGCAGTTGGGCATGCAGTCCGGGCAACTTACCTGTACTCAGCCATGGCCGACGTCGGCACCCTCACAGGTGACACGAAATATGGTGATGCGTTGGATAAAATCTGGGGCAACATCACAAATACTCGGATGCACATCACCGGTGGGTTGGGTGCGGTGCATGGTATCGAGGGATTCGGCCCGCAATATGAACTACCCAATGCTGATGCCTTCAATGAAACATGCGCAGCGGTAGGCAATGTACTTTTCAATTACCGCATGTTCCTGCTTCACAAGGATGCACGTTATCTGG
>JBPCVE010000339.1:0-5410 GCA_051010795.1 Rubripirellula sp.
TGGTGAACGTGCAGGTTCCAATGCAGGACATTGATCTTCCTGGTTGGCAGGATTTCGCAAGAACCGTGGGCAGCGATCGGGTGTCGAGGCATTTCTTCCAGCAATTAGTGGATCGACATTCCGATACTCTTCGCGCTTGCTTTTCTGAAAATGCTGATGGTCTGAAACCTGCGACATCTTTTTTCGATCCATGGAAACTTCCCTCGGAAAATGATCTCGATTGGGCTCTTTTGTTATTCATGGAAATCAGGCAATTCGAACATCGCAAGCTAGCTTGTAATTGGAGATTGATGACTGCGTTGAGTAACTCGGCCATGGGGCCGGATCCAAAATCGCACCCTGTGGTTTTTAAACGCTTGGTTGAAGCATGGCTTCGTCAGCAAAATGATCCAGCTGCGACCCGCGATTGCCTTTTGGTGACCATGCGATACGGATGTTACTCCATGGCACTTGAGTTGTGTGAACGTGCATGGGCCAGCCAGCAAGCATCGCCGGCAACGCAGGTCACAGCATTGCTGGTTGGGAATGCCCTCGGTGCTATCGATCTGCGTTCACAAGCTTTGAAACGTATGTCCGATGATCGCACCGCAGTTGTTTGGCAAACTTTGGGATCCAAGCCAACGCGGATTCGTACGCAGGTGGCTGATGTCGCACGAGTGATCCTACTGCATCAAAAAGGCGTGGACCCTCGCTCTGCAGGTTTCCTTCATCTGAAAGCAGATCGTCGGTTGATCTATCGCGACCATAGCCTTGGATTTTCAGATCAGAAAAGTCGCGAAAGATCATGGCGTGTCACGGCGGAGTTGATTGCAGAAAAGACTGAAAATCAAGTTTCAAACGACCGTGACGCCGCACCGTCGGTGTTGCATGCAAAGCCGCGGTAGTTGGGGGCAGATTTGAACCCATTGTTCTGGGGGTGTGATTTTTAGCCCACCTCGCACTGCGTTGAGAAAGGCGAGGCATGCCGAAGGTTCCCGAGGAAATGAGGTAGCCATTGTCGCCGTGTGAAGTTAATGTGTTTTTGTTGCAGGTGTCCTGTGGGCTTGCCACTGCCAGTTGTTCATCTTTTCGTATTTGAAAATGCGATTTTGACAAGCCCTGTCAGCCTCTTGCTTCGTTGTCCTTTCTGGTTTTGACGTTGCATTGTCTCTTTCCCTTTGATCCACCGTGAACGTTGAGAAGACTAAGTTGTCCTTAGAGAATGCTGGGAACGACATTGCTGGCAATGCTGCAGTTGTTGGTGTGTACCTGATTGGTGCTGGTGTTGTTGGTTCTGCGATCTTGCAGACGCATCTTGATGCGGGAATCTCTGTTTGGCTGGCCGATCAGGATGAAGATGCTATCGGTCGTGCCGTTCAGCAAGTTCGTTTCAGTGATGGCGAGTGGGATGTTTCCAGCATTCGAAAAATCAGTGACTCGATGTCCGCGATCGAATTTTGCAACCGTGAGTCACAGGCACCTCGCCCGCGAACGCTTGTGATTGAATCCATCATCGAGAAACTCGAGGTCAAGCAAGCATTCTTCGCTGAGGTTGAGCAGGTTTTTGGTGAGGAGGCACTGTTGTGTACAAATACTTCGACCTTATCGATCGGACGTATTGCCGAGTCTTTACGGCATCGAGGGCGGTTCAGTGGCATGCACTTTTTCATGCCCGTCGGTGAGCGACCCGCTGTGGAATTGATTGCGGGAGGTGAAACGCATACAGCAACGACAGAGGCGTGCATCAGTCATGTTCAACGTCTTGGGAAAGAGCCCTTGGTAGTTGGAGATGGTCCGGCGTTTGTTGTGAATCGTCTGCTTTCACCCTATCTGAATGAAGCGATGTCGTTACTTTGTCGCGGTATCTCTGCAGCGCGAATAGAGAATGCGGCGTTGCGGTATGGAATGCCAATGTCACCATTGGAATTAATCGACTGGATTGGCATGTCCACTATGTTTGATGCAGGGCGGGCGTTTTGGCAGGCATTTCCCAAGCGTTTGGATCCTGCCCCGCTACTTGTTGCTATGATCAAAAGTAAACGGTTTGGGCGTGCTGCAGACGCCGGGTTCTATGATTATGTCGAGGGTCGACGATCTGCAGGACTTTCAACGCGTTCGGTTGAATTATGCCAAGAATATGGCAAAACCGAATGGGCGCTCGAAGACGAACAGATCCGCGACTTGCTCGCGATTCCTATGTGGATCGAAGCTGCATGCGCGTTCAAGGATAGAGTCGTTTCCGATCATCATTCATTCGACCTCGCGATGAGCGGAGGACTTGGTTACGAGCACCGGCGGTTGTGGCATGGCTATTTTGATTCGCTTGGAAGTAACCATGTTTTGCGGGCCGTCGACACCTGGGCGGAACACACACGTGCCATGCATGCGCCGTTGGCTCTCCGTGAGCTGTTGAGGACTCACAGTCCCACGCAGGCCTTGGTGAAGTATGCCGAAGTCTGAACACCCCAGTACGGTGGTGGGGTAGCGGAAGATCCCTTTGCGCAACTGCTAGGCAGTTGATTGGCTTCAAGCCGTTTCGGGGTTATTGCTGGCGTCTTCTGGTGAATCCTTGTCATCAGTTGGTCCTGATTGGGCAGCGCTAGACTTGTCCCAGAAGGTCAGAAAGAAAAGGACAGAAACGCCCGCTGCAAGCCCCGCCGGCATCAGCCAGAATTGTTCTGCGCCGGCTTCCCAACCAGCCTTTGTGCTTGGATCGAGTTTGATACGGTCACCCCACCAGCCCAATACGTAGTTTCCAACCAGCATGCCCGCACCATAGGTCAGTAGTCCCAACAATGCCTGGGCACTGGTTCGCATTTCTCTTGGTGCCACCCTGTCAGTGTAAAGTTGTCCGGTGACGAAGAAGAAGTCGTAGCAGATGCCGTGGAGCACAATTCCCAACACAATCATGCCACCCACCGATGGCATCAGGCCAAACAGGGCGTAGCGAAGTGCCCATGCCAGCATTCCGACCAATAGCATTCGTTTAACACCAAGTTTTGACAGGAAGAATGGAACCAGTGCCATGAAGAAAATTTCACTCACTTGACCTAGTGCCATAACTCCAGCTGTTTGGTCTCCAAAATGCATTTTTCCGGCGAATTCACCAGTGCGAGCATAGTAAAACGCGAGGGGAATGCAGATCAGGAAGGAGCATACGGCAAACACAAAGTAGGATGGGTTGCGCAGAAGGTTGATCGCGTCAAATCCCAGCACCTTGATAAGATTGACCGGCTCACCTTTGCCTTCAGGTGGAGAAGCAGGCAGCGTGAAACTGTAGATGCCATAGACTGCACTCACTATCGCCGCCACCTGAAATTGGGCGTTGGTACTGCCGCCACCCTCTATGAAGGGAAGGATTGGGAATGAGAAGAGCCCAAAGAATGACTCGGAGATCGCAAGCCCGGCCACGATCCAGCCGATGGTTCCCCATAAACGAATCTTGGGAAAGTCGGTTTCCACATTGTCGACATTTTGAAAGGTGATCGTGTTGACCAAGGCCAACGTCGGCATGTAGCAGATAAAGAATGTTAGTAAGGCCCAAAACAAGATTGTGGGGTCGTTGATTGTGCTGACCCACCAAAGTAGGCCAGCGCCTAACAAGTGTAGGAGGCCGTTGAGGCGTTCCTTATTGAAGTAACGGTCCCCTAGAAAGCCAACAATCAAGGGTGCAAAGAGGGCCGCCCAAGTTTGCGTTGCATAGCTGCTACCGATAAGGGAGTTGATTTTGTCATCACCTTCAAAGAGCTTGGCGAGATATGTCCCCATCGTGACAAAGAATACTCCCCAGACAAAAAACTGGAGAAACATCATGATGCTGAGACGGACTTTTATGGACATGTTATTCCTTCGCTCGATTTGTCTGTGCGTGTGTGCATTTCTTCTCGCCGCTGACCGTGACTATTTGGTCTAACAACTGTTCCTCGCAATCACCTGTCAATTACCGATGCGAGGGGCCACACGCGGTGAAACGGTGCTTGGTAAAGTGGCGGTTTGGAGTTCAGGCTGCTTCTGCGGCGGTTGGTACAGTATCAAAGTTTGAACCGAAGCCATTGGAATGATGACTGTCAGGGCTCGTTTTGAACTGCAAACGACTCCTGTCGGGAATCGTGTCAGCCAGATTCTACTCCAGATCCTTGAGCACCTGTTGTGCCGGTACCGGTTCAATTTTTTCCAGCGGACTGTCATCTCTGGCAAAGAACATCAAGTGCTGCCACGGTAATTTGTTGTATTCCCGCACCAATTTGAATCCGTTCGCACTGTATTCCTTCAGGATTTGACGTTTTGACATCTTGTGAAGCGGCTTGATAGGGACGCCTGGATCCTCTTCGCGGTATTCAAGCAACGCCACAACGCCTTTCGAAGTCAGGGAGCGCCGGATTCCCCAAAGCATCGATTCCGGATGAGAAAACTCGTGGTAAACGTCCACCATCAGGACAAGGTCTACCTTGTTGGCAGGTAGATTGGGGTCGTCGACTTTGCCGAGCACAGGCTCGATGTTGTTCAGCTTGTACTTGCTGGAGCGTTGCCTGAGTTTTTGCAGCATTTCACGTTGGATGTCGACTGCATAGACCGTCCCGTCTTCCCCCACGTCCCGTGCCATGGGAAGCGTCCAGTAGCCATTTCCGCATCCAAGGTCACACACGTTCATGCCTTTCGCGAGCTTGAGTTGCTTGAATGATTCTGAGGCTCTTTCTTCCTCCTCACGCTCCGGACGGATCAGCCAAGGGGCGCCGAGATGTGACATCGGTTTGGCCAGCACACGCCCAAGATAGCTTTTGCGAGAATCCTCCACTGGTCGCGGCCGCTCTGCCCGTTCTGTTTCTGGGAGAGTTCCTGTATCTTCTGCCTGCGTGTTGGTGTCAGGTAGGTCCTGAGCTGCACAGCGGCTTGTCGGCTGTAGCCAATTCAATCCGAGCAAGCAGGTCAGGGCCAAAATCATGAAGTGACGGAGTGCCAAGTGAAGGGGCGTAAGCCTGCTCCGTTCATTGCTCATTCGTTCTCGGTGTGTCATTTCAGTCTTCGTCTTTAGCAGTGAGTTCAAATTCAGGCTCGAAGGCGTCTTCAAAGTCGTAGACATCATTAAAATCCTCTCTCTGATCGGATTCACTCTTACGCATCTGCTCGATTCGAATCAGGTTGTAGACCAAGTCACCAAAGTCACTGGTGCTTTTGATACCCCAATTGCCAAGTACCATTTTGGTCAGGTACCCGTATTGCTCGATGCCGTAAAGACGGCACGCTTCACAAAGCTGCTGACCAGTAACGTGTCGCGGACCGGTTTTTTCGCCAGATTCATCTTCTGCTAACTCGCCGATCATATGTTCGTGAGCATACTGAAGCGACTCACGAATGAACTGGTAAGCATCCAGTTTGTAGCGTTGGTCTTCGGCCAGTAAATCTCGCATCGCTTGCAATGAAGACGTCATTT
>JBPCVE010000340.1:0-2730 GCA_051010795.1 Rubripirellula sp.
TGTCCGCGCTGCGCGAGCTACAGAAAGTGAGCGACAGGGGGACGGGTCGCGCCGATGTTGTCGGTAATTTTGCGCCAGATTGATCGCTTAACTCGGTATAATCAGCACGAACGAAAGTGGAGACTCAAGCAAGTTTGCGCCGCGTTAACGCTCAACTCGACAGAAAGTGCCTGAGCAAAATGGTCTCCTCCGCTAGGCAGGCTGGGTGTTGAGTCGAGTAGATTGCGTGGAGTAGATTGAGTGGAGTAGATTGAGTCGAGTGAACCGTGGTTACTGTGGGTCTGGCAGTGCCTTGATTGAGTTGTGTGGGTCGATGGAACTTTCAGCGTTTCGGTTGACGGTTTGGTGTCCAGTGGTTCGAGCAGTGATTTGGGGAAACCACAGACAGGGGTAAGTTGGCTTTGAGATGAGTGAAGCGACGAAGACGGCTGGGAAACGCTCTGGTAACCTTGGGGGCTTACGACCTCACGGTTGCTTGGTCGTCCGATCAATCAGCGTCAGGTTCAGCAAAGTCCGTTGGTGTGATGAAAATGTCGGGGAGTCGACACGTGAACGCAGATCAGAGTGAAAATCCGGAGGTGGAACCAGAAGTCGCACAGAAGGCCAGCACGGCAAAAGATGGGAAAGGTACGGACAGCAGCGAACAGGACAGCAGCGAACAGGACAGCAGCGAACAGAGTGTTGTTCCTCAGCGTTTGCCCCAACCGGCGGTGGGACGCTTGAGTCTTTACTATCGGGAATTGAGGCGTTTGTTAGATGAGGGCGAGGCTTCGTTGAATAGCCAGGCGTTGGGACGATTGGTGAATGTTTCTCCAGCCGTCGTGCGAAGGGACTTGAGCGCGCTGGGAACGATAGGTCGACGTGGGGTGGGGTATGACATTGCGGTGCTCGTTGACCGGATTGGCCGAGTGCTTGGTTCCGGAGTGCAATGGAACGTTATTTTGGTGGGAGTAGGGTCTTTGGGGCATGCTTTGTTGCGGTACCGCGGGTTTGATCGACTTGGTTTCAATCTGAAGGCAGCGTTTGATAAGGATCCGAAATTAATCGGAACGAAAATTGGTGGGATTGAAGTTTTGGATGCGGCGAATTTAGCAACTCTCTTGGCAGTGGAGCCGGCTGAGTTGGCGATTCTGGCGCTGCCTGCAGAGCATGCAGCGGAGATTGCAGCCACCTTGGTGGCGTGCGACATCAAGGGGATTCTAAATTTTGCGCCAACGACTCTCAGTCTTGGTGGCAATATTGCGGTAGTCAATGTCGACCTCGCGAGCGAATTGCAGAGGCTGGCGTTCGCGGTTCAGTCGCAAAAATCTTGAAAAAAGCGGTGGTTCGCGTCAGTTGCAGCTGAACGGAACGATTTTGTTCGGCGTTCCAAAAAAAAGTTTCCCGAACCGGGGCAGAGAGGGGAATGTCCTCTTTAGGGATAAGCATCGAGTTGTTAAACTTCCGCTCCGAACACTACCCCGTGGTGTAATGGTAACACAGCTGGTTTTGGTCCAGCCATTCAAGGTTCGAGTCCTTGCGGGGTAGCCTGGGCAGCAATGCCCGAGCCTGTAGGAGCATGTAGCCGTGTTCTTACGGGCTTTTTTTGTGCGCCCATTCTGCTGTGGCCCCCTGTCACGGCGTGTGTGTTACCACCGGCGTTACCACCGGAATCGTTTGGCCGGCATCTGTGGTCGTCGCTTTGGGGGATAGCTTGCCTAGCTTCACTGATGGTTGGCCGAGTTGCACCTTCGGTCCAGTCGTCCTTGGTCACTTGCAGATAGTGCTGTTCGGCCACTGCAGAACTATGTCCAAGCCATTTATTGATTACATGGTCCGGGTACTGCCGCTGTAGTTCTGTTCGTCTGGTGCTTCGACAATTGATAAACAGTTTCGGCCAGGGTTCATGGCCTGCACGTTCGATGATTTTCTTCATGGTCGTGGCCGGGTTATACCCTTGCCGGTATCGCTGTACGCAAAACGTCGCACCATCTGGTGCTGCGTCAAATGCCGCTTCTAGTATTGGTGCCAGTTCCGGGAATATCGGGCAGAATCGAAGGCCTGTTTTCGGTGAATCAATCCGCAGCTTTTTCTGTTCCCATAGCACGTCAGACCATTTCAGTGTCAAGACTTCTGATGGGCACCTCATGCCGCCGTAACGTGCCAAAGCGAAAATTATCCGCCAATCGTCGTCTGGACACTCAGCGATAACATCAGCGGCTATTCCGGCGGTCACTTCGTAGTGTCGCTGGTCGTTTGCTTCACTACCGGTTTTGACTTTTCGGAATGGGTTTTCGCTTAGCAGGCGATCGTTAACTGCTGCCGCGAATAGCGTCTTAGCCCGTTTAATATGCTTGCTGGCTGTAGCTTGGGCGTGTCGTTTTTCGGTCAGTAGCCACCGCTTCCACCGTTCGCAATCTTCAGGTGTGATTCCCGTCAATGTCTGACGTGACCCGAAATATTCAATAAGCAACCTGCGGGCGTGTCCGAAGTTATCCAACGTGCCCTGTTTGCAATCGGTACGTCCCGCGATGTAGGAATTGCAGTACGGGCCCAGGTAGGTGCCAGCATCCGTGCCCAGTTTCTCATTTTCAGGTTCTGCCAGAGCGTATTCGGTTAGCTTCCTGCGAACCCGACTGTTGATCTGTTTTGACCGAAGCCATTTTTCGGTTTCGGGCTGCGGTTGTCGTCCTGCTGCCTGTGCGTCGATCAGTTCGCTGATGTGTCGCAGGTAGGTAGCTGCCGATTTCT
>JBPCVE010000341.1:0-9007 GCA_051010795.1 Rubripirellula sp.
GATCGGCCATGCTGCATTCCAATCCTCAATCACATAGACCTTTCCGAAAGCGATTTCGCAAAATCCAACATCGAGGTCCCACGGCAAATAATGCCACTTAGTTGATGCGGTAGCGGATCTGGGAACGCGATACAGATAATAGTTATGCGGTCCCCATCCGGTCAGTTGATCGAAGGCTCCAGATAGCAGCATGACTGCAGTTGTCTGCAGGAAGTTGTCAATGTCCAGCTTCTGCGAGAGTAGCTGTTCGAATTTTTCGTCTGGTACCTCGTTGATATCTTTGATGAACGTCAGGAGTTGAAGGACTTCCTCTTTAGACTCTGCTTGCTTGTTTTTGGGTTCAAACGCTTTGCTGTAAGTGTTGGGATTGTCACCCACGAACCTTAAGTCACCCCCCGGCCCACCGGTGTCGTTCTTCCATAGTCCGCCAGCTTTTCCTAGGAAATGATGGCTGATAAACGAGTCGTCAATTCGTTCAGCATTCACGTAAACACCAGTAAATTGTTCGTTGACGTATAACTTTGCAAAATTGCAACGATGGGTTGCATGCCCCAGTTTCCGCAGAATGTCGGTGATGATTGGCTCGCTGAAGAGACTGCCAAATTGAACGCCGTTGTCCAGCGAAATACGCTCCAATCCAAGGAAGCGTTGTTGCTTCTTGTATTTGCTGAATTTGATCAGGTAACTGCGTTTGTGCTTCTGCTGGGGATTGGCAGAACTGTTGCCTTTGTATCGCACTCCGACTTGCTTTAGTGTTTGGCCATTCCAGCTCAACTGCGCCGGGACATAGATGCATTCAGGTAGTGCGGCCCTCATTTTTTGTTGGTCAAGGTCAGAGATTCGCAAACGAATGGTTTGTACTTGATCGGCTGCGTAAAATACTTCCTGATTTCGTTCATGGTCGTTTTTCGACTGCAATTCACGCGCAACGTGATTCTCGGTTGGTGGCCGTGAATCTGAGATGTCGGCGGTTTGCGCAATCAGGTTCGAGCCTGCTGGATGAATCAGCAGCACCGCGGCAGTAAAAAGTAGTCTTAACGGCATGGCCATTTCCAAGTTCAAAGGCAAATTTGATGCCGTTGTATGCTAGACCATGGTCGGCAGAAGGAGCAAGGTTGGCCCAGAAGAAATTGCAAGATGAGTGAGTTAGTGTGTCAACGCGGGTGACGCTGGTTCGATGAAGCCCCGCCACATTTATGCTGCTACAGGGCTGCAGGATCGCTGGGAGATTCCGGTGACGGGTTACCGTTCGTCAATCCGTGTGCCTTGAGTTCTTTTTGCAGGACAGCACTTCGGTTCGGAAACCAATCTTGCAACATACGCTGCTTTTGAGTTTGCCAATGTTCCATGGGGGTGTACGGTTCTTCTGAGTGGATATCTCCCCACCGTGCTGATTCAGCAATCAATGCAGGCTCCAGTTCATTGAGCAACTCCTCGTATCTTCGTTGGCACGCTGCAGCGCCGAGTACACCGTCTGTATTGCACCACTGGTCAACACGATCTGCAAACATCTGGCGGAATTGCTCGCTCTTCATCAATTGCCTGAATAAGAAGACGAACGAACCTTCTTTGCCGGTTTTTTGCATGGGAAGTGGATATTCAACCTCATCGTTTTTCCACCCGGATGCAAATGTTGAATCTGCATCCCAAAGGATGAACTTCAACTTTGCGTAGGTCATTCGGCGACGGTACACCCGCATGTTGTTTCCATTGACCAAGGCCCAGTCTTCACTGCCTGCGTACATTTGGAGCAGGCAATAATCAATCAAGTCGACCAAGTCAACGAGTTCGTCGATCTTGGTAAAGTTCGTTGGATCATTCAGGTCCGGGGTGGCAGCGGCTGTAATGCTGTCCCACAGCAAATCGCCGACTTCGTTCGAGTCAATGCGTCTGCCTCTACTACGAATGGTGATGTAGTCGTCTTCATTTCCGCCCCGTTGGTGTGCCAGATATTCCTCGCCCGGACGTTCGACGAGATGGTAGATTCCCCAGTAGAGGCCGTTGATGCCCACATGGACAAACCGCCCACGAACAGCCAGTTTCCCCATCTCATGTGCGGTCTGTCGAGCCCATTGGTCACGCATGTACTGAGCCCTTGATCGCACCGCCGCGAGATATGATGCCCACGAATCATTTGTGCTTCGGAGCATCAGGCTTGAGCAGCGATCTCTACCCGGAAATGCGTTGACCTTGTAGCCCAGGCTCTCCCAGTAGCGAATGGCAGCTTCCCATTGTGGTCTGGTCATGCCGGCAGCCTCGCCAAATCTGCCAGATCGTGGATTGATGCTGACCGTTTCAGGTGACTCAAACCATGCTTCGCCTCCCAGTGAGGCTCGCTGGCTCAGGTTTGTGTGCACCACCTTGCCTCGCGATGTTGGGAATGGAGTTGATTCCTTAACGAGATTGATCCCACACGCATCAATCGTCCAAAGATATTTTGTTTTCGTATCACCGTATTTTCCCATCAGGACATCACCGAAACGGCCCGGTTTGTTCGACTGCATCTTGTGCGGTGAATTGATCAATACGTCTTCGTTCTCTTTGAGTTCGATCGCAGGGTCTCGCAGAGGTCCTGTTCCGCGGTTGGGGGCATCCACGGCTGGTGAATCAAAGATGGGGTGTTCAACGACAGACTTTCCGTAGCGAGAACGAAAACTAAGTCGAAGTGAATGCTTTTTCCAATCAGGGCGGCGGCTTTCATAACCCGCCAGACGTAATCCACAGGGTGCTTGGAACCCTGTTTTATCCTGATAATCCAGGAATTCCATCACGGCGGGGACTTCCCATTCATGGCCACGCGTCCAAGGATTCGAATAGATGCCTGTTTTACCGAACAGCGATCTGGTGGGTGCGACGACCGAAATCATCGGTAAGCTTGTCAATGCAGCTTTGATTTCATCTGCATGCGATGCCGTTATCCTCGAATCCATCTCGTAGTCTGCGTCGACGTCATCCCATTTGCTATCGAGTCCCTCGGGAACGCCGGGTTGGTGAATCAGTTCATCAACTTGTATGAAACTACGAGTGAGTACGGTTGAGCTGACCCAATCGTTTCTGAATGCACGAGCTCGGATGACGGTTGTGCGATTGATGGTTAGCGTTTGTTGGTTGATCTCACTGTTGTGCTCCTCTGGAACGCTCCCGTTGGTGGTAAACCGAATCACTGAATCGGGAGTACTGTATGTCAAAGTTGCGGTGAATTTTTTCTCGTAAAGGCATGAGTTCTGCGGACAGTGCACGGCGTCCGCGTAGCCAATTGCAACAGCGGCGTTCACCGCCAGCGGTGTCGGGTGGTTCAGCGGTTGTGGATCACTGGCGGATGGTCCAAATGATATGCCGTGAAACGCATTGGGCATTCCGACGCGGACAGATTGTTCGACGGTTGACTTGTCAGGTCGAACCAGATGTAGAAATTCACCAGACTTTGAGAGTCGGAAGTTGGTATGAATTTCTTCTTCGTCAAAGAAGTCGAGTCCAGAGGCAAAAATGAGTATTCGTTCGCCGGGCGAAATAACCAGTTCCGGAATCTGCCATTTTTCAGGCTCGTGAAGTTTGTCGGTGAGATACCAACCCGTTGCATTGAATGGTTGATTACCCGGATTCCAAAGCTCAATCCGATCTGGGCAGCCACCGTCCCAGTCGATAACCTCGCCAGCGTTACAAGCCTGTACCTCCGTGATCACTAACCGTGTAGATTCATTGGGGACTGAGGGTGTTCCGGTCTTGGGGTGAACTGCGGTCGGGTCAGTGCGAAAATTTCCGCCGAGGGCTTTTGGTTTGGATACAGGATTTTCAAGACGTTCTTTTTTTAGCGAAGCTAACCTTGTCGATACTTCTGCGGGATCAAGCGTCGCAAGCTTCAGGTACTTACTGACGAGGTATCGGACGCCTCAGTATTCTGCGATCGCGACAATACCGAGAAGGACGATCGTGTAGATACATAACTGCTTGATTGCCGATGTGATGCCGCGTTTGGGAGCGATTGCATCGGCTGATTCTGATTTGTTGCGATGTGAGCTTTCCTCGCTCATGGTTTCGCAATGTTCCGCGATAGAAGATCAGAGGTGGAGAGTTGAAGCTCAACGGAGTGGGGAACCCCGCCTTGTCAGGAGGACTGACGTGTTTGTGTGCACTTGGATGGACTGGTGCTTTTGCCAAAGCTTACGTGTCAACTCTACAACATGCCTATGGTGAACGCTTCCTTGCGGTTCGGTTATGCGGTTTTTGATGGCGATCAATCGAAAAAAAAACACCTCAACCAGCACGGAAACCTCTGTTGGACCTTCGAATCACTGGTTCCTGTTTGGGTTCGCCAACTTCGCAGGCGTCTCTGAGTTCGCGGGGCGTAGGATGATGGCTCGCAGGTCCATCAGCCAGCCATTGATCTCAGCTTCTGCCCCGAACCGAATTGAGGCTGCACCCTTTGCCAGTTTAAGTGTTCCGAGGTTGAGCTCGCGATATTCATCCCAGCTTCCAGTACTGACGACAGTTGCTCGTAGTGTTTGGTTTGAGTAGTTCAGGCGGCAAGTGTTCGCCTCGGAAACATCGGGGCAAGCGTAATCCACAAGGACTTCATAATCACCGCTCACGGGGACTTCGATGAGCCACTTTACATATTCATCGCTTTGATTCCAGAAGCCGATGTTTCCGTAAGTTCCTTCAAAACGAAATTGTTCACCATGCATTTGGCTCGTTGCTGCCTTCAAATGCAGAGTGCCGTCCGCATTTGCTGTGACTGTAACAGGAACGTTTTCGGGTCGTGGCGAGTATGAGTCGCCTTCTGCGATTTCCGTGCCCCCGTTGAGGAATGCGATCAGATGCGTCATTTGCCCAGGCGTGATGTTTTTTTCCATGCCTTCAGGCATCAATGACTGACCTGTTGTTTGGAGCCTCTCAATATCGCTGCGAACAATTGTTTTCGTTTTCCCATCTGCAAGTAGGAGTTCGATTGCAGTGCTTGTTTCTCCTGCGATTATTCCAGCGTGCACGACGCCGTCAAATGTAAGCACACTGTAGTTGAGGTACTTGTCCTCAACCGCTGCGCCAGGATCGAGGATGGCGGTCACTAAAGCATTGGCTGACCGGTTCTTTAGAGTAGTCAAGTCAGGCCCAACCTTGTTGCCGATGCCGTTGAAGTGGTGGCAGGTGCCGCAATGCTGTGTGAAAATTTGTTTCCCAAGTGGGATGTCGCCGTTGGGGGATATCGATGATTGATATTTGCTGATGAGTTGCGTGCGTTCTTCTGATGTCGGAGATGAGTCAAATAGTTTTTTTGCTTCTGATTGCAGTTGCTTGTCAACGTGGCTAGTAAGCCGTTGCTGATGCAGCAAGCTTATCGAGTTGACGGGGATTGCTTTTGTGCTAATTGCTGCGAGCAGATCATGCGTTGTTGATTTGCGAGACAACAAACTTTCGACTGCAACGGCGCGCACCGCCGGGCTCATGCCAGTGAATCGCTTTAGTATCTCCTGAGGATTCGTCGGAGCGAGAGCTCTTGTGGTTGCTGTCTGAATTTCGATTGGTTCGTTATTGGTCAGAAGTTTGAGTAATGTTTCAGTATGCTTGGCTTTGCGTCCTGATAATTCGATTGCCGCAATCCGGACGCTGACCGCCATTCTGTCGTCGTTTGCTGTGATCAAGGCATGTGCCAAAGCCTTGTCGATTCTCGCCAGTGTCTGCTGCGGTAGTGCATTGCTTTGGCGGTCCATGACAGTCAGTATTGATGTAAGTGAACGCATGCTGGGTTTCGATGCAGGGGAAGATTCCAGCTGTTTTAAAAGCTCACTCACGACACGGGTCAGAAATTGAACGTTGTTCATTCGTGATGCCATTTCGAGGATGGTGGGTCGAAATGACTGCGCGATAACAGGATGTTTTGAAATCGCGGTATAGAAAGCAGCCAGGTTTTTTCGGTTCAGCGAACTTGTAATCGCAGCCTTCAAGTACGGGGCATCGTGCGTGCGCATTGCCAATGCTGCGAGCCCCGCAACACCTTGATCTTCGGTTGCGGCTCCGAGCGAGTAGGCGAGTTGAAGGAGCACCATGGGGTCATTGTCGTTCGTACTTCGTTCGAGCTGTTGCAACAGTTTCAGTGCAGGAGATTCTGCGGATGAGATATGGGTTTCGCTAAGTCGGATTGCATGGCGGCGAACCGTGGCGGATTCGTCGCTGAGTGCGGTCGCTAACAAGTCTGGTTTCGGCAGAGTGATACCAGCCAGCGTGCAAAGAGCATGCAATCTCCCCATCTCTGTTTTCGCGTGTGCGGTCATATGCTCGAGTTTTTCCGTGACTGCGAAGTCGCGTCTTGTTACAAGTTCTTGCTGAACCAGATCACGAACTCGGCCATTACTGGAATTAAGCAGGTCAGCGACGCTGGATGAGTCCAGTGTGTTCAGCTTGGTGATGGGACGTGGTGGGGTGTCAGTGGGTAGCACGCGATAGATGCGCCCGCGACCGTGTCCAGCACGGAGGAAAAGTTCTTTCTCTCGTTCATCGTCAATCCATTCAGGATGCTCAATCACAAGACGATACATGTCAACGATCCACAATGCCCCATCAGGACCTGTTGTGACGGTGGTTGGTCGGAACCAACTGTCGGTCGAGGCGAGGAATTCGCAGTCCGGATGTTCTGTGGGGCGCGTGCTCTGAAATGAAACGCCGTCCGCAGTCAGTTTTCGACGGTGAACAAGGTTGTGGACGGGGGCACAGGTGAACGTGTCACCGAGGAAATCGTTGCCCAGTAGGGTATCCCGGTAGACCATGGTGCTGCAGGCAGATGTGAATTTGTGACCCGTTCCTGCAGCAGGGGGTTGATATCCTGACCAATGGCTGAGAACACGCGATATGGGATACAGTTGGGTGTTGTCGACTCGTGCAATGTCACGTCGTGGTGTGGGGGTTGCAACGAAAGGATTGCGACGCATGTAGTGGTCTGCCAGCACGAAGTGCCGAACCGGCAGCGGATTGCTGCAGCCAAACCAATTGCCATGATTGTCGCGGTGGCGTCCAAACTGGGTGCGGCCTGTTTGTAGATCGATCTCCCCAAGATCAGGAAGTATCCTCAGGTCCTGCCCACCTAAATTGACACGTTTGCCTGTCTTTAAAGATTCGACATTGCCACCGCTGTCACCATTGGCAAGATAGACCCAGTTGTCGAGTCCACGTTCGAAGCCATTGACTCGGTGTTGCTGATTGCCTTCGCCAAAGCCGCGGTACAAGTCTTCGATAATTTCAGCTCTGCCATCGTCATCGCGATCAGCTGCAAAGAAGATGCTGGGGGCGGCACTGACAATCACGCCGTCACGCCATGCCATAACTCCCGTGGGATAGGGAATGTTGTCCAGAAACAGGGTGGACGAATCGTACTTGCCGTCTTCGTTTGTATCTTCCAGGTAACGTACTCTTCCACCCGGTTTGCCACGGTCGTCCATGCCCAGTGGATAGTCCGCCATTTCGACGACCCACAGTTTGCCATCAGAGCCCCAGTCGATCGCCACAGGGTCCATCACAAGTGGTTCAGCAGCCACCAATTCAACCTTGAATCCCGACTGCACTTCGATCGAACCAAGTGAGCGTTCGGGAGTTCTTGGCCCCGGTTCGGTTTTTCCGAGCAACTGCGCAAAAGATCGACGATCCACTCCATCTGGTAGGCGATTGGTGTTCTCGTTCTGGACCCACATGTGCTGCCGTGCAAACCAGGCCCCATTGTTAGTGCCATTGCGAACGATCAAAGGGATATCGTTCGCGTCCTCGACGGTGCGTGTGTAAAGTCCCGTCTCGATGTCAAACAATAGAATGCCAGAAATCTTTCCGTTGCTGAAGATGACGTCATCGTTTCCATCCTCATCCAAGTCGACAAAACGCACCCCATTGTCATTGCCAGTAGGATCAACCAAGGGGGCCGGAAAGGGACCTGCCTCGATCCAATCACCTTGCTCATTGATCCGCATGATCTTCTGTTCGCTTTGGTTGGCAATGATGATTTCTGTTGAGCCGTCATTATCAATGTCACGCAGGCGAACACCCTGATCAACGCCATCGATGGATGTGGCAATGTTCATTAAAGAACTAGGTAAAACCTCGCGCTTAAGTTCACCATCGGAAAACTCATACGTGGCTTTGTCCTGACCGTGGTTGACCAGGATCGAAAAGGTAGACTCAGGTGTGATTCTTCCGATTTGGGCTGCGTGGTCAATGCGGCGTTGGCCATCAGTAGAGGTGAAAGTCACATCATGTTGAGTTGATTGCCAACGTTGGCGTGCTGGTTGCCAAACACGCATGGTTTTTGTGTTCTCATTGCCGATCAGAACGTCGAGGAATCCATCGTTGTTCACATCTGCGATGCGTACTCCATTGTCTTCGCCGTTGTCTGGTGAACGCAGTGGTTGGTCGACAAGCAGGTTTTCGTTGATCCGATCCATGCAGTCTTTGAAACTGAGGAATTTGACTCGTTTGCCGTACTTGTTGTGGGCATAGTCAATCAATTCGATGATCTGGTCATTTCTGATCCACCCATGAGGATGGAAAACCAGATTGAACATGCCTTTCTTGATCACTGTCGCATCGAGTGCTGATTTCATGTCAGCAACAGTGATCGGATTGTTGGGTTGATGCAGGTGTTGAGCCTCCCAATCGCTCGGAACCATGCAGGGAAATTGCCAGCACAATTTCCCAATCACGTAGGGATAAGGATAGTTTTCAATCGTGTTGACAAACGAAGGAAAGGGGATGTACTTCTTCAGCTTGGGGTTGCCATCGCTGTCGATGACGAGATCTTTTGGCAGTTCTGGGTCTCGGCTGTTGAACACATTGAAGACACTGCTGTCTGCTTGCAAATAATTTCCCTGTGGCGTGCGTCGGTTGAATATCTCGCTCCAGAGGCGCGGGCTTGGCGTGTTGCGTGAATCACAGCAGGGTGTGCGAAAAGCGACAGGCCGATTACCGCTAATGGAAGCCATCAGGTCCACGCAACGATCGTAGGTCGATTTGGCTGTGTCAAATTGATCAC
>JBPCVE010000342.1:0-2947 GCA_051010795.1 Rubripirellula sp.
GTGAACTGGTCGTCCCTGGTTTGAAATTGATCGGCCACGTGCCATTGCGCGGCAGCAGCGGGACATCGGAGAAGGGTGGTCTTGCGGCTCTGCAAACTTTGGTTGAGTACGTTCGCGGTGGGAAACCAGTGATGCTCACCGTCGATGGTCCACGCGGACCACGCGGTAAGGCCCACAAAGGTATCAGTCTGCTGGCTCGCAAAACGAAAACACCGATTGTGGGCGTGCTGGCCATCCCAACACGGCGATGGATTCTCTCCAAAACTTGGGATCGTTTACAGATTCCTAAGCCGTTTTGCACGATTGATTACTACTTCAGCGATTTGATTTATCCCCAGCGCGGCGAGTCGCTGAGCGGTCTGACCCAACGTATCGAAATTGCTTTGGACGAACTCGAGAAGAAGCATGATCCAGAAGAAGGATATCGCGAACGCCCCAGGCGTCGCTCTCGACGACAAAGCAATGCGGAGCAGAGGGCAGCCTGAGTGCCCTCGGTGAGACTGCAGCTTCCGAGAAGTCGATACGGAGATGTGATCAGCGGCTTGATGGCGGCAACGCAGTGATCCCGCGTTACATGAGCCTCAGCCGTCAAACGCCTTGCCTTGGATGAATCAACCTGATTTGGTGCCTACCCAGCATCACAAAGGTCCAATCTTTGATATTATCCGCGTCATGAACGCCCCCGAACTTAATTCCGCCGCTCAAGCAGATTCAGCCACCACCATGCTTGAGTCTGCAATTGGGCAGATCAAATTCGCCAGAAAATATTGTCTGGAGCTGCTGGATCACACACCGAACGAGCTGTGGTTCGACATGCCTGCTGGCCTGCCGACACACATTGCGTGGCAGGTGGGGCATCTGACAGTCAGTCAGTATGGCCTCTTAATGTTTCGCATTCGCGGTCGCAGTCCAGACGACCTGGAATTGATTCCAAGTCGTTTTCGCAAGGCCTACAGTCGCAGTTCCAAACCCTCCTCGGATACATCCCGACAGCCATCAGCAAATGAATTGCGTGAACGGATGGGACTGGTTTACGAACGTTCATTGACAGAATTAGAGAAGGTAACCTCAGAAACTCTGCTCGAGCCGGTGGACATGCCGTATGCGGCTTATCCCAACAAGTTGGGAGCAATCCTGTTTTGCCCCATCCATGAGCACACTCATATCGGGCAAATTGGTTTATTGAGGCGTGCGCTTGGGTTGGAGCCTGTCCGTTAGGGCATCTCGATGGAACGATCTCCACAATTTGGGAAGCAGGCATGTTCACGACGTGCAGTTTCCTGCAGCATGCATCCTCGGGCTAGAAAGCGATTCGCAAGTTGAATTCAAAATCAGAGACGTATTCCATCGAAACCATTAACGAATCGATCTACGATCACCCGAAGTACTATGACTTGGTCTTTGGTGCTGATTGTGCTGCTGAAATCAAGTTCATTCTGGGCTGTGGTCGCGAGTACATGCAGCGTCCACCCAAAAAGTTTTTCGAACCTGCTTGTGGCACAGGTCGTCTGCTGTATTCATTAGCAAAGCGTGGCCATGAGGTAGCGGGTTTGGACCTGAACCCCAAAGCTGTCGATTTCTGCAATGCACGTTTCGAGCGTCATGGGATCGATGCCAAGGTCTTTGTCGCTGACATGTCGGACTTTCGGGTTCCACGCCGATATGACATTGCATTCAACACCATCAATAGCTTTCGGCACCTGCAAACCGAAAAGGCAGCTCGAGAACACCTCACCTGCATGGGCCAAGCAATTCGCGTGGGAGGCCTCTATCTATTAGGTGTCCACCTCACTCCGACCGAAGTTGCTCCGAGCGAAACCGAGTCCTGGTCAGCCCGCAGGGGACACCTGTCCATCAATACTCACATGTGGACGAAAGAGCGAAAGAAAGGAAGCCGGATTGAGCGGTTTGGGATCCAATTCGACGTTCATAATCCGACCCGGAGCTTTCGAATCTTGGACGAGTTGGTGCTACGGAGCTACCGCCCCAAACAGATGGATCGCCTGATCGCATCGTCGGGCTGCTGGGAAAGTGTTGCCACCTACAATTTTTCCTATGAGTTGGATGACCCCATTGAGGTCGATGCAGCAACCGAAGATGTGGTTTATGTCTTGCGGCGAACCGGAGCCTGACCCCCGAGCCTGACCCAAGTGTCCTAGGTTCCAGTGCTGTCAGTCAGCGGATAGCCGTCCTGCGACCAACTGCCGCAAACCCGAAAGCGGCGACCGCTGCAAGCAATCCAGTACCGACTGAAATGCCAGCAATTTGACCCCAACGCTGCTTTTCGTCGGAGATTCGCTGATAGGTAAACGGCACTCCCAGCTCGATTCCATCGCCGACCATCTGCTCATATTCTCTGATCAACTCAGCGGAGGGCCTCTCCGCATAATCAGCCCGAAGGTCTGCAACATGCTGATCGGTCGTCTTCAGATTTGGGATCAAACTCCAACGAATACCGCAAAAAGCGGCCACCATGAAGCCAGCGATGGCAATCATCCCCAAGGCGACAAACACGACAGAAACCCCACTCTCACGCTGCTTCTGCGTCGCAGATTTCCCTTCATCTGTGTTCTCAACCAACGGTAATTGCCGAAGCACTCCCAGCTTTGGAATTGCAACTTCTGTTTGACATTTCGAACATGTCATGTTGTCGCCCGCCTGTGAGGGGGTGACATTGAGAAGATGCTGGCAGTTTGTGCAAGGCAAAAGATGCATAATTGATGAAGATTTGAAGGAGTCCCGACTAGACCGAGCGTTCTGGGTGACTAAAATTTGAAGCAGCAAAAGGCACCACCCGCCACATTAGCCCGAACGCTCTCGAGCGATACGAGGCAATATAACAACGAACTGTTTTGTTCGTCCCCGTGACCGAATGACTCGAGTCACAAAACACGTGGTCAACTTTGCCGATTGTGGCCAGGAAGGCATAGCCGAAAGGTTTGAAACG
>JBPCVE010000343.1:0-3909 GCA_051010795.1 Rubripirellula sp.
GCTGATCGTTTTCGATGAGGGCGAGTCGAGACAACTCTGATCCCTCTGATGGTGGTTGCCCCTAGGGACCATCGAAAGTTCCAAACGGTTAACCAGACGCGTCCCTTCACCAGGCTGATCCAGGGCCCGCGACAAGTGAAATGATTTCGAGATCTGGTTACAATGAATGGAGCCTGCCCTTACCATGGATAACTCGCTTTAGTGAGCCTCTGCGGTGGGCAACTCACCTCACCAATGCGGGCATGATTCCGCCATCTCTGCCCTGCCCTGCCCTGCCCTTTCACACTCGCCATTCATATGAACTCGCGTTCAACAAAGTTCGCGTTAACACTTCTGCTGGCAACGCTGGTGGGAATGATGACACAAACCCAGTTAACAATGGCTGATGAAAAAGTTGTGATGCCTGATTCAGCGGTCATTGCATTTTTGCGAGATCATTGCCTGGAATGTCACAACGCCGAAGAAGCTGAGTCTGGACTGGATTTGAGCACATTTTCCCAAACAGACGACATCACAAAAGCAGTTACCGATTGGACCAGAATCGCGACTCGGGTAAGCGAACGGCAAATGCCACCGGCAGGCAGCAAAATGCCTGAAACCGAGACCAGGGTAAACTTCGTTCGCTGGATCCAAAGCACACTTTCCAAGCACCTCTGCGATGATGGCGTGACGCCGGGCCAGCCAATCATTCGACGCATGAACCGTACCGAGTATGCCAACACTGTGCGCGATCTGTTGGGGATCCCCATCAATGCGGGGCACGCCTTGCCAAATGATGGTGCTGGTGGAGAAGGTTTTGACAACGCTGCCGAAACATTATTCATTTCCCCAATCTATGCGGAGAAGTATCTCCAAGCAGCCAAGTCAGCAATCGGCCATGCATTGAAAGATCCTGCCGATCGAAAGCGAATCATTGTGGCTTCGCCCAACGAGGCACGAACGCCGAATCAGGCTGCCCGCCTGGTCCTGAGTAATTTTCTTCCACGTGCATTTCGTCGCCCAGTGAGCGGCAACGAAATTGAGGAGTATGCCGCGTTATTTGACCACGCGTTTGCAGTCGACGAATCCTATGACAGTGCAGTCGAATTCGCATTGGTAGCCGCCATGGTTTCACCAAAATTTCTGTTTTTGTACGAGCAGCCAAGTACACCCGGAGAACAAACGCTGGTCTCGCATCACGAAATGGCCTCACGTTTGTCTTACTTTCTGTGGGCATCCATGCCTGATCAGGAACTGATGAAATTAGCCGATCAGAAAAAACTGCACGATGTCGATGTGCTCACCACTCAAGTAAAACGGATGCTTCAAAGCGAGGTGGACTCAAGAGGGTTGCGACGAGATTCGAAAGTGCGCGGCTTCGCATCGAGCTTCATGGAACAGTGGCTGGGCACCCGCGCCCTAGGCCGTGAATTCAAACCGGATGCCTCCGTTGCCCCTCGTTACGATTCTGAATTGGAAGGTGGCATGAAATATGAGCCCATCTTCTTCTTTGAGGATCTGATATCTGATAATCGCTCGCTGTTGAACCTGATTGATTCAGATTTTACGTATGTGAATCGTCGACTGGCCAGCCACTATGGAG
Source organism: Rubripirellula sp. (assembly GCA_051010795.1). Classification (GTDB taxonomy): domain Bacteria; phylum Planctomycetota; class Planctomycetia; order Pirellulales; family Pirellulaceae; genus Rubripirellula. The sequence continues at coordinate 1,583 of JBPCVE010000343.1, forward strand.
TCCGAGGTGAGTTCCGCGAGCAGCCTAAGCGAGTTGAACTGAAAAAGAGTGATCGACGGGGAGGTTTGCTGGGGATGGGCGCAGTGTTGGCCGTAAGCTCTTTACCGCACCGAACCAGTCCTGTGCTTCGTGGTAAGTGGATCCTTGAGACCATGCTGGGCACACCGCCGCCCCCACCACCCGCTGATGTACCAGCACTGAACGAAGCACCCAGTGCCTCAGGCGAATACACTTCACTGCGCGAGCAACTGGAAGCTCACCGTTCCGATCCCCAGTGCGCGTCATGCCATAACATGATGGACCCACTCGGCTTTGGCTTGGAAAATTATGATGTACTGGGAAGCTACCGCTCCCAAAATCGGGGTACCCCAATTGATGCGTCAGGTACCCTGCCCGATGGAACACAGTTCAACGGTTCGAATGAACTGAAACGATGGTTACTGGGGCGAAAAGATCAATTTGTCCGTAATCTGACTCGTAAAATATTGGGGTACTCACTTGGTCGCAGCTTGACCGGTGAAGACAGCTGTGTGATCGACTCGATCGTGGAAACGCTGGCTAAGGATGATTACCGCAGCCAAACATTAATCGTTGAGATCGTCAAAAGTGTTCCGTTTCGATATAAACAAGTGGCACCACCCACCAATTGAGATCCCCCATGGTCCATTATCTTCCTCAACTATCTCACTGGCGTCATCCACTGACGAGACGAAGCCTTCTTCGAGGCACCGGAGCAGCATTGGCGTTGCCTTGGTTGGAGGCCATGAGAGACACGAAGATAAGGGCTTCGGAAAAAGATGACCACAGCTCCTCGGATGCTCCCATTCGAATGGCCGCGTTGTTTGTTCCCAATGGTGTTCGGCAGGATCAATGGACTCCCGAGAAAACCGGGCCTGACTATGACCTGTCGCCTACACTGCAACCTTTGGAAAAACTAAAAGATCAATTGCTGGTGCTGACCAATCTGTGGAATCAGGGAAGCAACATCGGGGATGGCCATTATGTCAAAACATCAGGCTTTCTTACCTGCACCACCATCAATAAATCACTTGGCATCGACCTGAACTGCAACGGTCTTTCCATGGACCAGGTTGCTGCAAACCACTCTGGAAAAGAGACTCCGATTCCTTCACTTGAATTGGGAATCGATCCAGTCACCACAGGCGTCGATACCAATGTTGGATACACGCGTGTCTATGGATCGCACATTGCGTGGTCCGGCCCAACAAGTCCTCTGGCGAGGGAACTCAATCCAAGGATGGTGTTTGAACGTCTGTTTCGCGCATCGCATCCCAAAAAAGCAACCCTCAAACGTGATCGCCTACTGCTGGATCGTGTGCTGACCGATGCCCAAGAATTGAAACAGAAGCTGGGATCTTCCGATCGGCAGCGGATGGATGAATATCTGCAATCAGTACGGTCCATCGAAAAACGTCTTCAGAATCAACAGGAAGGTGGAATCAAAAACTGGCGTCCGCTGGTTGAACTCAATCCCAAAGACCGACCGAATGATGATGCTCCCGATCAGTACCCTGAACAAGTACAACTGATGTTGGACATGATCGCATTAGCATTCCAAACGGACACGACGCGAGTCTGTACATTCATGTTTGGAAACGCCGTCAGCGGCCGTAACTTCTCATTTCTAGAGGGCGTCACGGGCGGTCATCACGATACGTCACATCACCAAAACAATGAAGACAAACTGCGGCAATACCAATTAATCAACGTGTGGCACATCCAACAGTATGCTTATCTGCTGGAAAAGCTTGCCGGGATGCAGGAACACGAAGGAACCGTGCTCGATCATTCCATGATTCTGTATGGCTCGGGCTTGCGCGATGGGAATAGCCACAACCCACATAATCTTCCAATCCTTGTGGCTGGCAGCGGCGGTGGAAAAATCGCAACCGGTCAACATTTGCAGTACGGACGGGATACGCCACTTGCCAACTTGTATGCTGGCTTACTGAATGCATTTGATGCAAAAACAAACAGCTTCGCTGATAGCACTGGGATATTACCGAGCATGTTGGCCTAGGCCTTTCACCTGCTGATACAGCTTAGGTCAGGTTGGCAATCTTGTCACACTGGAAGTCTGGAACAGTGTGTTTAGTAACAGCGTGTTGAGTAACGTCACAGACCGGCCCCTGTAAACAGCAGCCGTAACCAGCAGCGTGCCGATCGCGATCAAGTCATCATCGTGGTTTGGCAATCCACACGAGGCTAACAATTACAGTCGAACCCAATCTCTGAGATTGGCGTGTTCAAAAATCATCTCATGCTGAACCTTGAGATCTTGTCCCATGCCAGCATCTTTGGCACGA
>JBPCVE010000344.1:0-39925 GCA_051010795.1 Rubripirellula sp.
CTCAAATCAGGAATCGCTCTCGAAAGGTGAAACGGAATCACCAAGACATCGGTTGTATCGATGTTCGAGAGAGTGGCAATGACACTGTTCACATCGGAATGGTCAAGCGTGAGCCACAAGTTCAACAGTGAGCACAATATGCGCTGCCCACACAATGGTGCGGGACATTTTTTCTATGCCACCCCCCGAGAGGTGGAATATTGATGTCTTCTACAGCCTTGGCTCAAGCAACTCAGCGAGGCGGTCAAGAGAACGCAAACGAGTTATCGTTTGCTGAACTGGACGCCGCGACGAGCACCTCGAAGACCTGGCTTCTTACGTTCTTTCATACGCGAGTCACGAGTCAAGAACCCGCCCTCACGAAGTGTTTCATGAAGAGCTTCGTCCATGCTGACCAACGCACGAGCCAAGCCCATGCGGACGGCTCCACTTTGGCCGGTCATGCCACCACCTGAAACGCGAACCAGAACGTCAACCTGATCGGCCTTCTCAACCGCGGAAAGTGTCGCAACGATCGCAGCCTGATGCTGATCATTGACGAAATAATCCGACATGGGTTTGCTGTTGACGGTGATCGTTCCGCTTCCGGGGCGCACACGAACGCGAGCTACGCTGCTTTTTCGTCGGCCAGTGCCGAGTGCATCTCCGGAAATCTTGTCCTTTTTGACGGCGACCATAGGTTCAAATACTGCTTAGAGGTGTGTTGTTGGGAGTGCGTTTGACAAACGTTTCGGATTACGAAACCTTCTTGCCTGTCCGCTGGAGTGTTTCAGGCTGTTGTGCAGTGTGGGGGTGATCAGGACCCGTGTAAATCTTGAGTTTCTTGATCATCTGATAAGCCAACTTGTTTTTTGGCAGCATCCGACGAACCGCGTGGTAGATCAAATCTTCTGGCTTCCGCTCTTTTCGATCACCGTAGCTCTCCAGGCGAAGTCCTGGATATCCGGTGTACCAAGTGTAATGGCGATCATCCATCTTCTTGCCGGTCATGCCGACTTTTTCAGCGTTCAAGACAACCACAAAATCACCGCAATCAACGTGTGGCGTGTATGTGGGACGATGCTTGCCCATTAGGACGACAGCAATATCACTTGCCAGTCGACCGAGGACCTCGTCAGAGGCGTCGACGACGTACCACTGCTGCTCGACTTGGCCTTTTTTGGCCATGGTTGTTGGTTGGGCCACCACGGAATTAACTTAGGGTTTGAATGGAATCGGAATCAGAAACCGCTGATTACGGAACAAAACCGTAGTGCGGGGAATCGAGGAATTTATCGAGCCTCGCCCTGCTGGGCAAGGCCTTTCGGCACGATTCAGCATGAAAACGGCTCCAGATGGCCGTTCGGAGCCAAATTTTCTGCCTGAAGGGCAAAGTGGTTCGCTGTTGAGCTGGATTTGTGCCAATTTGGCCAGTCATACGAGCCGGCCGGTACCGAAGCGATCCACGTACTTTTTTAGCCGTAGCTTTTTGCTTGCGGAGTCACTGGTCATGTATCTCACGCTGCCGAAAATGGGGCGTTTGGGGCCCCAAGCTCGGTCGTAACGCCCCAAAATCCAAAAGATGCCGTTGTACGAGTTAGGGTCTCGCCCATCGAGTCCATACTTGTTATTCAACTGGAGCATGATGGACAGGGCTTCGTGTGGGGATTTTGTCCAGTGCAAAATTTTCTTTCCCCACAGCATTCGCATGTAGTTGTGCATCACACCTGTTTCGACGATCTCGCGTTGAGCAGCGTTCCAGATTGGGTCTGCTGTTCGGCCGTGCTCGAATTCTTCCAGTGAGTACAGGTAGGGGCGTTCGTCGCCAGCGTGTTCGTGCAGTGTTTTTTGAGCCCAATCCGGCAGTGACTCGAACTTGTCATAGTTGTGAGGTTGCCTGAAGCTGAGATTGAAACCCATCTCGCGCCAAGTCAGTACTTGATCAAGGAATGCCTCCGATGGTTCACTTGTATTCCAGAAACCATGGTTCTTTCCGTTGGCAGGTGACAATTTTTCTGGCGTCCAACTTTCCTTTTCCAACAATTCTCGAACGATTTCGTGCGCTGAAATATGGCCGAAATGAAGGTGCGGACTCAAACCGGTCGTGACGCGTTCGTCTGGATGATTCCGGTCGGTACCGTAAACCGCAAGGTTGTGATTCAAAAATCGATCCAGTCGCGACTTCGCATCTGAAGCACCACCGGTGACGGTAGTGCTGGCTTTAACCTCATGGTCAATAGGAAGCGATTGTATCCCTCCACCATCAAGAAAGTGATTGAGGTCGGATGGCGGCCACTTTTCCAAAATCGGTTTTGGTAAAGAACCCAGACGCGGAAGTTTGACTCCTTTGAGCGAATCCTCCTTTGGCATTTCCATCAGGTTGTCGAGAATGTTTTTCTGCATCCAACGCCGGTAACTGTGAGCCACAGTAAAGGTGCGTTCCGGCGTGCGAAGAGGTATCACACCGTTGCTGTCCACTAGTTCAAGTCGTGCCGGCAAACGACTTCGAGCAACACGGATCATCGTTGGATGAAAGAAACATGGGTATTCGTCAGTGACGATTGTGCAGGCTTTCGCTGCCAATTCGTGTAACAGAGGCGATGCAGTTCCAGATTCTGTTTCGATGAAGGGAAAGTAAGTCACGGCTCGCTTGCCAAATGACGTTTCGTTATCTCGCATTCCCTCAATCACGAATCGGTGAAGCCGATCACTGGCCCAGCGATAACGCAAACGTAGCGGCTCGAATACGATCAGAGGCTTACCGAATTGGCGAGCACGATCAACAGCGTGCTGCAGGGCAAAATTGTTGTTCAGGCGTCGGAACGCGGTCATCCAGTAAAGAACGTAGTCACCATCTTCGCGCACGGGATGGTCATTGGCGTGCGTATGTCGTATCGAAGGAATCGCCATCGGTCAGTCAGATTGTGGAAGTGATAGGATGAGCCCGCTCACAGAGCTCAGTTTCCGGAAATATTTATCTATCGCAGAGCTCAGTTCCCAAAATTGCAGGGTTCATCTCCACGAACCATGACGTTGGAGTTGCGAAGCGGAAGGCTTCACGAATCCTCAGGTCGTCTGTGGCAACTTCAGGGATTCGTCTCAGCACCGCAGCATCGATCGGCAACAATCAGGAGCCAATTTTCTCTCCCTGTGATTTGGTTTTGCCTGTTTTGAACTCACAGCTGGAACTTGACCTTGCCACTGAGGCAAGTAGAAACCGCCACAAGCATTATCGAAGTCACGCTGAGTCCAACGAATTGTACTGGCACGGGTAGCGGTTACACGATTTAGCGTCGGCGTCACGCTGCCGAGGCGTCACGATCAGCTGCATCACCGATGGATTCGCCTGTCATAGGGTTTGTCCAGTTCGTCCGTATCAGGCGTTTCGTCGATTGACGATTGTCAGAAAGTGCCTGACCGAGCCAGAATTACAAGCATAGCTTGGGGGTAAAGACCTGCGATGTCAGCAGAGCGATTTCAAGGTTTGGGCCAGCATCAGCTGAGATTATTACTCATCACTGTCGTCAGATTCTTCGCCATCGCCGGTCACTTTCCGTTTGACCATGCGAATCTCATTGCCAACCTCGTTATGACTGACTTCATCCATAAAAGCATTGATCAGCAACAGGCCCCGACCACCAGCACGCTCGATATTTTCGGGGTCAGTGGGGTCACGCAACGCTGCGGCGTCAAAACCAGGCCCGTCGTCGCGGATGGTAAAAGTGACCTGTTCGTTGGATGCTTCCAACTTGATGTTAACTTTCCGGTCGTTGTAGGGAGCTTCTTGTTTTCGTTTGGCGATCATGTTGACGTAGGGTGCGCCGTCATCGCTTTGTCGCAACTCCGAAGAAACCTCAAGGTTGCCGTGGATCATCGCATTCAAGAGAGCTTCATCCAACGCCATGGCGATCTGCATTCTTTCACCTTCATCAAAGAGATCGAGTTCGACCATCGGCAATTCCAGCCTTGAAATGATATCTGGAATTTGAGATTCGTCGTTTGTAACCTCCAGCGTGATGTTGCTTTCGATCGCGTTTTTGGCAACTTTTGGAACAGCTTTGGTTGCCTTGTTGACTGCCATCACCTGCTGCAGCACAGGAATCAGGGTGTCGTTCAGTTCGCGTTTTGGAACGTAGCTGGCGGCCCCCGCTTTCAATGCTTGACTCGCGATCTCTTCGCTGCCCTGACTCGTGGTCAGAATGACCGGGAGTGCTGGGATTGTCTCTTTCACAGAGGCAACCAACTCCAAGCCATTCATTTCGGGCATCTGCAAGTCGGTCACGACCAGCATCGGCATATTGTCTTTGATGGAAGCAAGTGCCTGAACTCCATCGACCGCAGACTGGACAACGAAACCCTCTCTTTCAAGCAAAAATTGAATTTGCCGAAGTTGGGTTGGACTGTCGTCCACGATGAGGATGTGCGAAGAATCAGGCATAAGTTGTTAATCAGGCGTCGTCAATCGCCTCAGATATATCGTTTTGTTAAGTTCTTTCGGGGCGATTGAAAAACTGAGGCGATTGAAAAACCGCGGCGCTGTCGAATAGACCGGCTCACCTGACAAGATATCGGTGATGTTGGCAGTAATCCTTCACATCCTCGTCTCTGGACTGAATTTTCGGCAGATATAACTCGATGATTCTCGGGTTTTGGCGTCTGTTCTTCAAGGAGACCGATGGGACTAAACGGGCTCTCGCGATATCACAAGTTACGACTGTAGTATGGATTTCAACGGGCTGCTGCGAATGCGGGCAGCCTGTAACGGTTAGGGTGCGTGATAGGGTCGGATCCAGCGGTTCGTCGATGCGTTTGTGCCCGTGTTAGATTACTTTCGTTCAGTAGTCTAGCTTCTGACTCGGGTGTGTGTGTCGAAATGCCGTGTCAGAACCGTGACAAGATTTTAAGTTGCCTTTTGCCCGCTGGAATCACAAGTGCCGGTATCTGCTGTAGGATGCTCGTTTGTGTGCCCTCTGCAGATCTTTTTCATGACCACTGTCTATGCTGGGCGTTCCCTGTCGCGAAGGGTGAATTGGGTCCACGGGACCAGCTGTTTTTTTTAATCTGACTCCTTTTGGTTCAGAGGCGACCTTCGCCCCGTAAAACCGCCGAGATATCTGCATTGCGAAACCGGCTTACACGCTTCCGTTATCCCCTTTGGTGCGTTACCGCGGCATTATTGCTGCTGGGGCCAGTTTACATCGTTGGTGTTGCCCACCTGCAGGCTCAGGCCAATCCGTATCTATCGGCTGCCGACTTGTACCTGCCTCGAAGTGTCGACGTGGTGGTAGTAGTCTGGTCATTTTGGGTAGCCTCATCAGTTGGAAGCTTTTTAAATGTGGTTGCCTGGCGGATGCCGCGCGGTCAGTCGATCAATGGACGCTCGCATTGTCCACGCTGTCTCTCGCAGTTGAAAGCACGTGATAACTTTCCGGTTTTTGGGTGGTTGGCGTTACGAGGACGTTGCCGCAGTTGTCGTCTTCCTATTTCGCCACGGTATCCCATCGTGGAAGCGGTGGTGGGGTTGTCACTGACTGCGGTAGCGGTCGCTGAAGTCTATCAAGTGAGTTTGCCGCGACAGGGTCAAGACTACGGTGGGCCTCTTTGGTTGCCCCAACTTGATCCACTCATTTTGATCACTCTCGTCTACCATGTCGTGGGTCTGACCCTGTGCTGGGCACTAGGCTTGATTCGCTTGGATGGAAACCGGTTACCGGCAAATCTGACTTTCTTCGCATTGACAGTCACTACGCTACCCATATTGATTTATCCGACATTAATGGTCGTCACGTGGCAGATGGATGTACAGGATGATTGGCGGCCAGACGGCAGGTATGTCGATGCGATGGTTCGCGTGATCACGGCCCTTGTGGCAGCCACTGCCTTGGGCCGTTACTTGGCAAAGGGATTTTGTCCCACGGCGGATCCCAAACTCGATCCGTTGGGGAAATCGACGGGCCGACTGATTGATCTGATCGTAATTCTCGCAATTCCTGCACTGTTGGTTGGCTGGCAGGCATCGCCGGCAGTGATTGTCCTCGCGGCGGTGCTGGCTTTTTGGATCCGTCCAATGATGCCCCGTGAATCTGATGCTCTCGGGCGATTCGCCATTGCCATGCCAGTGGCTTTGACCTTCCAAATCGTATGCTGGCGACGTCTGGATTCCGCAGATACGACAACCGCTTTGCCGTTCCCGTTGTGGCCATCCGAAAACTCATCTCCCGCGGTAATGTTGTTCTGGCTGTTCATGCTGGGGATGGTTCCGCTTTGGCTTCGAGAGTCGCCAGCTGACACCAATGCCAAGCCGAGCATGACCGATGCCGACCTGGCTGATGAAGCAGCATTCAACGAACCTGCGTTAGAGCAGGAAGATTCCAATGAGGATCATGAGTTGGGTGATGCATCCATATCAGCTCCGGAACTCAACGAACGGGAACGTGACTCTGGGGCTGATGAGACCCAGATCTGATGGCACCTGGATCTGATCTGCACGAGGCCGAAAGCGATTTCATTCGGCTTGGTGATGATATTCGCAGCGGAAATAAAAGATCAACTCAATCCAAGGCCGCGAATGAGTTGGGTGTGCCTAGGAGAGTTTGTTGGGTGAAGCAGGTGGTCAAAGTCATCGGGCGTTCGATCATCAAGCCCGCGAGCAATCATCAGTCTTGCATCCAAAACAGATGCTTGAATTCGACGAGTGAAGCTCTGAAGATACATGGACGGTTAGCCGCCCGAGCATGTTACGGGCTTGAGTGATACGTCACGAATCCGATTCGTCGAGATCGGATTCGCGAACTTCTGTCGGTCGCGGTCGCAACTGGCAAAACAGAGCTTTCTTCTGATCTGGCAGCGAGTAGTCAAACCCGCAGCTTTGCAGGAATCCTTCGGAGGAACTGATCGCAAGAATTTCCATCACGTTCAATTCATGAGCTCGAGCCACACAAGCTTCCACGAGTTGCCGCCCCACGCCACTGCCTTGAAAGTCGGTATCCACTGCCAAACACTGAAGCTCGGCAAGTTTAGGTCCATAGATTTCGATCGCCGAGAAGCCAATCAGCTTTTGGGGCTGACCTTCGACTTCTTGGAAGGCAACAAAGCCGTGTCGAGTCAGTTCGATGATTTCGGCTTCGGTTCTGGCCAGCAGCAGGCGTTGCATTACATAGGGTCGCATCAGCGCGTGGATGGCTTCGGCATCAACCGGCTGTGCTTGCCGCAGTTGTATGTTAACGCCTTGTTTGACCGGTGATTCTGGATCCCGATTGCTCAATTCAATTGCACCGGGTTGGTGGCCTGCTTGATAGTCTGCCTCATGGTCTGAACAGGGGCATCGAGTCCCGTGAACAGTTTGTACTGGTAAGCAGCCTGTCTAACAAACATGTCGATACCGGTGATGATTCGGCAATTCGCTCGTTTTGCGTGCTTGATTAAAAGTGTGTTTTCTGGGTTGTACACCGTATCAAACACCGCGAGGTACTGGCTCATGGCAGAAGCATTGTAAGGTGATGAATCCATGTCGGGATGCATGCCTACTGGGGTTCCATTGATTAGCAAGTTGATTTTCGGTTCATGTCGTTGACCCCACTCAATCGTTCTGCAACCAATTTCTGCGGCAAGGATTTGTGCCCTCTCGTGAGTTCTTGAGCTGATGACGACATCACAATGTCGTTGTTTCAGTCCCCAGGCAATCGCTCGCGAGACTCCACCAGCGCCCAGTACCATCGCAGTGAGTCCCTGCATCGGTCTTTCTTGTGACTTGTCGATTTGAAAAATCTCTTCAATGCAGTCCATTGCTGCGCGATAATCAGTGTTGTAGCCCAAGCAGTCTTTGTTCTGAAACACCATCGTGTTGACAGCGCCGATTCCCGTCGCACTCGATTCAGCCTGAGAGCAAAATTCAATGGCGTCCTCTTTGTGTGGAATCGTGACGCTCAAGCCACTAATGTTCAGGTCATCGCAACTATCGACCAGACTGGATAAGTCGTTCTTGGGGACACGGAATGGAAAGTATCGTGCATTCAGTTCTTCTTCTGCGAATGCCTTGTTGTGGATCAGCGGACTGTAACTGTGCGCAACGGGGTCAGCCACGACTCCGAAGAACTCGGTTTCCTCGTTGATTGTGTCGTACTTGTACAGATCCCTCATCTCCTTCCAGTCGAGTTGTCCGGGAGCCATTTTACGGCCTCCAGAGAATGTCGCATAAGTGAAGGGTGAACCGAGTCGGTTTGCCAATAAACGAGTAATTACACCAATTTCACCCATGCAGATTCCAATGGTGGGAACCTTGGCGTTTCGTACAAGCTCGATCATCCGCAGGTTGTCAGCGAACGAATTTGCCATGGTTGCAATTTTGACGATGTCTGCATCCTCATCAGCCATTGCTGCGTGCAATTCCTCAAGATTATCGGGTGTTTCCGACATGTCGTGGAAGCTAATGATCCGCTTGGTATTGCCGTAGCGAGGGATTTGAGCGGCGATGTCGGCTTCAATGTCAACGTATTCGACACCGGCGGCGATGGCACTTCGGAGCAGCATCAAACGCTCCTGCTCAGTCTTCATCCAGCGTCCACCGTCATCCCGTCGGCGAGCGGTCATTACCACAGGGCAGGGGCGATTGTCGAGTAGTCGGTTAAGGCTGATCGCGCGACCGATATAATCAACACGCAATTCAACCAGTTCCGCCCCTTGCTCAGCGAGGAACTTGTGTTCGGCAATCATCCGTTTGTGGCGGGCTCTACCGAGTGTTACGCAAATCATGGACTGTTGGAAACTGAAACGAAGGAGAGAAAAAGAAGGATCATAAAGCGTGTTTGGCCAAGTTGAGGCCAATAATCATCACCCCGCCGGTGGACTCCGCAGTCAAGAGCCTATAATAGACCACCAGTCATGAGGGAGCGGGGGTTACTAAAGAGTAATCGGTTTTGAGGCCCTTTGATTCCCAAGACACTTTGGCATACCCCCGTTTTTTCAGATGATTGAGTTGGATTCACCACACGAAGAGTTCCGTATGTTCGTTACAACCCCTAAAAACTGGCTGCTAGCTCGGTCAAAAGGCGTGGTGGGCCTGTTGTTGCCCCTCGCTTCTCTCGTGATCTCGAATTCAGCCATTGCCGATAACTTGGCAGACACTGCTTCTGACACTACCCCCACTACGGAAGTGCAGACCGCGCAACTGAATTGGCCAACTGCTCGAGGGGATGCCCAGTCCACGGGGCACGCTGATCAAACGTTGCCAGAAAAATTGCAGGTGATCTGGGAATACAAAGCTGACGAAGCAATCGAGACCACTCCGGTAGTCGTCGGAAAGCGGGTTTTTGTTTCAGATGTGATGGGCAAGGTTTACGCGATTGACCGTGTCACGGGAAAGGAAATCTGGAAAGTCGATTTCGATACCGGCTTTCTCGCTTCGCCCGCTGTGAAATCCGAGGAACTGCTGATTGGTGATATCGACGGTAATCTCTACAAGCTCAATGCAGTCAACGGAGAGGAATTGTGGCGAAAATCGACTGATGGCGAAATCCAAGGGTCAGTTGCGTTTCACGAAGACAACGTTTTGGTGGCCAGTGGGGACGGCAAACTCCATTGTTTTCGCCTCAAAGACGGGGGAAGAGTGTGGACGTACGAGGCGAATGACCAAATTCGTTGCAGCCCGACCGTAGCTGGTGATCGAACTTTTCTGGGAGGCTGCGACGGCCAATTGCACGTGGTCGATCTCAAGACCGGCGAGGCCTTGGGAAAAACGTTTGAGTTGGGAGGGCCCACTGGCTCGACTCCCAGCGTCGTTGGCAATAAAGCATTTCTGCCCATCATGGACGGGGTCGTGATGGCATTCGACTGGAAAGCCCAAAAAGAGCTCTGGCAGCACATGGACGATGAGCGTCCCCAGGAATATCGAAATAGTGCAGCTGTCACAGGTGATTTGGTCGTGTTGAGCAGTCAATTCAAACAGGTGGATGCGATTTCGACTGCAACAGGCAAGTTAAAGTGGAGGCATACACTTCGCCGTCGTGCCGATGCTTCACCGGTGATTGCCGGGAAAGACGTTTGGATTGCCGCCACGGACGGGAGGTTGATCCGACTTGAACTTGAGGATGGAACTGAGGAGAAATGGAGTTACGAGATTCGGGGTTCCTTCCTCGCTGGCCCTGCGATTGCCGGTCAAGAGCTGTTTATAGCTGATGATGATGGTGTGGTTCGCTGTTTCGGGGCCGAGCGAGGCCAGAATAAGGCCGGTGCCACAACGAGTTCCAAAATCAATCCAGCGGTTCCAGCCCAAGGGCTGTAGTAGTCTGCTGGGATACATTTAAAATGCTGCGGGCAGCAACCTGACAATTACCTCCCTTAAAATCGGCCTCTTTCATGGCTTCCGCTTCAAGCGATAAGAAAAAAACCGAAGTCGGTAGTTACTTCATCTCAAATTATCCACCGTACAGTCAGTGGAATCGTGATGAATTACCTGCGGTCCATGAAGCGCTTGAACGTCCGCCCAGTGAGCAAACTCCGTTGGGTCTCTATTTGCATATTCCGTTTTGTCGAAAGCGGTGTAAGTTTTGCTATTTCAAGGTGTTCACCGACGTCAAAGCTGCTGAGGTGCAACGTTATGTAGATGCACTCTGCAACGAAATTTCTCTTGTGAGCCAATTGCCAGTGATGGGTGATCGGCCATTCCGTTTCGTTTACTTTGGTGGCGGAACGCCGAGTTTTTTATCACCCAAGCAATTGACGAAACTTGCTGATCGACTGCGGGAGCACATCACGTGGGACGGCGCTGAAGAGGTGACCTTTGAGTGCGAACCAGGAACTCTCAGCGAGACCAAAGTAAAAACTTTGAGAGACGTTCTGGGCGTTACGCGATTAAGTCTGGGAATCGAAAATTTTTCAGACAAGCTGTTGGAAGAAAACGGTCGTGCTCACCTGTCCAAGCAGGTCTTCAATGCTTGGGAGTGGATTACAGCGGCCGATTTTCCGAACGTGAACATTGACCTGATTTCTGGAATGGTTGGTGAGACGTGGGACAACTGGAAAATGAACGTCGACAAAACACTGGAATTGTCTCCAGAAAGTGTCACGATCTATCAGATGGAATTACCATTCAATACCGTTTACAGCAAAGATATTCTTGGTAATCAGGTCGAGAGTCCCGTTGCTGATTGGGACACCAAGCGTGCTTGGGTGGAGTACGCGTTCGCTGAATTTGAAAAGGCTGGATACAGTGTTAGCAGTGCGTATACCGTGGTCAAAGATCCCACCAAGGTGAACTTCAGCTACCGCGATAATTTATGGAAAGGAGCGGACTTGCTGGCAACAGGCATTGCCAGTTTTGGACATGCAAATGGGGTTCATTACCAAAATCTTGCCGACCTTGAGAAATATCTCGCAACCATCGAATCCGGCCATCTTCCTCTTGGAAGGGGATTTGTACCCAGTTCGCATCAGCAGCTTGTTCGCGAAATGATTTTGTTGCTGAAGCGTGGCTACTTGGATGTTGGTTATTTCCGAGAAAAGTTTGGGGTGGATATTCGGGAGCAATTTTCTGAACAATGGCAGGGTTATGTCACCGACGGTTACGTCAAGCTGAATGGTGATGCCATTGAATTGACCGTGGCAGGATTATTACGAGTAGACGGATTGTTGCCGCCGTTTTTTGAAGCTGAGTTTCAGGGAGTGCGCTACACGTGAGTGATGATGGCGGTGCTGACGCGTCAGCTGAGAAGGCCTCGGAAGAATTCTTTTCGTTTGCGATGGGAGAGTTCACTGCTGAGTTCCCCCGAGATCGCCTTTATGCGACCAATCATATGTGGGCTAGTGAGATCACCGCAGGGGTTTGGCGATTTGGCTTGACTGCCTATGCGGTTCGCCTGCTACAGGATGTGTACTTTTTGGATTGGGAAGTGGAACCGTCTGCTGCGATTGGACTGCGGGCGCAGATTGGTTCGATCGAAAGTAAAAAGGCCGAGAGTGATCTGTATTCACCCGTTGTTGGATCGCTCTCAAAGATTAACGAAATGACTCTTGATGATCCTTCTTTGATCAATGCAGATACCTATAGCGATGGGTGGTTGATCGAGATGGCGACTACAGACATTGACCGATTGTTGGATCCGGATGCCTATGCACAGCACCTGATTGAGGCTTGGCAAGTCGCGCAACGGACGATCAAAGGGCAGGCAAACCATTAGAATGGCGAGTGCCCCTTCTCGAACGGTCCCGTTGGGATTTTTGGCAAAGCCTGCGTTGTCCGGTCAGTCTCGCTTCTCTTGTTGTGGCTCGTCTGTGTTTCCGTCTGTGTTTCCGTCTGTGTTTCCTTCAGCGTTTGATTTGCGTTGTTCGCCGATCCACTGAGTGATTCGTTGTTCAAGCATGGGCAACGGAATGGATCCGGCTTCAAGCACCCGATCGTGGAATGAACGCACATCAAACTCTTCTCCCAGTGCTTGCTCTGCTTGCCGACGGATACGACTGATCGCGAGTTCGCCTGTTTTGTAGGCAAGTGCCTGGCCTGGCCACCCGATGTAACGATCAACTTCAGCCACGATGTTGTGAGGGCTTAATGCTGTGTTTGCGGTCATGTAGTCGATTGCCTGCTGTCGTGACCAGCCCATCCAATGAAGTCCCGTGTCAACAACAAGCCGGCTTGCACGCCACGCTTCCATGCTCAATCGCCCAAAATCCTGATAGGGGTCTTTGTAAAATCCGATATCTTTCCCGAGGCGTTCGCTATACAACGCCCAGCCTTCGATAAACGCTGTGAAGTTGCTTTCGCGACTGATGGGATGCAGGTTTTCAAGTTCTGCCTGAATGGCCAGTTGCAGATGATGGCCGGGGACGGCCTCGTGGAGCGACAATGCTTCAAGTTGATACAGTGGGCGAGAGGACAAGTTGTAAGTGTTCAAGTAGTAAACACCACCACGTGTGCCATCGGTCGACGGAGGCCAATAGTAGGCTGCTGTTGTTTGGGGGGCCACGTAAGCGGGAATTTCCTGAAGCCCATATGGGATTCGTGGCAGGTGCCCAAACAGTTCTGGTAAACGGCCATCTGCACGTTTTAGAATCAAGGCGGTTGTTTGCATTAATTCTTCCGCTGACTTGGCATAAAATCTGGGGTCTGTTCTCAGGTGCTCAAGGAACTCATCAAGGGTGCCTTCAAAATTTACGTTCTGTTTGATCAACTCCATCTCGGAACGGATCCTCGCGTTTTCACTTACGCCAGTCTGGTGCAATTCTTCCGGTGAGATTTCGATGGTAGTGAAGCGCTCGATACGGTCGAGGTAGAATTCTCGGCCCATGGGCATTGCTGATGCTCCCACGGGACCTCGACACGCCGGCAGATATTCGGTTCGAAGGAAATCGGCAAAACGCTGATAAGCCGGGATGACGCTCTGTTTGAGTGCGTCCTCGATTTGCGTATTGATCCGATTCCACCGTTGAGTACCGAGGTTGCTCTTTGATTCCGCTGCGATGTTTGCCAGAAAGAGTGATTTCTGTAAATCGTCAACAAGATGCGATTCAACCTGAGAGAGCGAATCTCGCATGATGATTGCTGGTTGAACCAAGCCGGCTTTGATCCCCCCTCGCAGTAACTCGATTTGCTGATTGGTATAGCGGTCAAAATCTCGTAGGCGAGCTACGTAGTTTGCAAAGTCCTTTTCGGATTTTGGGGCCATCACGCGGGGTAATTCCGGGAAACGGATGTGAAAACCGCCACGATTATTGATGGGCATTAGATGGGTTTTGAAGCGAAAGTCGGAGAGCTGACCTTCAAGTCGCCGCCGCAGCAATTCATGATCAATTCGTTTCCCCTCACCAAGTTTGGCTACAGGGACGGCTTCAAGATTCTTGAGGTATTCACTGCGTCGTTCTGCGCGTGCTTGAATTGCCAGAAGGCTGTCGTTAGCGAGGCGATCCTGCCCACGTGGATCACCGATATTGGTTGCCAGTAACGGAGAGGATTCCAGCTCAAAATTCCAGACTTGATCGAGCAACTCAGTCAATTTCCGGTCGGCGTTGAGCGGTTTCGATGTGGCTTCCTGTGCCAATACCACTTCCGAAAGCAGAATCAGGGGTACGAGGAAAAGAAATGGCCGTATTGCATCGGGTATGGTTATGTTCAGCATGATTTTTTAGCGGGGCAGTGCGGCTTTTCGAAATGTAATGTTGAAAACATGAAATGGTGGCCGGTTGGTTTGAGCCCGATCGGAAACTACGCAGGAATTGTAGTTAACTCAAACAGTTGTAACGACGGTTAGTCCACGTTCTCGGATCTTAAGCTAAGCTGATTGGTGCAAACTGGTGACTGCTTGCCACCGTTGTGCATGAATGAGGTTTGGGAAATTGGTTGCAAACCATTGCACGATGAACGTGCGTTATTAATCAAAGTGAAATTCTTTTGGTGGAATTGAGATGCGAAGTATTGTGCTGCTGTGTTCCGTGCTGGCTCTGGCAACTATTCAGGTCTGGCTCGTCCAAGGCGACTCGAGAGGTTCAAAGTTATGGGCGACAGAAGTCATTCCCGACGATAGTTTCCTCGCTCGCTATCGCAAAAAAGCAATCGGTAAATGGGAAAAGGATATTCAAAAACTTGAGGCTCGTGACGCGACCGAGAGTGATCCCGAGAACGCAATCATGTTCATAGGCAGCAGTAGTATTCGAAGATGGTCGGATATCGCGATTGATATGGCACCCTTTCGCACGATTCAACGAGGCTATGGAGGAGCGAAGTACAGTGATGTCGCCATTTTTGCCAAGCGTTTGCTGCATCCGCATGAATACCGGGCACTCGTGATTTTCGTTGGAAATGATGTTCAGGGAAAGCCTGAAGATCACACACCTGATCAAGTAGAGCAATTGGTGAGATACATTGTTTCAGTGTCGAATAGTCATCAGGCCGATGCCCCTGTGTTCTTGATTGAGGTGACCCCGACCTCCAAGCGGTATTCGGCATGGCCTGCCATTCGCAAAGTGAATGCACGTTTACGCGAAATCGCACTTTCAACTCCCAATACGCATTTCATTGCAACTGCGGAGCATTATCTGGACCCTGACAGGAAACCCCGTGATGAGCTTTTTGTGAGTGACCGCTTGCACTTGAACGAAGCTGGGTACGACCAATGGGCAGCGTTGATCCGCCGCAGAATTTCTGAAACCCTCGAATTCAAAAGCGAGTTTGAAACCAAGGCTGGGGCCGCGGTGGCGAATGAATCCAGCGGGAAATGAGTTTCACGCCCGCCAAAGCCCTGTTCCACGAAATCAATTCCGCTAAACCGTCCGATTTACCATTGCAATTGCCGGTTTCAAGCTTGTGACTGTCTGAAATCAATTCGTAGACTCCCGATGCGTTCTGCCTGAACGCGATTTCATCTTTTTCGCAAGGGAAGCAGTCAACTTGGGCGGCAAGGAAGCCACCACTGGATTAATAAGGCCTGGGATTCGACGAAGAGCGTCGTTTTCCAGATTCGTTGCTGCGCGGATTCTTTTTGTCTCTTTCTGTGCTTTATGGACCGCAAACACCGCGACGAGTCAGGAAATCAGTTCGGAGGTAATTCATGTTCGGGGGAATGTTGTCTCGCGTTGGCAGATTAATGATGCAGAGGCATCTTTATTACAAGGTGATTGTGAGTTAGCTCATGGTGGTCGGACGGTGCGAGCCGAGTCGATGCTGCTGCTGGTGGATGGTCCCGTGGGACGGGTGCGAACTCGGTTTGTGATCGCAGGGGATTCCACAAAAAAGGGTCATCGTCCTCAGGCGTTGACGCTGCTGACATTGGACGACCCACAAATCATCGCTCCACGTGTGCTCAAAAAGCCAGTTGACGAACCTGAATTGCTTCGCTATTTGCCTGCTCCTGATTCAATTCCAGCCAACGAGTGGTTGGCTGCGATTCCGAATACAGATGTCGGCATTCAACAGGTGCAATTCGAAGAATCAATCATTGCACCCCAGCCAGATAATGCTCTTCCAGCGCCTGCGCCGGACGCAACCGAATCCTCATCAGTACGTTTTCTGACAGGTGGAGGCACCAAGTCGATTGAGATCGGGGCACGCGATGGATCGACTCAACTGCAGATCGAAATGAAGCCACGGCCTGAGTTGGGCGATACGGTGGTTTTGGCGAGGGGTGGAGTCACCGTTCTGATTCGTGATGTGACGGTCAGTCTGCCTGGAGGCATGATGGACCTTGGTACCATCTCGCTGTCAGCCGATCGTGTTGTGGGCTGGTTGCCGGAAGTAGGAACACTGTTCAATCGTTCCAACGCGAGTGCGCCATCCGATGGAGAAATCTATCTGGAGGGGGATATCGTGTTTCGTCAAGGCGAGCGAATCATCTACGCCAACTCGATGTATTACAACATCGCTACGCAGCAGGGCATGGTGCTGGATTCTGAAGTTATCACAACCATCCCAAATTACCTTGGTGTTGTACGGCTGAAGGCAGATGTATTGCAGCAAGTTGCCGAGGGTAACTTCATAGCGTTTGATGCAGCAGTCACGAGCAGTCGAATGGGCGTGCCGCAGTATTGGTTGCAGAGTGAACGTCTGCAACTGACAGATCGCCAACGAATCATGCCGGATCCCGTTACCGGTTTGCCAACCAGTCGTAGCGAAGCATTCGTTAATAGTCGTGACAACTTTGTTTACTTTGGCGGGGTTCCAATACTTTACTGGCCTACGTTTTCAACCAGTTTGGAGAGACCGGGCTACTATGTTTCTGGTATCAAGTTGCGAAATGACCAGATCTTTGGCACTCAAGTATTGCTTGATTTTGATCTGTTTCAGTTATTTGGAATTGAAAATGCGCCACCAGGTGCAGACTGGGAAATGTCACTCGATTATTTGAGTGCACGTGGCCCTGCGATCGGAACCATGCTTGAGTACAGCTTGCCGTCCATTTTCGGAATCAACGGCCCTGTGGATGGCTATTTTGATACTTGGCTTATTCACGATGATGGCAAAGATGATTTGGGGGCAGGGCGACGTGATTTGCAGCCCTCAACAAAGTTCCGTGGTCGCTCTCTTTTGCGGCATCGACACTATCTGAATTCCAATCTTGAGCTGATCGCCGAATTGGGTTGGATCAGTGACCGTAATTTTCTGGATCAATATTTCGAAGGCGAGTGGGATCGTGACATCAACGAAAGCACTGCTCTGCGGTTGCGAAAGTATCATAACAGTCATCTGTTTGATCTAACCGGGCAGGCACGGATCAATGACTTTTTTACGACTACTGAAAATCTGCCCATGTTGGACCACTACATGATTGGTGGCTCAATTTTCGGTGATCGCTTTACGTGGTCGGCCCACAACAAAGTCGGCTATTCCCGCTTGCAGGTCGGCGATTTGCCCGAGAATGCAGATGAGCGGAAGATGTATTTGCCTGTTGTGTCGTCGCCGGGAATTGCGGGCCTCGACAAGATCGGGTTGGAAAACGCCTCAGGGATTGTTACTGGAACGCGACAAAAGCTTGCCTTGCCGGTTCAACTCGGTGCGGTCAGAGTCGTGCCCAGCATTTCCGGAGAGGCATCCTACTACGGCGAGGCTTCGGATGGCGAACCACTTACACGATTGTTTGGTCAGGGAGGAGTTGTTGCCACACTGCCTGCCTCGCGAGTCGATCCGACCATCCAAAGCAGTTTGTTGAATATTCGGGGATTGGCGCACAAAGCCGAATGGCAGGCTGGATATTTTTACGCAGACAGCAATTCAAATCTTGATGCATTGCCACTCTATAATCCCCTTGATGATCACGCACAGCAGCAGTACCGGTCACGCTTCTTGCAGAGTAACCCTGCGATGTTGGGGCGTGAACGTTATCAGACCAGAGACTATGCATTTAGGCAGGGGATACAGAAACTGGTTGCCAGTCCCAGTGATGTTGTAGCAGCCGACTTGCAACAAATGCGAATCGGTTTGCACCAGAGACTGCAAACCAAGCGTGGGCTTCCTGGTCTTGAACGCATTGTGGATCTCTTCAAGTTAGACCTCGATTTACTCATCTTTCCAGACCCGGATCGTGATAATTTTGGAAAAACTCTGGGCCCTGCTACCTACGATATGCGGTATCAAGTTGGTGATCGTGTCTCACTTTTGAGTGATGGGTATTTCGATTTCTTCGAGGGAGGTCTCCGATCGATCAGTGCCGGCGTCCGTAGTACCCGCCCCGGCATGGGGGATGTTTACTTTGGTTTGTTGTCACTGGAAGGACCCATCAGCAGCACGGTATTCAGAAGCAACCTTGATTACCGGTTGAATGAAAAGTGGATCATTTCCAATGGTCTGAGTTATGATTTTAGCAGTACTGGAAATGTTTCGCAGTCAGCTGGTCTGACTCGAATCGGCGAGTCGCTCCTGTTTCGACTTGGTATGACGTATGACAAGGGCCGTGATAATGTGGGCATCGGTTTTTCAATCGAACCTCGGTTCTGGCCCAAGCCAAAGCTGGGGCGTGTAGGAGGGCAGTTGATCCCACCACCAGGTGTCGAAGGGTTTGAATAGAACCTCACGACCAGGGTGCAGACTAAGCAAGTGAGTTAAGAGGGCCCCAGCAAATTTCGCTGGAACAGCCTGCCTTGAGGGTTGGGGACGCCATGGCGTTTGTGGTTCAAAATGCTCTCTCTTCCTGGCACCCAAAAGCGTGCAGGAATTTTCTGGTTAACGAGTGTGTTGGATCACCCATTTCAGATAACCCTCAGTGGTGTCGGTCACAGGTAACATGAGGATCTCAGGTTGTTCGTAGGGATGCAGTGCCGCCAGTTGTCTCTTGAGATCTTGCCAGCATGCGTTGCCGGTTTTTATCGTCATTCGGAATTCAGTTGATGATTGAACAAGACCATCCCACTTGTAGTGACTGGTGATAGGGCCTTCGATTTGAACACAGGCTGCCAAATTGGAGTCAATGAGTTGCCGGGCAAGGTGCTCGGCTTCCTCGTGGGATGCGACGGTGGTGACCACAATCACGAGTTGATGAGATGAATGCATTTCTGGAAAAGGGTGAAAAGAGGAGACTGCGGGTCGAGGTTGGCGATGACTTAAAAATTTGGAATGCGGCCAGTTGGTAATTTAGCAGGCAACTGGTAAGCATAGGGGGGTTGGCTGGCGAGGCGGCTTGTTTCAAGCGATGGGATGCGGAAAAGCAGTGCTACTTCTTTCACTGCGTAATTTCCGTGAAAAACTGCTCACGGCTCGCATCACAGAATTTATCAGCGCAGAACCGGCGAAACGTTGTACTTGTTGGAGAGACACAGAAATGGCTGATTTGCACGGGCCAAGTAAAATGACAGCTTTCACGATGTCGCGTTTGATTCGCGCTAGCATGAAGTATTCGTGGCGGGTTTCCGGATCGGTTGCGTTGGGCGTTGCGACTGCGACTGCGGTCATTGTAGGTGCCTTGCTGGTCGGCGATTCAATGCGTGGTAGTTTGCGTGGGCTTACCATTGAGCGGCTTGGAAATACGGAGAACGCAATTTTTCCTGGAGGGTTCTTTGAGGTCGATGGCTTGACCAACACGAATCTGAACCCCATTGCTTTGATGTTATTCGAGAATGGCATCGTTGAGTTTCGTCGTGACGATGATGCGATTCGTAGAGCTGGGTCAGTGCAAATCATTGGTTGCGACAATGATTTTTGGCAACTCGATGTCTCGGGGATGCAAAAATTACGAGCACTCGATGACGAGAGTGTCATCGTGAACGAGTCGATGGCTTCCGAGTTGGGTGTGCAAGTTGGTGATCTGCTGACTTTGCGTTTGCCAGTGGAGCAAGCGGTGCCTGCCGACAGTCCGCTGGGAAAGCGGGACGCCGAAAGCGAGGGTCTGCCCCGCATGCGAATCACCGGGATTGTGCCAGATCGTGGATTAGGGATATTTTCTGTTTCCCCAAGTCAAGCAGCTCCTCGCAACATCTTTGTCAATCGTGCGACGTTGGGTGAAGTTCTCGATAGGGAAGGGCAGGCCAATGCGATTTTGCTTGATCAGCCTGCAACACTTCAGGACTTCAATATCAACTTGGCTGATCTTGGGCTTACCTTGCAACGCATTGAGCGTCGCTTTGAACCAGAGTCCGGTGATCCAACGACCATTTATGATTACTACTGGTTGACCAGCGAACGCTTGTTGCTTCCCGCGATTGCGGTTGATCGCATCAAAGAAGCTTTTCCTGCGGCGCAATTGACTGAGACAACGACCTACCTCGCTAATGCAATTGAGCGTTTGAATCAGGAAGGTGAAGTTGTGGCTACCGTGCCCTACAGCACCATCTCCGCCGTTGATAGCAGTCCCCAGTTACCATTGAATTATGATCTTCCAGAGAGTTTGGTTGATGTTCAATCGCCTGAGGCAGACAGCACAACTGAAGTCATTCCGTTAGTGTTAAATCAGTGGGCAGCTGACCAATTAGGAGCAACACAGGGGACGAGATTACGAGTTGCCTACTATGAACCAGAAGTCGAGAACGGCAAAGAAATTGAACGCTTCTTTGCAGCGGTCGTGACCGAGGTGGTACCGATCACTCGGCCAGCGACGCCGTACCGGCGTCGCCGCGAAGCCACTTTTGACCAGCCACCAACGGTCTATAACGATCCTGATCTGACGCCGTCGGTGCCCGGAGTCACCGATCAGGATTCGATTAGTGATTGGGATTTACCTTTCCCACTGGAACGGGAAATCAGCAAGCAGGATGATGCTTATTGGAATGAATACCGTTTGACGCCGAAAGCATTTTTGCCCCTTGACCAAGGGCAGCGACTCTTCGGAAGCCGTTTCGGCGAAACCACTGGTATTCGTATCTCGACATCGGCAGCAGCGGATGAGCGTCAACTGAGCCAGCGTTTCTTGGAGATTCTAAAGCCATCCTATTCCGAGTTGGGCTGGTCGATCATATCGATCCGCGAGCAACAACTGGCCGCGTCCAGTGGAACCACCCCCTTTGATGGGCTTTTTCTGTCGTTGAGTTTCTTCGTGATTTTTGCAGCGGTCATGTTGATCGCCATGTTGTTTCGTTTGGGTTTGACACAACGCATGACCCAATTCGGAACTTTGTTGGCGGTCGGATGGACCCCGAGACGTGTAGCAGGCTTGGTGCTCCGAGAGGGATTGTTGGTTGCGGCGGCAGGTGTCTTGCTGGGAATGGTTGGTGGTTTCCTTTATGCATGGATCGTGCTTTGGGCGTTACGATCCTTATGGGTGGGAGCCGTGACAGTACCATTTCTGACTTTTCACTGGACAACTCAGAGTTTGTTGATTGGGGCTTTTGCAGGATGGTCGGTCGCAGCAATAACGTTGTGGAGGACGGCTCGTTGGTTGACGCATCTTGACGCTCAGGATCTGCTGTCACAGCGTGATACCGATAAAATGGTCAGTAGAACCTCTGGTCGAGGAAGGCTGCCTCTGGTTGCCGGTGGACTCGGCCTTTTAGCAGTTGGGGTGGGTGCCTTTGGTGCAACAGCAGCTGGTCAAATTGCAGCAGGAGCTTTCGTTGGCGGCGGGATGTTGCTGCTGATTGCTGCATTGCTGTTCATCTACGCTTGTTTGCGGAGTCCAAGTCGTCTTGCCGCCGAGACCCGTCAAGATTCATTCTCTTTTCGTCAGCTCATCAGCCGCAACGCTTCGCGGCATCCCCTGCGGAGTACGATGACAATTGGTTTGATGGCGACCGCAGCTTTTTTAATCATGGCGATATCGGCATTTCGTCTGCAGCCCGGTACGGAGGGGACAGGCGGGTTTACCTTGATTGGACAATCTTCGCAAACACTGTCCAGAGATCTCAGGCAGACGCAAGTCCGCTCGGAAATGCTTGGACCAGACGCTCGCCTATTCACAGAAACAATAATTGCTCCTTTGCGTTTGCGATTGGGGCAGGATGCAAGTTGCAACAACCTTTACAAAGCAACTCGGCCTACCGTGGTTGGAATTCCTGAATCGTTCAGCAAACTGTTCGATACTACGTCGACAGGGTTGCCGGGTTTTCAATGGGCAGCGGAAGGCGACGTGCCTGTTGGGGAATCACCTTGGGATGCGCTTGATGTTGATGCCAAGGGAACCGAAAACGATCCTATACCAGTGATCATCGATCAGAACACAGCGATGTGGAGTCTGCAGATGATGAAAGGTATCGGTGAAGTGCGTGCCTTTGAATATGAACCTGGAAAACTGACGTATTTTCGTGTCGTGGGGTTGCTTGCCAATTCCATGTTGCAAGGCAAATTGATGATCGGCGAAAATAATTTTAAACTGGTGTTCCCCAATATCAGCGGTTATCAGTATTTCCTCATTGCGTCAGGCGACTCTCGCAGTGATGAGGTGGCTAGGGTTTTGGAAAATCGGCTTGGCGATATTGGGATGGATGTCACCGATGCGAATCGGGTCCTGTCCACGATGCTGGCAGTTCAGAATACCTATTTGCGAACGTTTCAGAGTCTGGGTGCACTTGGGCTTTTACTGGGAACGATCGGACTGGCAGTGGCGCAGATGCGAAGTGTTCTTGAGAGGCGTCAAGAGTTGGCGGTCATGCGAGCCATTGGGTTTAGTCGACAACGTTTGATTTCGGTGGTTATGGGGGAAACAGCAACTTTATTGCTGTTTGGGATTGGATGTGGAGCGGTTTGTGCTGTTGTAGCTGTGTTGCCACATGCTCTGATCAATGGCTTGGAACCTCCAGTGGTGGAACCGTTGCTCCTGTTGCTGGGAATTACGCTTTTTGGATTGTGTGCTGGATTGGCAGCAGTGCGACGTGTGAGCACGATGCCTCTTTTGGAATCGCTGCGTTCCAACTAAAAGAAGGACGAATATGTTTCAGATGTTGGATGATTTGACTGATCCAGCTGATCATCTGGCACTGGATGAGGCTGTTCTCATGAGAGAAGCAGCCGAATTGGACAGGTTGCAGCCGTGGGAAATATTGCGGGTCTGGGAATTCTCTCAGCCCGTGGTAATTGCGGGTCGGTCTAGTCGTATTCGGGAGGAAATCGATGTCGACTATTGTCAGGCAATGAAGGTGCCGATTCTTAGACGCTGCACCGGTGGGGCCTCAGTAGTTGCTGGACCCGGTTGTTTGATCTACAGCGTTGTTCTCGATCACGCCGTTCATGAGGGGTTGAGAAAAATTGATGCAGCGCACAAGTATGTGATGTCCCGCGTGTTGGCTGCCGTGCAGCAGCAGGTTCCGTCAGCAACCCTGCAGGGAATTTGCGACCTGACATGGCAGAACCGTAAGTGCTCGGGTAATAGCCTCCGAGTGACTCGGGATCGAATTTTGTATCACGGTACAATTCTGCACGACTTTGATTTGACTATGCTGTCACGCTGCTTGCTCACAGCACCGCGTCAGCCTGATTATCGGGTGGGTCGAGATCATGCGAGTTTTGTGACCAATGTGCCATTGAATTCCACAAAGCTTGCAGAGCATTTGGTCGACAAGTTTGCAGTAAGTGAGCGTGTGGATGCCGCATCCTTGCAAAGCGAGGTTTTGAAGTTGAGAAAGCAGCGATACGATTTGCAGAAATGGCACTTTCGGATTGAATGATTGCTCCCGGTGCAGCAGCTTGTAGCCCCAATTCGTTTGCGAATCACATAAGTCAGAAACAATCGAAATCGAGTGAAACGTTGACAGATAATCCCCTGAGTCCTGATGAGTTAAAGCAAACGTTGGCACTGTATGGTCAACAGCATGTCTTGCAGCACTGGTCGCAGCTGACTTGTGAGCAACAAGCAAATCTCACAGCACAACTGAGCGGCGTTGATTTGGCCGAATTAGCGAATCTGGTCAGTGGACAGAATGAAGAGACAGATTTCGGTGCACTGGCTAGCCGAGCAAGTTCCCCACCAGCTGTGCGGGCTGATGGCAGTGGTGCTGCCTGGTCGCCTTCTCAGGCGCGAGAGCGTGGTGAGGAAGCACTGAGGAACGGTGAACTCGGAGCCGTGATTGTTGCTGGCGGACAGGGGACGCGATTGGGGTTTGACCAACCCAAGGGCATGTTTCCAATCGGCCCCGTTTCAGGCCGGACTCTGTTTCAGTTCTTCGCTGATCGTCTCCTGGCAGTGAATCATAAATATGGATGTCGTATCCCTTTGTACATCATGACCAGTGATGCAACTGATCAGGAAACTCGAGAATACTTTGCAGCAAATGAAAATCTGGGTATTCCTGCAGAAGATTTGTACATCTTTAAACAAGGTGTAATGCCGGCTGTCGATGCGTCAACCGGCAAGTTGCTCATGCAGAGCACAAGCTCACTTGCTTTGAGTCCGGACGGGCATGGCGGGACAGTTTCAGCTTTGGATCGTTGTGGTTGCTTGGCTGATGCAGCGAAACGAGGCGTCCAACACCTCGCTTACATTCAGGTCGATAACCCGTTGGCACATCTTTGTGAGCCTGAGCTGATCGGGCATCATTTGATGGCAGCCAGCGAAATGACAACTCAGGTGGTTCAAAAACGCTATCCAATGGAAAAAGTTGGAAATGTTGTCCTTGTCGATGGGCAGGTTCAGATCATTGAATACAGTGATTTGCCCGAGTCAGCGGCAGAAGCCGTTAACGAAGATGGATCACTCAAGCTCTGGGCAGGAAATATTGCTGTCCATATGTTCAACCTTAAGTTCCTGCAGCGGGTTGCTGGGCAGGTCGATTCCCTGCCATTCCATCGAGCGTTAAAAAAAGTGCCTCATTGCAACGAACATGGGCAACTAGTCAATTCGGATCAGCCGAATGCGACCAAGTTCGAGAGGTTCATTTTTGATTTGCTGCCAATCGCCAGAAATGCCTTTGTCGTAGAGTCCCGTGCCAGTGAAGCATTTGCACCTGTGAAAAATGCCGATGGTGCTGAGACTGACACACCGAATGCTGCGAAAATTGCGATCGTCGATTTGCACCGCAGCTGGTTGCACGAAGCGGGCGTTTGTGTGGATGAGGGGGTTCTGGTCGAGATTAACCCCAAGTTGGCCCTGACAGTCGGCGATTTGCAAGAAAAGATCGCTGCAAATCTACGGATAGATGCAGATCGCTACTTTGACACCTGGCTAGAATCACAAGAATAGTAGGAACTCTGACCACGGCAGATTCCTTCACTTTCCTTCGCGTTCATGCCGACTGACATTGCGTTGCACGAAACCTCGCCATTGGCGGGGTGTTGAATCAGACTCGGTCCCACGACGACCTTCCCACCTAACACTTTGGCATTATGAATAAACCATTGCCCCACCATCAACGGCAAGGCAACGCCTTGGTCGGTCTCATCATTTGTCTGTGTTTCATTGCTGTCATTGGAGGAGCAGGCTACGTCGTGCTGAATAAGAGTGGCACGGCGGTAGATGTGGATGCGCTCATCACTCAGATAGCCAAACGTGGCCCCTTTGACCATATCGTGTTGGAGCAAGGAGAAGTAGAGAGCAGTAGCAACACCGAAATCGTGTGTGAGGTCAAATCCCGCGGTAGTGGAGGCACTGCGATCCTTTGGGTGATCGAGGAGGGAGCCAAGGTCAAGAAAGGTGAAAAACTCATTGAGCTGGATTCAGCCGAATTGGAACTGAACCTCAAGGAACAGAAGATTCAGGTGATCACGGCCGAGTCGCGACTGGCAACGGCCGAGGCGAATCTCGAGCAGGCAAAAATCTCTCGACAAGAATATTTGGAGGGCGTGTACAAGACAGAAGAGAAGAAGATCCTGAGTGAGAAAGCTGTTGCAGAGCAGGATCTCCGGAAAGCAAGGCTACAAAGCCAGAGTAGTGAGCGATTGGTTGCCAAAGGTTTGTTGAACGCCCTCACCTTGGAAGCAAACCAGTTTGCAGTAGCAGATGCGCAAAACAAGCTGGATGTTGCTGACAGTAAGCTGAGGGTCCTGCAGAACCTGACAAAGCAAAAGATGCTTGTTCAGTTTGATAGTGATATCGAAGCTGCTGAAGCTGCTTTATCCGCGGCTCAAAGTGAACTGATGGAAGAGACAACCGACTTGGCTGACATCAACGAGCAGATTGGCAAGTGCATCATGCACGCTCCATCAGATGGTGTCGTTGTGCATGCCAATCGGTACAGCAGTCGGGGAGGAAATGCGGAATTCGTCGTGGAAGCTGGTGCGACGGTTCGCGAGCGTCAGGAGATCATTCGTCTGCCCGACCCGTCGTTGATGCAAGTGAAGTGCAAAGTAAATGAATCAAGGATTACGTTGATCAGAGAGGGGATGGCTGCCAGGATCGAGATTGATGCGATCCCTGGAATGAAACTCACCGGCCGCGTCATCAAGGTTAATCGATACGCCGAACCAGGGAGCTATTTCAGTTCATCGATTAAGGAGTACGCGACGATCATCGAGATCATTAATCCGCCAGAGAATATACGTACGGGGATGACCGCTGAGGTACAGATCTTTGTTGAGCAATTGGATGATGCTCTTCAGATTCCGATCGAGGGTCTCTACGAGCACGGCACTGACATGTTCACCCTAGTGATGAAAGGTCCTGAGCAATTCGAGACCGCGAAGGTGGATATTCAGGCCACCAACGACACGATGGCTAGTATCGGTAACGGTTTGAAAGACAAAGATGTCGTTGTTCTGAATCTCCGTGATCATCTTGATCTGATGCAGCTCCCGAAGATCGTACGAGAGGACAATAGTGGCATGCGTGATCTGGCAACCGCACCCAAAGCGGGCAGCGGGGCAGAGGGTGGCCGACCAGGAGGTGCCGGTGGCCGACCAGGAGGTGCCGGTGGAGCTCCTATCGCTAAAATCGTCGAAGCGACGATGTCAAGCAACGACAAGAACGGGGATGGTTCTCTCTCACCCGACGAAATTAAGGCTATCGATAGTAGATTCCAAAGTATGGTTAGCGCTGCTGATGCCGATTCAGATGGCAGTGTCACAAAGGCAGAGCTTACGAAAGCAATGACGAAGCGAATGGGTGGGGGTTGATCAGATGAGCAGTAACGATCCAGTTGGTACATCTGATCTTGCGGGCGCGGGATCAGCAATCGAGTCGCCTCGAATGGCGACTTCCATCCGAGATTTAACAAAAGAATATGTATTAAAGAGCGAGACCGTTCGCGCTCTTCGGGGTGTATCGTTTGATGTACCTGAGGGGGACTACGTCGCCATCATGGGTCCATCGGGCAGCGGAAAAAGTACCTTGTTGAACCTTTTGGGTTGCTTGGACAAGCCCACAGATGGAAGTCTTTATCTTGGTCAGGATGACATTGCTGAGATGACTGATGATGAGCTTGCGGAGATCAGGAGTACGCGAATCGGTTTTGTTTTCCAGTCCTACAATCTGATACAGCAGTTGAGTGTTGTGGAGAACATACAGGTGCCGCTGTACTACCAAGGGCGGCTTGGGTCAGGTGAAAAGAGAAGGGCAATGGAGTTGGCTGAGCGTGTCGGTTTGGGTGATCGGCTCGACCACCGTCCTGCTCAATTGTCGGGTGGTCAGCAGCAGCGTGTGGCAATCGCGCGTAGCCTCGTCAACGATCCCTTCTTTGTGCTGGCGGATGAGCCCACAGGTAACTTGGATTCGGTCACCACCGATGAAATCCTGGCGATCTTTGATCAGCTTAACGATGAAGGTCGGACAATTATTCTCGTCACTCATGAAGATGATGTAGCTGATCGCGCAAAACGTATAGTGCGTTTGAAGGACGGAATGTTGCACACGGACGAGATGGTCAGTGATGAACGACGTTTTGCCGCTAGAGCGGCGCAGCGGGAAGCGGTTGCAGAGTTGTTGGCTCGCGAGTAGTTGTGGCGTCGGGAATAAATTGACATGATTTGGTTGCGTACTTGGAAACTCGGTATCAAGAGCCTCGCGCTGCATCCGTTGCGGACTGCGTTGACCATGATTGGTATCATGATCGGTGTCACTGCTGTCATCGTTTTGACGGCCATCAGCCAAGGCGCGAGTGATCAAGTGCAACGCCAAATCGAATCGCTTGGTTCGACTACGATTATCGTTCGCAGTCAGAAGCCACCTGACGATAAGCTTGCAGGTATGCGGGCAACGCAGTACGGCCTGCTCCGCAGCGATTTGGAACGGATTATCGAAAACGTTCCGACGATCGAAACGGCAATACCTATTCGTGAAATACGAAGGCAATTCACGTATCGTGACCGATCAATTGATGGACGGCTTGTCGGTTGTACCCCAGCCTATGCAGACGTGAATAGTCTCAAGATACGGGAGAATGGTGGTCGGTTCATCGGCGATGCCGATGATTTGAATGCCGACACAGTCTGCGTTGTTTCCGCTGGAGTGGCCGAGGTCCTGTTTCCCTATGAGGAACCTTTGGGGAAGCGTATCAATGTCCCTGAGCACACAGATAAGTACAGGATTGTTGGGGTCCTGGAGCATCGAAATCCTTCGGCGGCAATCGGTGGGTCTTTAGATTCCCAGGATTTCTCAGCGGATGTTTACATCCCGATACGAACGTTACGGAAAAGAATTGGTGACACAATCGTTACCAGGCGTAGTGGTCAGTTCCAGATGGAAATCATGGAACTCAATCAGATCACGCTTCAGGCGACGTCGCCGGAAAAAGTTCGACCGTCAGCCGCACTGATCAAAAGCCTCCTGGCGTCAAAGCACAGCGAAATGAATGATACGGCGGTGGTGGTCCCGCTTGAGTTGCTGGAGCAAGCCCGCAATATGAAGCTCCTGTTTCTCGGAATCGCTATTTTGATTGCCTGCATTTCACTGCTTGTTGGTGGCATTGGCATCATGAATATTATGCTGGCCAGTGTGACGGAGCGAACGAGAGAAATTGGCATTCGTCGCGCTCTGGGGGCCAAGCAGGGAGACATTGTCAAGCAATTTCTCGTTGAAACCATCGTGCTCAGTTTTGTCGGGGCGTTCCTTGGCATTTTGCTCGGATTACTCAGTTTGCCAGTGTACGGCGGTTTGATATGGGTGTTTGAGCAAGGTTTTCCCGAGCAATTTTCAAGCTTGCCTCAGCCCATCCGCGAGGCGACTCCTTCGATTGTTCTGTGGACGATTCCTCTGGCAGTAGCGATTGCGGTTGGTGTGGGTCTCGTCAGTGGGTTGTATCCTGCTGTGCGTGCAGCGAAAATGAATCCGATCGAGGCGCTTCGCCACGAGTAAGATTTCGTATCTTTTTCTTTCGGATTGTCCTGATGTCCACTTCCCGAGCGTTGTATTGTGGGTTCTGTGTGCACAGGTTGAGTTTGGTTGCCTTGGCGTGGGTCGCTTTGTGCCCTGCTTCGGTCACCAAGGGTTGGGCAGTAGAGACGCCGGCGACTGATTCAGCGGACACGTTCAAGCTGATGACTTTTAACATCCGGTACAACAACGTTCACGACGGAAAAGATGCATGGGCTAACCGTGCTGATGCTGTGGTGAATTTGCTTTCCAAACAGGATCTCATCGGCTTGCAGGAGGTCACCGCAGGGCAACTGAAAACGCTGGTGGCAAGGCTTCCGGAACTCGATTTTTATGGTGTCGGTCGAGATGACGGCCGCAGTCGTGGTGAGCACGCACCCATTGGTATCAGAAGGACTCGCTTCGCAGTCTTGGAGCGGGGAACTTTTTGGTTAAGTAATGATCCTGAGCAAGTCGGTGTTGCAGGGTGGGACGCTTCCCTACCCAGAACTTGTACCTGGATGCTTGTGAAAGACAGGCTGACCGGGAGAAAATTATGGGTTGCCAACACACATTTTGATCATCGTGGTTCAACGGCGCGGTTAGAAAGTGCTCGGTTGATCAAGCGAGTGGTCGGTGATCAGCCTGTGGCAATCCCAAGCGTTGTGATGGGTGATTTCAATTGTTTGCAAAGATCTCCGCCTTACATGGCATTGGTCGGCGAACAAACGTTGAAGGATGCGCGTGTGCTGAGTAAGCAGAAGGTCACTGGCCCTGCAAGCACGTGGAATGGATTTAGGGAGATTGCCTCTGGTCGGATCATCGATCACATCTTTGTTCGGGGGTCGGTCAGGATTGAACGACTGTCAACGCTTGATCCGAAAACCTCTTCAGGCCGTTATGCCAGTGATCATCTGCCTGTGCAGGTTGTGGCGAGTTGGCCCCAGTCTGATTCGACTGAAAACTGATGCCTAATCTTTCACGTCGGGATCGTTCGCGTCTTCTGGTTGTGGTCGCCGCATTGTTATGGAGTACGAGTGGGTTTTATGCCAAGGCTCCATGGTTTGATGATTGGCCAATGGAAACACGTGGTGTTGCATTGACATTTTGGCGTGCAGTTTTCGCGGCTCTGACTGTACTGCCATTTGTTCGCCGCCCACAGTTCCGTATCGCGATGGTGCCGATGTCGATGGCCTTTGTCGCGATGACTTATTCTTTTCTTGTCGCGATGGTGAATGGATCGGAGACAACCACGATCTGGTTGCAATACGTGGGACCTGCTTGGGTTGCGGTCGCTGGGTTACTTGGCGTTGGTGATCGTCCGCGGCGTAGTGATTGGGTGATGGTGGGATTGTCGTTGGTGGGGATTGTTTTCATCATTGGAATGGAATCACAAGTGGCAGATGAGTCACTCGTCACTGGGCCTGTGGGTCTTGCGCTGTTTTCAGGATTAATGTATGCGGTCGTCATGGTCTCCCTGAGGAGACTTCGTGGTGTTGATGTAGCTTGGCTCGGATTGGTGAATCATCTTTTTAGTGTCGTGTGTCTGGCTCCATTGGTCATTGGCAAGGCTCCGCTCCCACACGGTGGGCAATGGATCGCTCTGTTTTGTCTGGGGGCAGTGCAGTTGGCGATTCCGTACATGATCTTTGCGTGGGCGGTTCGAGAAGTGGAGAGCAATGAGGCGTCGTTGATCACGTTGTTGGAACCAGTGATGGTGCCGGTTTGGACGTTTCTGGCGTGGCGGAATTATGCCACTTATGAGTTCCCCCGGTGGTGGACACTGGTAGGGGCAGCCTTCATCGCGGCAGGATTTGTGTGGCGGTATGGTCTGGTACGTCGGAAATCACGAGATTCGGATCCTTCCAACAAGGACGCACCTTAGCTCTGGCACTATTTCCGAGAGGGCGAGCCAAATACTCCTGGATGGCGGTCCATGCGACAGAACTCGAATAAGCTCATTTTGGGGAAGACTCTGCGGCAGGAACGGTTTGAAATCCATCGGTTGATAGGAAAAAACGCCGTAATGGGACCGCAGGGAAGGTCTTGATTCCGTCTTTGGTATGAGTGGCAGGGTCTTTTGTCATACGTTTTGGGTACGTCCTCTACGACTCGGCGGTTTTCTGCTATCCTCTGCCTCAATTTGCAGGTGTCAATTCTCATGCTCTGTCGTCGGTGTTAGACCTCCGAGAGTGCTGAGGGCGCGAGTTAGGATTCCTTAAGTTTGGAATTGAGGGTTGGCTCCGTGTAAGTTCTGTGTATGACCCCTTAAGCTCCACGCCGTTGGAAATAAAAACGTGCCTCGTCGCGACGACATCACCAAGATTCTTATTATCGGCAGCGGTCCAATTGTCATTGGGCAGGCTTGTGAATTTGACTATTCGGGCACTCAGGCTTGTAAGGCTCTTCGAGAGGAGGGTTACGAAGTCGTATTGGTCAACAGCAATCCCGCGACCATCATGACAGATCCTGACACGGCGGACTCGACTTATATCGAGCCACTGACGTGGCAGATGATTGAAAAGATCATCGCCAAGGAAAAACCAGATGCGCTGTTGCCTACGCTGGGAGGCCAGACAGGCTTGAACTGTGCAATGGACCTTGAAGCCAACGGGGTATTGGAAAAGCATGGAGTCGAGATGATCGGCGCGAACGCGGCGGTTATTGCCAAGGCTGAGGAGCGTGAGCAGTTTAAAGCGGCCATGGATAAAATTGGCTTGGACACCTGCAATGGACACACCGTCAAAACGCTGCAGCATGCACGTGAAGCTCTTCAGGATGTCGGCTTGCCTGCCGTTGTACGACCCAGTTTTACGATGGGAGGCAGCGGTTCAGCGATCGCATACAACAAGGACGATTTTGATTCCCTTGTGCAGAACGGTCTTGATCAATCTCCCGTCACCGAAGTTCTGATTGAGGAATCGATCATCGGTTGGAAAGAGTACGAGATGGAGGTTGTACGGGATAAAGAAGACAATGTGGTCATCATTTGTAGCATCGAAAATTTTGATGCGATGGGAGTTCACACTGGTGACTCGATCACAGTGGCTCCCGCACAGACATTGACCGACAAGGAATACCAACGAATGCGTGATGCTTCGTTGGCTGTGATTCGTGAAATTGGCGTGGAAACGGGTGGCAGTAACATTCAGTTTGCGATCGAGCCCAATACGGGCCGGATGATCGTAATCGAGATGAACCCGCGCGTTAGTCGTTCAAGTGCACTTGCGAGTAAAGCGACAGGTTTTCCAATCGCGAAAATCGCAGCCAAGTTGGCCATTGGTTACCGCTTGTGGGAGTTGCCAAACGACATTACCAAGCAAACCAAAGCCTGCTTCGAGCCAACGATCGATTATGTCGTCACAAAGATGCCTCGATTTGCATTTGAGAAATTTCCTGAGGCTGATGCAACACTGACGACGCAAATGAAAAGTGTCGGAGAAACGATGGCCATTGGCCGGACGTTTCGTGAATCGATGCAGAAAGCGATGCGCGGTTTGGAAGTTGGCGCGTTCGGCTTGGGCAGTGATAACCGGGACCTCTGGGGAACCGAGCAGCAGCCTGATCTTGATGAAATCAGAGCGAAATTGAGTACTCCTGGTGCGGAGCGGATTTTCTATATCCGGTATGCCCTGAAAGCGGGAATGACCATCGATGAGGTATTCGGCTTAACACATATTGATGCTTGGTTCCTTGATCATCTTGCTCAGATCATCGAGCACGAAAATCGCCTTATCGAAATCGGTTCGCTCAACGGATTTTCCCGTGAACAGATGTGGGAGGCAAAGCGGGATGGTTTTTCTGATCGCCAAATCGCGAAAATCACATCTTCCACGGAAACCCAAGTTCGAGCCCGACGTTTGGAATTGGGTGTGAAGCCCGTCTTCAAAAGTGTTGATACATGTGCCGCTGAGTTCGAGGCGTATACGCCTTACTACTACAGCACTTATGAAATGGAGGATGAGTTGCCCCCGAAGAGTGACAAGAAACGGGTGGTCATTTTGGGCGGCGGTCCCAATCGTATCGGGCAGGGAATCGAATTTGATTATTGCTGCTGCCATGCAAGTTTTGCTTTGCGTGACATCGGAATCGAAAGTGTCATGGTGAACAGTAATCCAGAGACGGTGAGTACTGATTATGACACATCCGACATGTTGTTTTTTGAACCGCTCACAATTGAGGATGTTCTGAATATCTGTGATGCGATTCAACCGGACGGTGTGATCGTTCAATTTGGTGGACAAACACCACTGAATCTGGCAAGAGGTTTGGCTGAGGCGGGCGTGCCAGTGATTGGTACTAGTGTTGACACCATCGAGGCGGCAGAAGACAGGGAGTTGTTCCAGCAGTTGATTGATGAACTGGGGTTGAGGCAACCGCCCAGCGGTATCGCTCGAAATATGGATGAAGCTCGGGTTGAGGCCAAGGTGATCGGGTTTCCGATGCTGGTCAGGCCGAGTTTTGTGCTCGGGGGACGGGCGATGGAAATTTGTTACGACCAAGCCCAATTTGATCGCTATGTGGCTGAGGCGTTTGTGGTCGCAGACGGGCAACCTGTGTTGATCGACCGCTTCTTGGAAGATGCGACTGAGGTGGATGTCGATGCCATCGCAGATGGAACTGACTGTGTGATCATGGGCATCATGGAGCACATTGAGGAGGCTGGTGTCCATTCAGGTGACTCAGCGTGTGCGATACCGCCATTCAGTTTGACGCAGCCGGTACTTCACGAAATTCGTGAGGCGACTAAGAAGCTTGCCCAGAAATTGAATGTCATAGGACTGATGAACATTCAGTTTGCGATCAAGTCGGAAGGCCAAGGTCTGATTCTCTACGTGCTTGAGGTCAATCCTCGAGCCTCCCGTACAGCACCGTTCGTGGCCAAAGCGACGGGAGTGCCGGTGGCGAGTATTGCGACGAAGGTCATGGCAGGAATCTCGCTGGCTGAACAGGGCATTACCACCGAGCCAATTCCACGGCACGTCTCCATCAAGGAAAGCGTTTTCCCTTTCCGAAAATTTGCTGGAGTCGATATCGTGCTGGGACCGGAGATGAGGAGTACTGGAGAAGTGATGGGCGTGAGCGACAAGTTCTCGCTGGCATTTGCTAAAAGCCAAATCGCTGCAGGCAGTCTGCTACCTGAATCAGGAAAAATCTTTATCAGCCTTAGCGCACGCCACAAAGAGGCAGCCAAGGCTATCGGGATGGAGTTGCGAGAACTCGGGTTTGAAATTCTTGCCACCTCGGGAACAGCGGCACGGCTGGAAGAAGGTGGCGTTGAGGTGACTCGGGTCAAAAAGTTGGCCGAAGGTCACCCAAATCTTATTGATTATTTGAAGAATGACGATGTTCAGCTAATCCTCAATACGCCCAGTGGAAAAGGCGCTCGTACGGACGAGGGCCGTATTCGAGCGGCGGCCGTGCAACATGGAGTGCCCTGCATCACCACGCTGGCTGCCGCTGAGGCAGCGGTACGGGCCATGCGGGCTACACGCGATACAGATTTGGAAGTTGAGTCGCTGCAAGCTCGCTATGCAAAATCTCTGTGAGCGGCTGAGAAGGAGAGAAGATTGGTGCCCGAGTGAAGATGAAAGCCCCTACGGGCGGGGCAGTTGCCCGTAGGAGCTCAATGTGTCGGAAAGAAGGGGCAGTTCCTTTCCGACAGAAGAGAGCGGAGAAACTAGCCTCGTGGACGGGTTCCTCGCTCGTTAGGCTAATTCGACTTTTCTTGTCCGATGCACGCCAACATCTCCTAAAATTAAAGCTTTAAATTTCCTGCGCGTTCGCAAATCAGTTTTTATCCTTCCACTTGATACCCCAGCCACGCGTCAACGATGGTAAGTGAAAATCAGTCCTACTCCTCGGCAGACGGGGGTGAATCCACCCATGTGGCGGACTTTGACCCCTCCAGTCTCAAGCTTCTGGTCATCGATAATGAGGCAGCGCACGCTCGCGCGATGACGGAGAGTTTGGAAAAGGTGGGATACACGTGTGAAGTAGCGACCAGCGGGCCGGAGGCTGCCAGCTTGGTGGAGCGTGAAACCTACGACATCATTATCACCGATATGGTCATGAACGATGTCGATGGCATGAAAATTCTCAAGCTCGCACGCGAGCGATTACCCGATTGCGAAGTAGTGATGGTGACCGGGCATGCAACCGTACCGGTCGCAGTCGAGGCGATGCAAAAAGGTGCTTTCAATTTTCTGGAAAAACCAATCACTCCCAACCGTCTTCGCGCGATCGCGGAGAAAGCTGCCGAGGCGGTGTCACTGAAACGCAGAAATACCGAGCTTCTGCAGCGGCTTGACGAGCGTTTTGGTTTTGAAGGCATCATTTATGTTAGTAAGAAAATGCAAATGGTCATTGATCGTTTGCGTCGAATCGCCGCCACCGATGCAACGGTTCTGATTACCGGTGAGAATGGGACGGGCAAAGAGATCATTGCCCAGGCGATTCACCAAAATAGTCCACGGCGTAGTAAACGCATGGTAGCAATAAATACCGGAGCCATAGCCGAGAACCTTGTCGAGAGTGAGCTGTTTGGGCATGTAAAAGGATCGTTCACTGACGCGGTGTCTGACCGTGAAGGAGCCTTTCAGTATGCCAATGGTGGCACGTTATTCCTTGATGAGGTTGGTGACATGCCTGCCAACACTCAGATCAAGTTGCTACGCGTATTGGAGGAGAATCAGATCACGCGCGTGGGTGACAATAAAACGATCAAAGTCAACGTACGTTTGATCTCCGCAACGAATCGTCCGTTGCAAGGGATGATTGAAGCTGGCACCTTCCGCAAAGACTTGTATCACCGTCTAAAAGTCGTGACGGTCGAGTTGCCTGCTTTGCGTGATCGGCTTGAAGATGTTGTGCCCTTGATGGACCATTTTCGAAAAACATTTCTTCGTCGTCATGACAAGCCGACGGCTCACTTTACACCTGCGGTGACAAAACGTTTCTTTTCCTATGACTGGCCCGGTAACGTTAGGGAGTTGAGGAACTTTGTTGAAACAATGGTTGTCCTGGACACTGATGGCAAGCTCGATGTTGATGATTTGCCACCTGAGTTGGCGGATGAGGCGTTGGAAGATGGAGATGATCTGCAATTGCCAATTCAAGGTGATTCAGATTTGATTGGGAAGCCGTTAGGCGTCATCGAGCGGTGGGCCATCGAGGAAACACTCAGGCTTACGAATGACAATCGTGATGAAGCTGCGAAGATCCTTCAAATCGGTGCACGTACTTTGTATCGCCGATTGGATCAGTA
This sequence comes from Rubripirellula sp., assembly GCA_051010795.1. Lineage (GTDB taxonomy): Bacteria > Planctomycetota > Planctomycetia > Pirellulales > Pirellulaceae > Rubripirellula. The sequence goes on from JBPCVE010000344.1 coordinate 36,304, forward strand.
CAAGAAAGATGAAGAAGAGTAGATCACACAGAGAGTAGATCACACAGCGTAGATTTTTGAGCGTCAGCACTCCTCTTGAGATCCATGTGCTTCGCGCGGGATGTAGCGCCCGGCGACATTGTTCGAATAGTGCTTGTTGAGCATCTGTTCGAATTCGTCCGCGGTTCGGATACGCGTCATATCGAGTCGCACTTGTTCGTGCTGGGGGTGACATTGGGAATACTTGATGCAAAATTTTCTCATCAACAGCGGAGCCCGCTGTTCGCTGTAAGTTTGCATGCACAACTGAAAATGCGCTCTCATCACAGCGGCTTGTTCGTTCAGGTCCGGTGGTGAGGGTTTGGGCAGGCCTTCCGCAAGAGCCTTTGCCTGTTGGAAAATCCAAGGATTTCCGATTGCACCCCGTGCAACTGTGACACCATCGATCCCGGTTTCGTGAATCATACGCAAGCAGTCTTCGGCTGTGAATAAATCGCCGCTGCCGAGAATGCGCAGCCTTGTACCCACGTGTTGTTTGACCTCGGACAGAAAAGACCAGCGACTGGGGCCGACATAGCGTTGCTGTACGGTTCGACCATGCACGGTGGCCGCAGCTAGACCAGCGTCCATGGCACCGTCAAGAATCTGAAAAAACTTGTCACGGGATTCAGCTGAATCATCAATGCCACGTCGCATCTTGACTGTTACAGGAATCTGTTGAGGAACGATATCACGGGTGCGTCGCAGGATATCAATTGCAACTTCGGGTTGTGAGAGGTGGAATCCGCCGCGACAGCGCCCCAAAACCTTTTTGACGGGACATCCGAAATTGACGTCGATGATGTCGAAGCCGGCTTCCACCAATTTGAGCGCGCCCATGGCAAACTGCTCAGGTTCCGCGCCCATCAGTTGCCCACCCACCGGGTGTTCTGTGGGATGGATATCCAGGAAGTGTTTTGTTTTCTGACGTTTGCTAAGGGCTAGCAGGAACTGGTCCAGCATTACCTCGCAAATTGCGTAACTGGCACCGTATTGACGCGCAATCACCCGCATCGGAAGGTCGCTGTAGCCTGACAAGGCAGCTTGCACGATAGGAAAGCCAATGTTGACATTCCCAATGCTTAGCGGTGAGAGGGCAGGTAATGTAGACACAGAAATGGGACGCACTTTTTCAAAATCAATGAGCTGCACAAGGTGAATTGGTACGCGATGTCGGTTAACGTAAAGCTCTCACTTGTCTGGTACACGAACGCTTCGAAAAACGTCATGATGCTACGCTTATTCACCACCGCGATGCCCATTATCGCGATTATTACCTGTTTTGCCAACTCGCTCGCTGCTAATCCCACCATGAACATCCAATCCAACGTATTTGGTGCTACTCAGGACGGTCAAGACGTCACTCGGTTCACTTTGACTAATTCGCATGGCAACAGTGTTTCGGTCATGACTTGGGGAGCCACCCTACTCGATGTCAACGTCCCTGACCGAGAAGGAAATCGGGCAAATGTGAATCTCGCGTTTGACGAACTTGCTCCCTACCTTGACGGGCATCCTTATTTTGGCAGCACTGTTGGTCGCTTTTGCAATCGGATAGCGGAGGGGAAATTCACCATTGATGGCAGGGATTATCAGGTGACAACCAATGCGGGGCAGCATCACATTCATGGTGGGAAAACGAATTTTACCTACCAGAATTGGAGCAGTGAATCGTTTCATGAGAATGAGGTGGTTGGCGTGCGATTCCAACTGATTAGTCCTGATGGGCAGGAAGGGTACCCGGGAACGGTACAAGCCACTGTCGAGTATTCCTGGAATGACAAGAACGAACTTCGAGTAGCTTTCAGTGCAACGACGGATGCATCTACCCACGTCAATTTGACGAATCACAGTTACTGGAATCTTGGTGGTGCAGGAAGCGGTTCAGCGATGGATCATGTTGCAACCATCGAAGCCGATCAGTACCTCGACGTGGATGACGAGTTGATTCCCACCGGTAAACTGAATTCAGTCGCCGACACCGTGCTCGATTTTCGTATGGGCATGCCACTGGGGGATCGTGTGAATCAACTGGCCGCGACCAAGGGATATGATCACTGTTACGTCGTGCGAGGAGCCGCGGGTGAGTTGCGGAAAGCTGCTCGGGTGGTTGATCCGAATTCAGGGCGAGTGCTTGAAATCGAAACCACGCAACCGGGAATGCAGTTGTATACCGCAAATCATCTACCCGGTAACGAAAGGTCCAATGGTTATGGCGGGCATGAAGCATTTTGTCTTGAAACTCAACATTATCCCAATACGCCCAATCGTGATTCGTTTCCAACGACCTTATTGAAGCCCGGAGAACGGATGCATGAAGTTACCGTGCATCGCTTTTCAACCGAGTGATTGCTTCGATGCAGGCGTTGGTTAGTGCATCGCAGGCCCTGAAATACTGGCCCCCTTGTATTTCAAGACCGGTTTTGGCGAACCCTTCATGGGCGGGTAAATCCAGAAGTGCTCTTATTTTTCGAATTATGAAGATATTGGAATACCGTACGCAGTCGATAAGATAAATATTGTTTAGATTTCAACTTGTTGCTAATCTTTTCTTAACATTTGTGTGTTTTTGGAAGAGGTGCTTCGATGGCTGCGTATTTGGTTTCTGGTCTTGTCTGCACGCTAGCCTTATCAGTAATTGCTTACGCTGTGGGCAGGGGGCTGTGGTCAAATCAGAGGGCCTCGGGTCCATTCTATTTTGCTGGCGCGCTGTGTTTCGCTACCATCCTGCCTTTGATTTTCGCGGGTGGGATTCAGTGGATTGATCTACTGCCGCTCCCCGATGTTTTACTGTGGTCAAGTCTTATAGCCCCTGTCCTTTGTTTCACTGCTGGTTTGGCAAGCTGTAGTTCAGGTTTGCGGTCCTGTTCCCGGTCACTGGCTGCGATCAGTCTGTTGGGAATGGCCCTTGGCTATACCTTGGCACCGTTGCTCCGCCCGGCCCTTTCGCCTGTCTACCTGAGTGAAGAAACTCAGTGGGATGATGGGATTTGTCTTCAGAGTCATAACTCGACCTGTGCGCCAGCGGCAGCTGTTACTTTATTAAGGGGTGTGGGAATTGTTGCTGAAGAGCGGGATCTTGTGCGAGTATGTTCGACGAGTGACCAAGGTACGGAGTCGTTGGGGTTGTACCGTGGAGTCAGGATTTACTCGAATTCTGCTTTTCACAAGATTTGTGTGGCGTCATCGAATACGGATGTCTGGTTGCCAGGCGGACAACTTCCCAATTTGGCGATTGTTCGCTTCGGCGCGGCTCGTCGTGCGTTTCCAATCCGCCTATTTGCAGCTCGCGGTGACCGGCATGCCGTGGTCGTGTTTGGACGTAACGAAATCGGTGACTGGGTGATTGGTGATCCAGCCGTCGGAAAGACGACTTGGAGTGACGAAGAATTCAAGGCACGTTTTACAGGTGAGGCTCTTTATGTTGCTGGGCCCTGCAAGAAATTTGAATCGTAGATCAAATCGCCAGTCATAAAACATTCGGCTCGGAGCCTGGGCCCTCAGCGTCAGGTGGATACCCCGGTGCTGCCGAGAATCCGGTGCTGCCGAGAATCCTGTGCTGCCGAGAATCCTGTGCTGCCGAGAATCCTGTGCTGCCGAGAAT
>JBPCVE010000345.1:0-45262 GCA_051010795.1 Rubripirellula sp.
CCAACTTTCAATCGAAAGTATTTTTTGCGACGTCACAGTGGAAAAGCTCGCCTGACTATTTTTGACGGCGGACATGAGGGCATTGCTTCCGCAACCATCGCCTGGTTCGAGAAGCATCCCTGAATGAGGCTTCTTGCTGAAAAGGAATCGCCACCCAGTGCCGATTGTCGATATTCACTGCCGCGTAGAGTATGAAAAAAGACTGCAGATGATCTCTCCCTTTGATGATCACTGTAGGACTCGCGATTGAGATCACCCCTTGGGTGAATGGTGAACGGACTTAGCTGCATTGCTTGCAATTCACGCAAAAAAAACACAAATACTGAACTTGTGTTTAGTATCTAGCAGCGTTAGGTTGTCTTGCGTTGGCTAGGTCTGTTAATCGGGAGGCGTGCAAATGTTGGTGTTGTCAAGGAAAGAAGGCGAGTCGATAGAATTCCGCGATCTAAATGTCTGTGTTCGGGTCATCCAATTGAAAAAGTCAAAAGTGCAACTTGGGATCGAGGCACCGCGCACCATTCAAGTGGACCGAACAGAGACGCTTGCTTGTCATGATGAAAATGAACGTTCTGGCGGCCAGCAGAATCCGCCACGGTTGAGCCGGAAATTTGATCAGAAGAGGTTGCAAACGAACCAGAGTGAGTCTGAGGAACGTTTGTTGGATGAGTTGGCAAAGTTGGAAGTTGAGGTGATGACGCTGGCTGAGCTAGTCACTGCAAAGAATCAAGATTTGGCGAGGCAAACCGCTTTGGTTTCATTGGAGCGTTTGAATGGGGTACGTAAGATGCTGCAGGTTTCCTCCACGACGCGTTCAACACCTCGATCAATTTCTGACTTCATAAAAGCTCGGCATGATCAAATTCACGGTGCAGGATCTGGTGACAGACCAGCCGATTTTATTGCCCATCAAGATGGTCAGGAAATAGCTTCGACGCCCACGTCTCAGTCACAGATTGACTGTCTACGTCAGTCCGGAGTGGGTTACTTCGTTGAGTCTGAAGTCGTCGGTTTCTCTGAACAGAAAGCTTTGTGAATATGTGTCGTTCGACGCTGCACAAATGAACGGGGTGACCGATTTCTCGATCCACTTTTGTCACTTGTACGTTCTGGTGGTTTTTGCATCTAACGCATCTGGTAGCCGTATTCGGCAAAGTCTTTCTTGTAGATGTTGTTGATAGTCCTGATTGATTCGGGACTGAATGCTTTCGGGGTAGTAATCTCAGCAGTGCTATTGGCGTGGTTGTTATTGTCAAATCCAGTTGACGTTGCAAAGGCGTCGAGTTCCCCGGCCTCATCCATTTTGTAAATGGTGAGTCGCTTCTGATTCACGTGTAGTTTTTTGAAAAGAAGATATCGCGGGTGATCAAGAATCCAATGCTGAGGTTGGGTGTGCTCATCAAGCCAATAGCACTTGTTCAATAGTTCAACGAATTCGTCAAATGGCGTGTTGATCAGTGCTTCTTGAATCTTTTGATCGCTGTCTCGCTTGGTGGACAACCCCATGATGGGAAAGAAAATTCGCTGTGGTTTCTCCCATTTGACAGGTTTCGTCAGATCAGCATTCAGTGGTGTGAATTGAAACTTGTCTTTGTAAAGCGAAATCGTTTTTTGATAGGGGTTTCGAACAGTGAAATGGACTTGCGTGTCAGCTTGCTTCAACAGAAAGTACGCCTTGTAGCGTTTGATTTTGGTGAAGTTGTTTGTCTCGGTAAATGACGTGAACATGACTTTAAAATTAGTCAGGACTAATTTGTGGCTGTCATGGACACGGAAGTACGGCATCAAGGGGCTCTGAAGAATTGAATGTTGTCGTGAGGAGTCTGTTTTTGTTGCTTTTGCTTTTTGTCAAGCGTATGCAGTACTTTGGGCTCGAGTCGGATGCCCCGTTTTAATTGGTGGATTGTGGATGATGGATGCCAAATATTGATGATTGTGGCGAGATACGCTGTTCTGAGCAATCAAAGTGCCGTCACTGTGGGTTTGGTTTAACAGTTGGAAGGTGTTTGGGTGAATAGTAAAAAGTAAGCCTGATCCGCACGAATATTGTGGCAACTGTTAGGGAGCGTGCAATGCTGCATTGCACCTTTAAAAGAGGGGCCGAAACACCACAGCCTGTACAGTATGTTGTACAAAATAACTCGGCAATATGATCATATTGCTAAGTAGGGCGAGAAGGGCAAGGTAAAGCAATTCCATGGCGACAATTCTGCTGGCCGAAGATAGTTCCACTCATACAGCGTTAATGCGTTCTTTATTGGAGCAGGACGGGCATCGTGTTGAGTGCGTGGTGGATGGACAGTTGGCATGGGAGGCGATTCAGGCGTCGCGACCTGATTTGTTGGTAACCGATTTACGCATGCCAGAGTTGAATGGCTGCGAATTGATTGAGAAGGTTGTTAGAGAAGATTCAGCTTTGCCCTGTATTGTTGTGACAGCGAGAGGTTCGGAGGGCTTAGCTGTTGATGCTCTGGCGGTTGGCGCAGTGAACTTCGTGCCAAAAAATTCCTTGCAGAAATTGCTGAATCATGTGGTGCGTCAAACCTTGGCGATGGCTGAGGTCAACGCAATCTTTCGAGATTTTTCAGGGCATTTGCAAAGTCCGGAATTCAGCGTTGAATTACAGAATGACATCGCGGCGATCGAGCCTACGGTGCTGTATGTCATGCAGACATTAGCGGCCGCCACGGGCCTTTCCACTGTTCAGAGGATTCGCGTTGGGGCAGCGCTCTCGAGCGCTCTCTTCAATGCAATGTGCTATGGCAATCTGGAGATCAAGAATGAGGACACAGTCGTCAGTCGCATGTTCGCAGGGGACGAATCTAACCATGACGAGCTAAGAGAGCGAGCAGCACAAAAACCATACTGCGAACGGAAGGTGCTGTTAAGAGTTTCCGTCAGCACTGTCGACACTCGTTTTTTCATTTCACATGATGGCCCAGGTCGATTGACACGATTGACGCCAGCACCAGGGACTTCGGAATCGTTTGAAATCGAGCAGTGCCGTGGTTTTGTCTTGATGACAAGCTTCATGGATGACATCATTTTTCAATCGGGAAACAGCAGTGTCGTCCTAGTTACGTCTGAAGCTGAATCATCTTAGCCTGACCAATGCAGCTGGCCGTTCGTGTCTAATTGGACAGGTAATAAGATTAAGTTTTCCGAGGTTGCACAACTACTTTCATCTGATTCGGGTCACCTGCATGAAGTCTCTCAAACCATTTGGGGCCGTCGCTAAGTGGAATCGTTGCGGTGATTAGCGGTTTGACATTGATGATGCCTCGATTCATTAAATCGATGCATTGAGGGTATTCGCCGTTGCAACCACAGGTGCCATGGAGCGAGATTTCCCTGGTCACGACCGATTGCAGCGGCAAGTCGATGGTTGGCGAGACGTTACCCACCAGTGTCACGTTGCCGCCCTTGCGCACACATTCGATCGCTGTTTGGACAGTCGGTGTCGCACCAACAACTTCAAATGCAACATCGGCACCTCGGCCGTTCGTCAATTTTCTGATCGCCTCAGCAGCATTGCACTGGTCACCCCGTATGATTTCGTCGGCGCCGAGTTGTCTTGCGACCTCGAGGCGTTTTTCATTCAAGTCAATTGCGATGACACGTGAAGCGCCCGCAGCGCGAGCTGCTTGTAGAGTCAATAAACCGATCATGCCCGCGCCAACAACAACAGCTGTGTCACCGAGGGAGATCGGAGTGACGTTAGCGGCGTGAACTGCTACGGAAACAGCTTCAACAAGCGCAGCTTCTTCAAATGGCAAGCTATCCGGTAGTTGGTAGACAATCCTTCGTGGCACACTGATTCGCTCAGCAAACGCACCATGCCGGCGGTACTCTTCGCATGAGACCCCGAGTACCATACGGTTGTCGCAGAGATTTCCACTTCCTTGTCGGCAAAAGTCACATTGTCCGCATGAAACCATGGAATCAAAGGTGACGCGGGTACCATCGGGGAGATCTGATACATTCGAACCGGTGCCCACGACAATTCCTGATGCCTCGTGGCCCATGACGAGGGGTGGGATCCGTCGACCAGTGCTACCGTCAAATCCGTGGATGTCACTGCCGCAAATGCCACAAGCTTCCACCTGAACTAGGACATCATCTGGTCCCACTTCAGGCTCATTAACCTCTGTGACTTCCATTTCTTCGTATGCGGTCAGTAACATCGCTTTCATCTTGGTCGCTCTTCTGTATTGTGCGAGGTTTTCGTTGAGTCTTACTTTCAATATGTTGTCAGGTAAACGCAGTTTAGCACAGGTGACAACAAAGTGATGGATGATGAAACGCTCACTGCCTATCATGAGTCTGGGCATGCAGTGATTGCCTATGCTTTGGGTGGAACAATCCAGGGGATGCAGCTTGGTGGTGAAGCAGATGATTGGCTACCAGCTCGTTTTGGGGAGTGTCGGATTCAGTGGGGGCGGGTTGATCCTGATCTTGACTGGCAGCGAAAACGAGAGATCTTAACGATACTCGCCGGTCCAGTAGTCGAGATGGTCTATCGAGACGAACCCTTTCACCCCGCGTTTTACGGACCCTGGAAGCATGACTGGGAGCAGGCTTGGCGAACAGCGACACCAATGTGGGCTGATGAGAAGCAACGCATGGCGGCCTTGGAAAATATCATGGCCGAGCTGAGGCGACAGGTGCAGCTGGAGCGAGTTTGGGCCGCCATTGCGGCACTGGCCGATGAGTTGGTCGCGCATGAAATGCTGGAAGAAGAGTGTGTGGAGGATATCCTTGGATTCTGGTTTCGCTAGCTAGCTCAGCAGGTGTTCACACTTGCTACTGATTCGGGCGAGTTCGTGGGCACGGCACATGACTTTCATCTTGTGCAGGTGGCGATCACGGCGATCTCGAAGGATGGCAGGCTGGAAATAACCTCGGGCAGGTGGCCTTTATTCTTCATCCACACGTTCGGGCACGGTTGTTTTTTCTGCATTGGCTTGGCGGCGTGCACGTTGAATCAATCGATTCAGTTGCAGACGCATCACAGGTGAGTCAGGGCTGCGTTTGATGGCGCGTCGCAGACCTTCGATGGCTTGTTCCAGATACGCCTGTGCAGCATTGCGGTCGCCCTGTTTCCCTTTCAATTCCGCAAGCGATTCAAACGTGTCGCTATGACGACGTTTGTAAAGGAGAACATTGGGTGAGGTTTGGATCAGGGACTCATAGATTTGAAGAACTTCTTTCCATGTATCTTCGGCAGTTTTATATTTTGCGAGTCGCATTTGACGTTCGGCGAGATTGGCTAGTATGGAAGCATACAGTGCCTTTACATGAGGAAGGTCGGGTGACGTTTCCAACAGTTTTTGGCACAGTTCATGTGCCTCAACTGATCGGCGGACCTGATCCATGTTGAAAGTTGCAGTGCTGCAGAGCGTTAATGCAAGCTCGTATCGGACCGCATCCAAGGTGGGATTTGCAGAAAGCAATTCGCGAAATAAAGCGATTGATCGCTGAATTGAATTTTCTGCTTCGGTCCGGCGTCTGGCAAGTGAAGCGGTCACTGCCTTGTCTCGATAGGCTCTTGCAAGTTCTACTTGATAGTGCTGATTCTCAGGGTGTTCGTTGGTTAATCTGGTTAAGACGTCAATGGCTTCTCGAAGCACGGCATTGGCACTGTCGATCCCTGGCTTGGGTTCGGTCAGACGCACTCTTCGTGCTAGCCAAGTCCGACCTGCGCCCTGGTTTGGACTTGGTTCATCAACTCCAATCCGTGTTACATGTGATGCCACCAGGCGGTGTGCAATCGCATATTGGAAACGTCCTTCTGCAGTGGCCATGACATCAGGGCAAGATTGCAATAAACGTTTGGTTCTGAAAAAGATGGCGTCTGCTTGTTTAAGTCTTCCACGCAGACCGGTGATGAGGGCCAATTTATTCAGAATGGCAGCTTGTGCAACGATATGTGCTGTTTCGTCCGGGTCACATGCTGAGAGTTCGCGAGTTCTGTTAAGCGATTCACTGAAGGCTCGTTCTGCTTTGTGTAAGTCACCCAGCCTCATGCAAATCTCCCCCGCATATTTGGCTGCAATCGCTGACTCAGCAAGTAGATCCTTGCTGTTGTTACGCCCCAGTTCATCAAAGAAGCCCAGTAGAGAATTAAGCAACTCGGCATCTTCGGCGGAGACATTTGGAGAGGTTGTATCGGTCACTTCTGCCAGAAATTCCGCACCTGTTTCAATTCCACGGCGGGATATGTTCTTCATCACTTCATTGAGTGCTTTCACGGCGACCTGCAGGTTTTTCTCTGCAAGTACTTTTTGTCCATCTGCTTCATTTTTTGCAGCCGTTTCTAATGCAAGTGACTTAATCGAATCTTGTTCGGAGACCTTTGCTCGGTTAAGTGCCTGCTTGGTCTGCCAGAAGCCAACTGCGGAGACACCGGCAAGAGCGCCCAGTAATAAGAAAGTAGTAATCGTGAGGGCAGCAACTTTGGGCTCACGACGGGACCAGCGAATCATCCGTTCTACGGGATTGGTTTTTCGAGCCGCAATGGGACGATCTGTTAGAAAACAATGCAGGTCCTCCCGCAGTTCTTCAGCGTTTGTGTAGCGATCCTCCGGATCATGCGACAAAGCCTTCAGTAGAATTGTTTCCAAGTCTTGCGCAATGTCGTGATTTAATTTACGAGGTCGTACCGTCACACCACGGGTGGCTTTGCGGATAATGTCTGCCGTGCCATTGCCTTCAATGGCCGGCTTTAGGGTTAGAAGCTCATAGAGTGTTAGCCCCAGAGCGTAGACCTCACTACGTATGTCATATTCACCTTCAAATGACTCAGGTGGCATGTATTGAGGAGTGCCGACGATGTCGCCCGTTGCTGTGACCGCATTTTGCTCGGCAAGTTTTGCTAAGCCAAAATCAGCAATCCAGAGTGTGTTACTTCTGTCGAGCAGCAGGTTTGCAGGTTTGATGTCACGATGTAACACGCCCTGTGAGTGCGCGTAGTGCAATGCATCAGCTGCAGATATGCCCAAGCCTGCAACCCAACGCTGGTACCTTTGCGTGTCTTGAACCGTTGATGGGTCTACACCAGGTTGTTGTAAAGCATCTTCTGCAATTGCTTCGTCAGTGTTTGCGCCAGAAAATGTGTTGGCAGAGTAAAAGTCGACGGTTGGAGCGGCGGGGGAACGATCTTGGTCGAGAGACGTCAGCCATTGATGCAAGCTCATCCCATCGATGTAGTCCATGACGTAGTAGTGATGCTCACCACTCGTGCCCACACCGAACACAGGAACAATGTTCGTGTGTCGCAGTTTCGCAGCGGCGCGTGCCTCTCGACGAAACCTTATCAGATGCTTGGATTCACCAAGAAGATTATTTGCCAGTACTTTGATCGCTACTTTGCGGCTGAGTGGTTCATGGATAGCTTCAAATACGATACCCATCCCTCCACGCCCAATTTCACGAATGATTTTGTAATCGTCGAGTTCTGTAAAAGTGGTGTGCCTTGCGGATGGATCAGATACCGCATGCTTTGACTGCTTGAATGTCTCGATGAGTGAGATGGATTCCAGTAGTTCACGTATTTCATCGGCATTCTCTGGATACATTTTTAGGTACACATCCATGTTCGGGTAGGCACCTCCTCGTATCGCTTCGGTGAACTGTTCTCCAATTTTATCGAGATTGAAGTGGTCCGCCTTGGTTGGAGCCGGCGATTGATCTGGTTTTACTTTGCTGTCATGGGGAGTCTGATCATCGAGTGTCATGCTTCGCCTCCAGGTTGTGAGTCCTCAAATTTGGACATCAGTTGAGAAAGACGACTCATTGCCCTGAGGTAGCGTTTACTCGCTGCCGAGGGTTGCAGATTCAAAACACTGGCAGTTTCAATATTTGTTAATTCTTCAAAGTGTCGCAGCGCAATCACTTCACGATCGGTCTCATCCATTTCATTCAACGATGACTCCAAAAGGGCGATTGTTTCAGCCCGTGCGACAACTTCACTGGCAGCGGTGATTGATCCAGCCAACTGGACAGCCAGAGCCATGGAAGTCTGCGCGGATGCCTGGTAGGGCTGGAGCCCCATCTCTTTTCGGGCATCTCTTTTCTCTGCCATTAAATGCTGCCGATGGATATCCACTAGCTGTTGTTTCGCCAGTAGACGAAGCCAGAGAAATGCAGACATTTCTGTTTGGTGTGAAAAGTGTGGGAGCCGTTTTGCTGCGGCAATGTAAGTATCCTGCAAAATATCTGAATCTGAAACTCTCGCTGCAATTCGGTAGTCAATGCGAAATTGGATGATGCGGCGAAGGCGTTCACGGTAGTCAGCAAAAATGGTCGCGAGAGCATCCTCGCTTCCCTGTCTCATTCGTGCCGTGAGCTCAGTTTCGACGCTAATTGAGGTATCGGACATAGAAGGTGCCATCAGGGATTCGAAGAAAAGACAGGCAGATCCGCTTCTGATTTAATACCGCGAGATTGGGGCAGGTTTCGGCCTTAAGTTGCACTAAGTGCCCTCGATTATCCGAGGAACTGATATTTATGAGAAAGTTGACGATTCTCAGTCCTCAATGGGGCTCCCCTCCCGTTTCACCAATGCGGGGCTGGTCAGTCAAAACAATTTTTCGGAACAAAAGAGTCATCTAATGAAGATTTGCATAACGGCATCAGCATGCTTGGTCATCGGACTTTTGGCTCCGATGGTGTACGCCCTTGAAAAGCCTCAACGAGGGGAAGGCCGCCTATCAGATCGTAAAAACGGGGGGGCACCCGCGAGAGAACCTGCAGATATTGCATCGAAAATGCTGTCAGAGTTTGACACTGATGGCGATGGAATGCTGAATATACGGGAGCTAACCGCGATGTTTGGCGGGATGAGGGATCGGTTACAACCAGCCAGCAATGGCCAAAGCAGAGCTGGCCAAAGCAGAGCTGGTCAGGGCAGAGCGAAGGCTGATCGGCGAGGTTTGGGAGCCGGAAGTAGCCGTGATCAATCCTTGAATGGGCGTCCGAATGAGCCGAAATTAACAGACGCTTCTTCCGGTAAGTTGGACAACCCTCAGGGGCGACCCTCTGCTAAGTTTCCAAAACAGCGTGATCGACGTCAAAGTGGTGACCCAGCAAAAGGGCAACGTCCTGGTGGGACCCGCCCAGAATCGAACTCATCACAATGAGGTCGTCCTCGTCCGCTATTCTGAGGTACCTTTCAATGGACCCCCTGTCTGTCTCAGGCCGATCATTTTGGATGCCAGCCATGATTTCCTTACGCCCAGTGCTGTTGATTCTTGCCGCAATCACTGTGGTGCCGACTTATGCACAGCAATTGACACCTGATCAGCTTAAGTTTTTTGAGACTAAAATTCGTCCCGTGCTGATCAGGGAGTGTTACGGATGTCACTCGAATCAATCCGGAAATGTTCGCGGCGGTCTGCGGCTTGATACGAAGGAACTCATGTTGATCGGGGGTAGCAGTGGTCCCGCGATTGTGCCAGGTAATCTTGAGGAGAGCCTGCTTTTCAATGCGATGATGCATGAAGATTTTGTCATGCCGCCAAAGCGAAAACTTTCGGATAGTGTTATCAGTGATTTTCGGGAGTGGATTGAGATGGGGGCCCCAGATCCTCGTGCCAATAAGGTTTCGAAGATCCAATCCACAATCACCACCGAAGACATTGACAACGCCCGTGACACGTTTTGGGCCTATCAAGAGCCTCGGCAGCAACAACCCCCACGCGTCAATAATGATGAGTGGCCAGTAACATCCATTGATCGTTTCATTCTTGCCGATTTGGAGCAGGCAGGTATTGAGCCTGCTCAAGATGCAGAGGCATATCGGGTCTTGCGTCGGCTTTGTTTTGATCTGATCGGTTTGCCACCGACGCCCCAGCAAGTCGAATACTTTGAGGCGAAATGGCAGTCGAGTCCGGAGCAGGCGATCGAGCACGTTGTTGATAACCTTTTGAGATACAAACAATTTGGTGAGCGATGGGGACGACACTGGCTTGATGTAGCCCGTTTTGCTGAGTCCACCGGCCGTGAGGTGAATCAGACCTATCCCCATGCGTGGCGCTTTCGCGATTATGTCATCGACTCATTTAATGAAGATAAACCATTCAACCAGTTTGTCAGGGAGCAGGTAGCAGGAGATTTGTTACCAGCCAAGAGTGATGAGCAGTGGGCTTCAAATCTTGTTGCCACAACTTTTCTGGCGATGGGGCCGAAGAACTTGAATGAGCGGAATAGGGTTCAGTTCGCGGCTGATCAGGTTGACGAACAGATTGATGCCACCACAAGAGTTTTTCTGGGGACTTCGGTGGCATGTGCACGTTGCCATGATCATAAATTCGATGCGATTCCACAAACCGATTATTACGCACTGGCTGGTGTGTTTGCCAATTCGACTACCTATTGGGGGTCACCACCATCCGAATTTGGAACCTTTAGCACTGCACAGGCGAGAAGAAACAGCAGTTTACTGCTGTTGCCAATTGATGATCCCAACCCTTACGACCCAAGCTATACCTCCACGGAATTAGCGGAGCTTCGTTCAGAGATCACTTCCACCATGGAAGAGGCGTCTCAGTCACGCCGGGATCGGGCATCGGGAAAAATTGAAGCTCAAGATGCCGTGCGGAATCGATTGAGGACTGCGAACCGTCTGGCAACGTTGTCCACGAAGCTCGCTGTGGTCGACGAAAATGGAGATCCACACAGTTATTGCATGGGGGTGCAGGAGAATAGTAAACCGTTGGATGTGAAGCTTCTGGTACGTGGTGAAATTGATCAGCCTGCACAAACCGTTTCTCGGGGATTTCCGCAGGTATTGTGTTCCACACCTGTCCGCATTGAGGGTGGATCGAGTGGTCGCCTTGAGTTTGCGAACTGGCTGGGCAGTGATCAGAATCCACTGACGGCGCGGGTGATGGTCAATCGCATTTGGCAACACATGATTGGCCAGGGTATCGTGACTTCGACCGAGAATTTTGGTGTCACGGGACAGCCGCCCAGTCATCCCGCCTTGCTTGATCATTTGGCGGTGGAATTCATGGAATCTGGTTGGTCCGTCAAAGGGTTGATACGTCAGATCGCAACTTCACGTGTTTACCGGATGAGCACCGCCTACGATGCTCGTCACCATGAGTATGATCCAGAGAATGCCCTGTTGTGGCGTGCCAATCCTCGCCGACTTGATGCGGAGGCGATACGTGATGCGATGCTGAGCATCAGTGGAGAGATTGATGTGGAGCGTCCGCGAGGTTCCGAGGTGGCGAAGGCTGGCTATGTACGAGTCCGAGATGGCTCGCTTGGCGATTCGAGAGCAAAAGCCAGGGAAGTGGTTGAGTTGGCAAAGAAAAATGTGATGGACGCTTTACAGCGGGAGAACCGATCTGCGGCGGGTGGCAATGGAAGTCGCTCGAATTCGCGTGGGAATATTCGGTCGAATGATTTCCGCAAAGGAATGGGGCGACCTGGTTTAGGATCGCGGGAGCGACAAATGAATTCCAATTCGCGAAATGGTGTTCAGCGGGGCCGTGGGAATCTGCCCATGGGGCAGCGTAGTGGGCGGCTTAGCATGGAAGGAGCGACAAGCAGCCAAAAGGCAATGTTTGAGTCTGCTGTGCGTGAAGCAACTGCCCAGATCGGTGGTGGGCTGGATATGGAAAATGCGAAGTACCGCAGTGTTTATTTGCCAATCGTTCGTGATCAGACGCCACGTTCGTTGGATGTCTTTGACTTCGCTGATGCCAGCACAGTGACCGGTGTGCGGGAGGCATCCAACACAGCGAATCAGGCGTTGTACATGATGAATAATCCTTTTGTGATTCGGCAAAGTAATGGATTCGCGAACCGTGTGAAACGTAGCGGTGGAAATGTGAACGATCAAATTGAATTCATGTTCGTGCTTGCTTATGGACGGTCGCCTACGTCGGGTGAACGTCGGGCAACCGAGGGACTTGTGAGATCGTACGGGGGTCAGACACGTTCTTTGAGTGATTCCACTCTATCGATCCTGTGTCAGAGTTTATTTGCATCTGCCGAATTTCGTTACATCGACTGATGCTACTTTGAGGGCTCGCGTAAAAGCCCTTTTCTGGAAACGCCTTTGGATCATTCTCATGCATTCTCGTCGAAATTTGCTGAAAACTGTTTCTGCCGGATTTGGCTATCTTGCTTTCGCTGGTTTGGCAAACCGTGCAAAGGCGGAGGGAGCAGTCGATCTTAATCCGCTCTCACCGAAATCACCGCACTTTGCTCCGCGAGCCAAACGGGTGATTTTTCTGTGCATGCAGGGAGGACCCTCCCATGTTGATACCTTCGACTACAAACCACAGTTGGCCAAGGATCATGGGAAACGCGGTAAATATGGTGGTTCGTTGCTCAAGTCACCTTGGCAATTCCGGCAACGAGGTGATAGTGGATTGTGGATTTCCGATGTTTTTCCAGAGGTCGCAAAACAGGCCGATGACCTCTGCCTGATCCGCTCCATGCAATGTGATCAGCCAGTGCACCCGGGCGCCATGACGCAGATGCACACAGGAACAGCGCAGTTCATTCGCCCCTCATTGGGCGCTTGGACGCTCTATGGTCTCGGAACAGAAAACAATAGTTTGCCTGGATTTGTATCACTGAGTCCGCCATCAGGAACCTCTCGGAACTATGGCAGTTCGTTTTTGCCGGCCATTTATGGTGGTACCAAGGTCGGCCGCAGCGGACGCAGTATCCCGCGTTTCTCGAGAGAGGGGGGCGGTGAATCTATTCCTGATATCAAAAATCCAAAGCTCTCCGATAACCAGCAACGAAGGCAATTGGATTATATCCAGTCATTGAATCGGGGAAAGTTGCAACGTGAGCAATATCATCCAGGCGTTGAGGGTGTGATCGAATCCTACGAACTTGCATTTCGAATGCAGGATGCAATGCCGGAGTTAATGGACACCTCGGGGGAGAGCGAAAAGACGCTCGCCATGTACGGAGTCAATCAAACCGCAACGTCCAATTTTGGCAAGCAATGCCTGTTGGCACGACGCTTTGTGGAGGCGGGGGTGCGATTCGTTGAGATCACGCACGGCAATTGGGATCAGCATGTGAATTTGACAACCGATCACAAGGCTCGTGCTGAAGCTTGTGATCTGCCCATTGCAGGACTCTTACGCGATTTGAAACAGCGCGGCTTATTAAAGGACACTCTGGTGATTTGGGGTGGAGAATTTGGACGGACACCGGCGGCGCAGGGCGGGGATGGTCGTAATCACAACAACAAAGGCTATACGACATGGATGGCCGGCGGAGGTGTGAAGGGTGGTTATAGCTATGGAGCAACGGATGAGCATGGTTACGAAGCCATCGAGAACAAGTGCCACATCCATGACTGGCACGCAACCATTCTGCATCTCATGGGACTCGATCATGAGCAATTGACGTATCGGTACGCGGGCCGTGATTTTCGTATGACAGATGTTCATGGAAATATTGCCACTGATATTCTTGCTTAACGCTGCGTTTCTGAAGACTAACGGCCAGCTAGTCCATGATCGTGGTAGTTTCTTTGATGATTAGCGGGTCTGGCTTTTGATTGCTTTGACTAACTCTTTAAATTCGGCACGTGTAGATTCATTCAACTTCGGAATGATCATGAAAATAGGCTCTCGTGGAATGAGCAGCAGACCTTTCTGTGTTTTATAGGTCCTCAGTTTGCCGGTGGGCCAATGAAAAGTGCTCGCAGGAGTATTGATGATGACAGCGTCTTCATTCATCGTGACCGAGCATACCGCTCCATCTTCCATTCCATATCGTTTCAGGTTTTGGCGAATTTCAATTTTTTTATGATGCACCAAGGCCAAGTAGGCAGTGCTCGCTGCAACCATGGTCACGATCAGTGCAGTGAAGAACAAAAGCGAACCGAAGTACATGGAAACGATGAAAATCGCAGTACTTGTTGTGATGATCAACAACGAACCGAGCATTAAACGGGTCGAGTTGGATTGGATGAGATACTTCGCTTCACCATGGCGAAGAAGACGTTGCGTTAGGCGGAATTGTATCTCGGATTCCGCATCTGCGTTTTTCTCAGATACCGCGACGGTTGGCCGATAGGGATTGATGGAATCCGGCGTCATAACTATTGGGTTACCGTGAGCAAATGCCTCGCTAGCAAACTGGCTAGATCAAGGTGGTTTTGAAAACGCTATTTGCTAATTCCGCGAGCCAAAGCGTGTAGCAGTGGAAAACGTTTTTCTATCGGAGACGACACTGTGATCAGGTGGTTTTTTTTGTTTCAGCATTCGCCTGTGGGTAGTCATCTTTGGCTTACCACGCATGAAATGGCCAAGGACCTTCACCAGTCTCAAAAGGAGGAACCTCGATAAATCCATCACTATTGCCAAGGGAGACCAAGTCTCCTGACCCTTGTGTGATGACTGGTTCGGCCACTCCATTGTCCACTAATTTTACCAAGCGTAGCCACGTCAACGGTATGGATTTTTGACCCCCATTTTTCAGTCGTACCACAGGCATTTTAGGAAGCCAGTTCTTTTTTCCCGCCATGGATGCAAGTAGAGGTATGCCGAGTCTTTGGCATCCTATCGTAGCGCTGACTGGATTGCCTGGTAGTCCCAACAATAGTTTTCCATTCTTCGTTGTGGCGCCCAAGACGGGCTTACCCGGGCGGATCGGTAAGCCGTGGAAAACAATCTCTCCACCCAAATCCTTGATCACGTCGGGAACATAGTCATAGTCTCCCATGGATACCCCGCCGGTCATCAGGATGGCATCTGAGGTATTCAGGTGGTCAGTAAGCGTATCGTGAAGTTGTGTTTGGTCATCGATGCAGTGTTCGACTGAGACGATAGAGATCCAGTTGTGTGCGGTGAGTAGCGTTGCGATTGCTTCGCGATTACTGTTCCGCAGTTGCCATGGCATGGGAGCTTCTTGTTGAAAGTTCCCGACCTCATCTCCCGTGGTCAGAATGGTGACCCGAACGGGCCGGAAAACATCAACTGTTGAGCATCCAAAGTTAGCCATGGTGGCTTTGTGGGCGCCATTGATCTCAATGCCGGGTTCGAGGACGGTTGAGCCTTCCAGAGCATTTTCGCCGGCACGACGGATATGCTGCCCTTCGGTTATTTCAGTTGGTTCCAACTTGAGTCGTACCTCCGAGCCCAATTCTTCCGTATCTTCACGTTTGATGACAGCATCACAGTCTGGTGGCACAATCGCACCGGTGAAAATCCGTAAAACACCAGCTGACGGCATCTCTGGCGCTGGCGAGCCCGCGGCAGATTCACCGACGACGGGTAATGTTGTTGTGTGAAACGCCCGCGTCATGCGAATGGCGTAGCCATCCATAGCGGATACATCCGCTGCTGGGCTGTCCCGATCAGCGATCACTTTGCTCGCCAAGACTCGACCTTGCTGAGAAGTCTTAAGTGACTCAGTGGTGACAGGCTGCAACTTTTCAGAAAGTGCCAGTAAAGCGTCGTTAGGAAATTCAAAGTTCATGACTTGAGTGTTCACTCTGATCAGGACTGCGGTGGGATGGGACAATAGCGATGCGAAACTTAAGGAATCCTAACAATCCGTACAAGCGTTACATCATGCGCACGCTTGGTTAGGTTCCCTGATCAGAATACTGATTATGGAGGACAATTACCCCCCCCGTGGCGAAGTTGGCATAGGGTTCAGGTTGCCTAGTCAACTTTTTAATGTTCTCCCGCTATCCACTTTATTTTCCACGATAAAGGCAAACCACGCGTAAGCGTGGGACGCAAAGTCATGGGTCCGTTGTTTTGACGGATCGCCAGACCGCCGAACGGTTGAAGTGAAGAAGTGACCTCAAGTCACGTTTGTTTGGGAGTGTTCCGATGATGTATCGCGTTCGTTTCGTGCTGCGCGCACCGAGTTTCGCATGGATAGTGGGCGTCTTGTTTGGGGGAGCGTTGGGTCTGTGTGGAGACCTGCAGGGACAAGCTTTGTTGGCAGAGGAGCCAACCGTCTAAAAAGTCAAAGAGGATTGGGAACTGGTGGTTAACGAACCCGATCCCTCGAATAACTCTCCTCAGATCACCTTCTTTACCTCTCCAAGTCATCTTTCGGAGGGAACTTACTTTCAGCTGCAATTGAATTATCACGCGGCTGATCATTACTCCAGCGGTGGGTTCCATGTTGCCTCAGTCACTGATGACGAAATGGTGGATGAAGCTCGCAGCAAAACCCGAAAGAATCTGGCCACCAAGAATGATGTAATTCGCTGGACAAGTGTCATGGCTGTAATCGACAACCGTGCATTGTTTGCCATCCGTGATGGGCATGGTAGTGAATGGGGGAGCTTTGGTGGTCCTGACTATTTGGTGCGCATGGTGCCCAGTCCGGTCCCGAATTTATCGAATTACCGGTATCAGCAAAGCATGGATGCTGTGGACATCGGGTTTGGGAAAAATCGGGTCTCTCGGATCACGCTTAAAGCGGTTCGGCTGTTTTATACAAATGGTCATGTTGCAATTGCCGCTGTGGATCAAAGTCTTTAGGCCTCCCACAGTTTGACGGTTTTGAACTTTGCTTTTTCGTGTTCATTTGGAGCATCCGCTATGTTGAACAGTAATTCCAAAAAGTGTTGGTTGGAGTGGTTGGTTGTCCGGCCGCCAACACAGCGATTGCACCGTGGGGCAGCCGCGATTCTCGGGCTGTTCCTGTTAGTTGGGATGGCGACACTTACAGCCATCACGATCGATTTTGGTTACATCCATGTTGCCGAAACGCAGTTGAGGCGGTCTGCAGATGCCATGGCAGGTTGTTGGGAGGTGTTTGCAAATCAGGACGAAGAGGAGGATTTGGATTACGCCTTGCCAACGCTGGTTGTCAATTCAGCTAATGGCATCGCCGCCAACAACGTTGTCGGAGACATGTCACCGTTGTTGACGCATGACGATGTGGAACTGGGAAATTACCATCCTGTAAATGGATGGACCTATGCCAGCCTCAGCGAGACAAACGCTGTTCGTGTGACTCTGCGACGAGGTGCTGGTGCAAATGCGGAATTGCCACTTCTGTTTGCGGCTCTGACAGGTCGTGGGAGCCAGGCGATGCAAGCGACTGCTGTTGCAGCGATGCTTAATTCAATTGATGGATTCACTGAACCTCCCAATGTTTTCGAAACACGAGGGATTCTGCCCATTGCCCTAGATCTTGAGAGCTGGGAAGCAGCAGTTGCCGGCAGCACCGTGGACAATTACCAGATGAAAGACGGCAAAGTGGTGAGTGGAAGTGATGGTGTGTTCGAGACAAACCTGTATCCCAAGGGAACCGGGGCACCAGGCAACCGCGGAACGATTGACATCGGAGACTCCAACAACAGCACAAGCGATTTATCACGGCAGATACTGCACGGAATTTCTCGCAAAGACTTCGTTGACTTGGGAAAGCCACTTGTCTTTGACGAAAATGGAGAATTACATCTCAATGGTGATACAGGGATCAGTGCAGGGATTAAAGATGAATTAGCAACGTTGATTGGCAAAAAACGAATCGTACCGATTTTTACCGAGGGCTCAGGTCAAGGGAATAATGCAACCTTCACAATCGTGAAGTTCGAGGGTGTTCGTATTCTGGATGTAAAGCTGACTGGAAAGAAAAGTCAAAAACGAGTCGTCGTGCAACCTGCAAAGGTGATTGGGCGAGGAGTTAAAATTGCTTGGTCAGGTACCAACACAACAAGTCATTTGCTTACGCCGGTAATGCTGGTTGAATAGTCACGATCCTGAGCGTTATGAATGAGGAGAGTCACGATGAAAAGTTTAGTGGTGAGACGCTGTTTCCTTGGCAGACGCGGGAGCTCGGCTGTGGAATTTGCAATGATTGCACCCTTAATGATCCTGTTTACTTTTGGCTTGGTTGAAGTGGGGCGATTGATGCTTGTCAAGCAAACCTTGACTCACGCAACACGTGAAGGCGCACGCGTCGCTGTTCGACCAAATGCAGACATCACTGACGTAACGCAACGGATACGTGATGAACTACTAGTACTGGAAATTGAAGATCCGGTCATTGAAACCGAGCCTGCTTCACTTGAATTAGCTGAACCGGGCGCCGCCGTTACTGTTCGTGTACGCGTTGGAATCAATTCAGTCAGTTGGGTTCCGGGGTATTTCAATTTCGCAGTTGATGAAATAGTCGCTGAAACGTGCATGCTTCGTGAGTATACGCAGTGAAGGAGAGTTGTTGTCAGATTCCGGTTAGGTCTTCAGGCCGATTGATGTTTTGGCAATGTGCCTCATCCAATGTGACGTGAGTCGCGTCCTGCTTTTTGATCCAACGCATAAGACTGGAGTCTGATTTTGCGTGCAAAGAAATAGTGTTATGGAGACGAAGGGGATAGATGCCCACCAACGGCTGTATTTTTCGTTCCGGCCCACAGACAGCATAAGTGAGCTTGTTTTTGATTTGCCAGCTGAGCAGGAGTTCGCGAAGATCATCCGTGGTGAGATGTGGCATGTCCACAGGTGTGATTAGGCATGCCTGATGTTTTTTGTTTTTGCCTGTTTGGCTAGCTGCATAATGAAGGGCCTGCAGGACACCAAAGATGGGACCTTGATTTGGGATCGGGTCAGGCAATGCAACTAGATCGGCCAATGAGTCCGATCTGCCCGCAAGGCAGATCTCATCGCAAATGGGACTCAATCTCTCGACGGCGTGCTCAAGGAAGGTCAGGCCATTCTGATGGTGAATCGTCGATTTATCGCGTCCCATGCGAGTTGAAATTCCGCCGCACAGAACAACGCCCAGAATAGATTGCATGATGATGCTAACTATTGGACTTTTTGGAAATGATCGACTCAACCCATGACTTTGATCGCATCATGGATGGAAATCCCAGAGTGGGCGCAGTGAGAATGGCAACATGTGTTACGTCTTCATGTTGGCATCCTGCTTCCAACGCTTTGCGGCAGTGGGAGTGAGATGCTCCTTCCAAACCCGCGCCCAGCGATATGGCTAATTTTACTAATGCAATTTCTCTTGCAGATAACGGGCCTGCATCCTTGGCTGCTTTTCCAAAGGATTCGTATGCCTCCATCAGTTCGGGATGCGACTGATGCATCTGTTGATAACGTTTTGGGATCATTCTTCTGCTTTCACTAATGCTTCGACTAATGCCTCGATGGTGTAGGGACTTGCCTCTGCCTGAATCGGGTAGCCAAGTTCGCTGAGCTTATTGGAGGTTACGGGACTGAGACTGGCAATTTTCATGTCGTTCATTGAGGCGGGCAACATGCGGTGAAGGCTTTCCGCGGTGGCACTGCTTGTGACCGTGACCCAATCAACTTCTCCATTTGAAATGGCTTCTCTGATGGTTTTGTCGCACTCGGCCACATCGCTGTGTTGATACGCGATTACTTGCGTTACATGGCCGCCCAGTGCTGATAATTGTGTGGCAAGTTCATCATTCCCGCGACTTGCGCGAATCACCATGATGCTTTTTCCGTGAGCTCGTGAACCAATCAGATTCGTCATCGCCTCGGCATGGAATGTGTCGGGCAGTAAATCACACTGGACGTGAAATTGTTGCAGTGCCGCAGCTGTTTTTTTTCCGATACAGCCAATCTGCAGCCCTGACAACGTTCGCATATCGCCACCGCGTGTTTCGAGGCGGTTGAGGAAAAACTGGACACCATTGTGGCTGCAGAAGATCAACAGGTCATATTCACTCAACTTGGCGATTGCCGAATCGACGGGTTGCCAATCTTGTGGTGGTTCGATCGCGATGGCGGGTTGCTGTAGCACTCGAGCCCCCAGATCTCGCAGTGGTTTGGCGAGAGCCTCAGCCTGCCCCTCAGGACGCGTGACGAGTACTGTTCGGCCGACGAGGGGACGATCCTGAATCCAGTTCATGGTTTCTGCCAATTGTGTTACTGCACCAAGAATCACGATGACGGGTGGTCGAAAGCGACTGGCAGGGCTCAGTTGTGCCGCTACTTGATCCAAACGGCAGTGAATCGTTTGCTGATCCGGCAGGCTGCAGCGTCTGACGAGTGCCGCTGGAGTATCGGCTGCTTTTCCAGCCTGAAGAAGCGCCTGCGTCCAAGCCTCAGCCGTCGTGACACCCATATAAATCACTAAAGTGCCCGGAAATTTTGCCAAAGCCTCCCAATCCAGAGCAGATTCAGATTTTGAGGGTTCTTCGTGTCCAGTGACCAGAGCGACGGCTGAGGCGAGACCGCGATGGGTGACGGGAATTCCAGCAAAAGAGCCGGCTGCTAGGGCGGCTGTGATGCCGGGGACGATCTCTAGCGGCAGGCCAGCAGCTTTGACAGCGTCGACTTCTTCGGCTGTGCGGGCGAATATTGCGGGGTCGCCTCCTTTGAGCCGAACCACGATTTTGCCGGCTTTCGCATGCCTTAAAATCTCTTGAATGATCTCATTTTGCTTCCAAATACGGGATTTTCCGTGTTTTCCGACACAGATTTGCTCCGCTTGGGAGGCATGTTGCAGCAGTTCCGGGTTGCTGAGTCCGTCATAAAGGACCACATCAGCTAGGGCTAACAACTCAGCTCCTCGGACGGTTAGCAGGCCGGGGTCCCCGGGGCCTGCTCCGATTAGGTAAACGGCGCCATTCATAAATAGCATTGTGCGCTTTGCAGATCGACTCTGGACAGATGACTAATAGATTGCCATACTACGCGGCCTGAAAAAAACTGACATACCCCCACCCCTGTCTTCGACGCGTGATCCGCGTCCGCCCGAAATATGCCTAATACAGCCAGCGCCAAGAAACGACTTCGCCAGAACGACAAGCGTCGGATGCACAACCGAGCCGGGAAAAGCAACATGCGGACTCAGATTCGCCGCGTGCGTGAGGCTGTCGAAGCAGGAAACAGTGACTTGGCACAAGCTGAGTACATTGCCGCACAGAAGAAAATCGACCGTGCAGCCAGCAAACACCTGATTCATCGAAACGCAGCGGCCCGTACCAAGAGTCGTCTGGTCGCATTGGTCAAAAGCGTCAGCTAAAAAGCGTGCCCAGTTTACCGAATAAGCAAGGCCGCCCGTAATTTTACGAGCGGCTTTTTTATTTGGCGTTTCTGTTATTTGTTCAGAATCGCTAGTTGCTCGGCCAATCAGAGAAAGATACGCCGGGTCGCGGCGGTGAAGTCATTCACCGCTGGACGCAACTGCATCTCAATATTGAACGCATTGAAAAACGCTACCAAGCCAAGCCCGCATCTCCGAGGCGACGTTTCGTCTCTTGCATCAGGGCATCTTCATCAGCTTCGGTGGGCGCGACATAGGTGACACTAAAACGCAGGTAAGCTCCTGCATTGTCCCATGGAACGGTCACGATACCGAATTCTTCTATCAAGTACCGAGTTGCGTCTTCTGCAGCAGCGAATGATTTTCCTGCTTGGGTTCCCGTAGGTGATTTCGCATATAAGAAATAGGTACCGCCGGGTACTTCGCATTCGAAACCACATTCATTGAGCGTGGTTACAAGTTTTTCTAGTCTGCGGCGATACTTTTTGTTGACCTGATCAGGAATGGAATCGTTATCCAAAGCTGCTGCGGCTGCTTTCTGGGTCGCAATGAACTGACCGCTGTCACTGTTGTCCTTGACGTCCGCAAATGCAGAAACGATTTTGGGATGACCACAAACAAAGCCCATTCTCCAACCGATCATGTCATAGCCCTTGCTCATTGAGTGGACTTCGACACCAACATCCATGGCACCTGGCGTTTGCAGGAAGCTAAGTGGTTCACCGTCGAATGTCAGCATGATATGAGCTGCATCTTGCACAACGACAAACTGTTTTTCTTTGGCAAGAGCGACAACCTTTGCATAAAAGTCGGCTGTTGCTGTCTTGCCAGTGGGTGAGTTTGGATAATTGAGGACCAGTATTTTTGTCCGTCGATAGATATCCTCAGGCACAGCATCCAAGTCCGGCATGAAGTTGTTTTCAGCCAGTAACGGTAGATTGAAGACTTCGCCACCGTAATAACGGGTGTGAGTGGCTGCGACGGGGTAGCCGGGCACGGTGATGAGCGTGATATCGCCCGGGTTGATGAAGCATGCAGGAAGCATGGCGTAGGCTGGCTTGCTTCCGATGCAGTGATTGATTTGCGTGTCTGGATCAACCTGCACATCGAAGCGGCGCTTCATGAAACGGGCCGCGGCCTGTTTGAATTCGGCAACACCGTTGTCCGCATAGCCGCGATTTTCAGGTTGATTGACTTCCTGTGCCATCAAATTCCGAACTGATTCGTCTGCCATCGCATCGTTTTCACCAATGCCAAAATCCAGCAGTGCACGATCTGGATGATCCGTCAGTGCTTTCCGCTTTGCACGTTTGATTTTCTCAAACTTGTAGATTTCGGTGTCTTTGCCGTAATTTGCACCGCCGATTCTGTCGGCAAAAAGAGACTGAAAATAAGGATCGGCAGTCGTGGAATTGTCTTTGCTTGCGGTGGACATGTTGGTCTGGCAGGGGAGATGAAGGAAATAACAAGGATGTTCCAGATTACGGTTCAATGATATGCCTCGGCAAGGTGGCGTAATGCAGCAAAAACGCGGCGCCAGCCAAAAAAACGTTCTAAATGGGGCGAAGCCGGTTCGTTAGTGGGTCGATGACTGGCTAAGAATTTTCAATAGCCCGCTTCACTTCAAGGCGAGATTCAGGAATCCAAATTCGGGAATGATGGACACGGTTATGTCGAATTCGGAGTCGAGCTTCACTTGGCGATCAAGTTCAGGGCATTGCTCGGGTGTCACTCCCGAATTGCTGATTCATGCTCGAATAATCTGCTCTCGATGTACTGATTCGTGTTTATGTGGGTGAAGTGCTCAGCACGGTTGTTCTGGGATAGGCAGATCTGAACGGTTCTTCCCAGAAGCAGGCGGTGAACATCATTTCCCTCGGCACTGTGGTCGCTACAATTCATGCTTGCCCTTCAGTATTCATTGCTATTGAGTCCAAATGTCCAGTGTCGAAAACGAGACCGAAGTTGATCCCATGCGGGCTCGATATGAAGAATTGGCAGAATTAGCCGGATCGCTTGCGCATGAAATCAAGAATCCGCTGTCCGTGATTCACATGAATATTGACTTGCTGAGTGAGGATCTGGAGGAATTGGATTCACCTGGCAGTCGAAGGTCTCTGGAGCGGGTAGACATTGTCCGCGGCCAGTGCGAGCGTATGGAGGGGCTTTTGCGTGATTTCCTCAAATACACTCGCCTACGCGATATTGATTTACTGCCAGGTAGTCTGAACGACCAGATACTGATGGTTTTGCGAGCCTATCAGGCTCAAGCTGATGCTGATGGGATCGATATTGAGAAGTATCTTGATCCAGACTTGCCTGCGATTCTGTTGCACAGCGACTCGTTGCAAGCAGCCTTGATGAATCTGGTGAAGAATGCGTTAGAGTCCATGGGGTCGGGTGGGCAACTGATGGTGCGAACCTACACCACCCGAAAAAGTGTTGCGTTAGATCTGATTGACACGGGTAGCGGCGTCGATGACAACACGGTGCTGCACATGTTTGAGCCGTTTTATAGCACCAAAGATGGAGGCTCCGGACTGGGCCTGCCCACGGCCCGTAAAATCATTGAAGCACACGGTGGGCGGATCAGTGTTCAAAGCGAAGTCGGGCGGGGTACAAAGTTTGTACTTGAGTTTCCGGTGCCCAAACGTCTGTCATGAACAGAGGTGGCAATGCGATCGGTTTGACATGGCGCAAGCTGATTGACATAACGCAAGCACGACTTTCCGGTCTCTTCGCTTTCTACAAACGGATGACTTCTTTTTCTGAAAGCGTTTCTGTCTGCTCGTCACAGGCGGTCGTCATTTCGATCTCGACGGACCAACGTCCGTCTGCATCTCCGTTGACAAGCCAGTGAGGTTGGACGCACACACTTTGATGCACGAGTTCGAATCCGGCTTCGCTTTGGCTGACTGTTTCAATGGGGAATGCCCAAATTCCACTGGGGCGATCAATCTCCAGAGATACGTCCATTCCCAACCAGCGATCCGAAAGACTGAGCCCATGGACTTCTGATAGGTCGAGTTTGGTTCCGAGTTGGCCAAGGCTATTCCCTTCGATGTCACTGAAATATCGGTCCTCGGCACCTGCCGGCATTCCCGCGAAATTCATTTCGATCGCAAAGTGCAATGATTTTTCGGGGGGCAAGTTTTCAAGCAAGTATGTGAGTAGTAGACGATTGCTGCCTGCGACCATCGTGACAGCTTTGGTGATGGTGATGGGGATCCCCCAAGCATTGCCGTCGCGACGCATCTGAACTTGAACACGATCAGATCCACGTCGAAGCTTGGTTTCGTAGGGAAGGTCAACGAAATCACCTCGCTCCATGGCCTGACCCGTGGCAACCGAATCGAGCGTTGCCTGATCATCATAAAAATGATCCATCAAGCTTTTTCGAGGATACGCGTCATAGTGCAGTCGCTGATCCAGATCTTTCTGCTTGAACACCACCCGATCATGAATACTGGCAACATCTTCATCGTCGTTGCTTGGCCCATTGAGAACTTTTTGGTGATAATTCTCTTGGCGACGTTGCAGTGTAGCCAACAGGTTGTGTCCGATCGTGCGGATGTCAAGTTCATACAGTCGACCACCACGTGCTGGAGCTAACCATGCACACAGTTGGTTGTTGCTGAGTCGCACTTCTTGCAGGCCGTCAAAGTTGTAATCCTCAGCGGTAGCCTGAACGGCCGTGCGTTCCGAGTCCATGACTTGATCGAGTCGCGTATCTGCTTGGATCAAGTGATTGAAAATGGCGTTGCGCAAGTGGGGCAGGTAAATGCCGCCAAAGGCGCCATGCCAGTAAGGGCAATTGCATTGCCCGCGATACAGATGATCTCTGATCACAGACAGTTCGCCAGCATCAGCGCCTGCTTCTTCCGCCTCGCTAAGCCGTTTGCTGACATTCATCATACGAGCATACATCTCGTTGGTTTCGTCGTACTTGGTTTTGAAATTGCGCCAATAACCACCTCGCACGAACGATTTCAGATCTTTCCATCTCTGATGATCTTCGAAGTCATGTACAACATCCTCTAATTGTGCCTGAGCTTTGACAGGCAATGCCCATTCTGTCATCTCGCGGTAGCTGCAGTCCGGCAAGTAGATCTTTCCCGCTGCTGTGGTTTGTTGAACAGCCTGACCAAGTGTTGCGGTTTGCAGCCAATCTGCGTTATTGGTAAGCGCATCGAAGAATGAGTGCAGCCATCCGTCGTCGTAAACATGCGACTTGGTATCGGGCCAAGTGCCAAATTTTTCACCATCGTCCCCAAAGGTAAGAATCGCCCCTGGTGATTTTTCGGCGACCCCACGACAGTACTCAATTGTCTCGCTGGCGGGTTGGAAAGGAATGGTGTAGCGGAGGTGCTCGGAGCCTGGGAAGATTTTGAGGATGCGACCGTCATCTTCCGTCAGGTAGTAGCTGGACAGTTCAGAATCCTCGAGGCCAGCTGCCCGGAAATGAAAGTCATCCAGGACTGTGTAGCTGATGCCCGCATCAACAAGATCGCTTGCGAGCGATGATTCCCAAACTCGCTCTGGCATCCACATTCCCGAAGGCGCGGCACCCAAATTACGTTCGAGCCAAGCGCTATAGGCCTGAATCTGCCCAATTCTGTCCCGTGACGGCAGCATGGTAAGAATTGGCTCGTACTGCGGGCCGCCAATGATTTCGATCCGACCAACATCCACCAGCATCCGAACGCGATCTAGGTACTCGGGATGCCGCTCAGCGAGCCACATCATCAGGGGGCCCGATGTGTGTAGTGAAATCCGCACTTGTTCGTATGGTTCAAATACATTCAGGAATGGCAAATAGCTATCCTGGTAAGCCTGTTCAAACACCCCGTCAAAATTTCCGATCGGTTGATGGTTGTGCAGAACGAGACAGAGAGATGCGTGCAGCGTCATTTTTTATAATGTCAGTTTGAGTCGCTTGGTCGACAAACGATGATTGTATAAGCCCGGGATTCATCGCCGAATGGCGATTCTCAAGGGATTGTGTGGACTCTTTACAAAACGGGTCACTGAAACGAGACGTGAGTCCTATGATTGGCCTCGTTTGCGCAGTTGTACGCGTTTCCGTAAGTTACCTATCGGATCTAATGGGCACCAAAGTCCATTGGATTTGTAGGGTCTTCCGTCGTGGGGAGGCAAGTGCTGCAGCTGCATCAGAAGGCACAGGGTTTGCGCGCTGAGTGCTTTCACAGGGCGAATTTTACTGGGCCAATTTGACAGTAGCCTCGCCAATTGCCTCCTTCCTAGGAGCCGTGTGGCTGTTCAGAGTATGAGTCGTGGGTCTTCTGCCAATGCTCGGCTGCGTAGTTGGCTTGCCGCATCCTCAGGCAGCACTGGGTTGATCATACAATGGCTGCTGAATTCAAATCCGGCGACTTGTGTTATCCGTGGGAAAATCTCGATTGCCCAGTGGTAAGCGTCTGAGGGATCATTGCAGCCCGGTGGGCGTGTATGAAGGCAGAAGTTGTAAGCCGTATTGGGAAACAAATTCTCAATCCATGAAACAACGCGTCTCACCAAACGTGAAGCTGATTCGATGTTGGATTCTGTTAGGTCCTCGTAGCAGGGCTGGTGTGCCAACGTTGTGATCCGAACCAAGAATGGGAGATTACTTGAGAACGGGCAGAACGCGACCAGCGAGTCATCTCGCCAAATGATTCTTTCTTTTGCCTTCAATTCAGCGCGAACAAGATCGCAATGCAGGCAGCTTCCCTTTGTGAGGCGATAATTTGACATCCGCTGTGCTGCGGTCAACACCATGGGGGGGATTCGATCCGTTGCGATGAGTTGGCTGTGCGAGTGTCGCAGAGACGCTCCCGCTTTGCTGCCTACATTCTTGAAGGTGCTGATGTAGGCGATGCCAGGTACATCACGCCAATGCAGCAGGCGGTCTCGATACGCTTTGAAAACAAGTGCGGCCTCAGCGACATCGAGTTCTGTGACTGATTGGACATGGTTGCGAGATTCAATGATGACTTCGTGGCCACCTGAGACCGGTCGTCGTTGAAAAAGGCTCGACTCAGACGCAGAGGTCGTATGATTTCCTGATAATCGCGGTGGATCAGCGCAAGTAGGACTGTCTTTTTCCCCGGCGTTAGCAACTGCCGGAAATTTGTTGGGCACAACACGAACCGCCCATTCGTCCGTTAACGCAGTTTTTTGTTGTGATTGTTCGGTCGGTTGTTGACGTTCTGTCGCGACTGGTTCGTTGTTTTCTGGGTGGCCGATCCAGACAGCTGGTGGCGTTGTGATCTCGTTCCCGGGGCAAAAGGGGCACTCGACCTGTTGGCGTATACGCTCGCGGGATTCCACAAATTCGTCGGGACGCTCCGAGCGGTAGGGAGCGAAAAGAGTCCAGTTACCCGTGACGGGGTCAAAACGCGATTCCCCGGCCCCTTGGGATGGAGGGCTGGCTGTAATTGGTTGTGTATCCGGCTTCGCTGCCTCGATCATGGGGCACTCCGCAGATGCTGAGCAAACCACCTTGTCGCTCAAACGTAAAGCTTGATTTTGAGCCAAAATCGTACCCCATTTATTCAAATCATCGCAGCGAGAATGGGGAATTGCAGAGCTTTTTACTGCTAGTGTCACTCAGTCCGCTTTGCAGCAGACTTAAGGGCTAGCGTTTTCGCATAGAGCGATTCATATTCCACCGCACTTTTCTTCCACGACCAATCCTGGGCCATTCCCGTTTCAATTAATTTCGCCCATTGCTGTGGATGATGGTATCGGAGGTGTAGCGCTCGGCCGATCGTATCATCAAGCCCTTGCGGTGAAATGGCGTGAAGGTGGAAGCCTGTTGCTGCTTCATCAGCAAGTGAAAGCTCGTTGCAGTCAACCACGGTGTCGGCCAGGCCACCCGTAGGGGTAACGATGGGAATGGTTCCGTAACGAATGCTGTAAAGTTGGTTCAAGCCGCACGGTTCGTAGTGGCTTGGCATCACGAAAATGTCTGATCCGGCTTCGATGCGATGGGCCAGCATGTCACTGAATCCAACATGTAACGCAAAACGCTCTGGGTGTTTTTCTTTCAATGCCCGCAATTCCTGTTCGAACTTCGCATCGCCACTGCCCAGTACGATCCACTGCGTGGGACGATTTTCGCGAAGATGCCAACGTAGGACTGGAAGGATGAGATCCCAGCCTTTTTGTTCGGCCAAGCGACCAACCAAACCAATCAGTGGAACTTCGTCGCTTTGCTCAAGAGCGAATTGTTTTTGTAAGGCTCGTTTGTTCGCCAGTTTGCCTTGTTGCCATGATTTCGCGTCGTAGTTGGCAGCCAGCTTTATGTCGGTTTTTGGATTCCAGACGCTTTGATCAATGCCATTCGTGATCCCGGAAATGCGATCAGAAACATTTTCAAGTACTGCTTCCAATCCACAGCCGTGCTCTTTTGTCCGAATCTCCTCGGAGTACCTGGGGCTGACTGTTGTAATCGTGTCTGCTGCCGCAATTCCAGCTTTCAGAAAATTGACACGGTCATAAAATTCGAATTCATCGTGGTTGAAATGATGCCAATCCAGCCCTGTCCACTCAAAGTCTGATTTGGGAAAGTTGCCTTGGTACGCCAAGTTATGAATCGTCATGCAGGTTGCGTGGTCTTGTAACGCGGGCGAAAGATTTCGGTCCGCAGCCAGCATTGATGGTATTGGGCCCGTCTGCCAGTCATTGCAATGCACGATGTCGAAGTTCCAGCCAATTCTTTGGATCGCCTGGATGGCAGCGCGGCAGAAGAACGAGAACCTTTCGGCGTTGTCCGGATAGTCTCCGGTAGCGGTGCCATAGAGCGATTCGCGGTCGAAATATTGGGGCTGGTCAATGAACCAGACCGGAACATCCTGTGCACTGGGAAGTCGTCCTCTCAGGAGTCGGCATCCCACGAGTTTTCGGGGACTCATTGGAATCGCAAAACTGATATCCGTCGGTTCAACGCCCGCATGGCTTTGGTGAACGCTGCGAAAGGCTGGCATGATGATGGTCGTGCGATGACCCAGTTCGGCAACCCGTGAGGGAAGGGTGCCGCAGACATCAGCTAATCCACCGGTTTTCGCGAACGGTACGGCTTCGGTAGTGAGATAAACGATGTTCACTTCTGTCTCTCGTATCTCTCGCGCCGCGAAGATCTGGTCTGGTCAGGATTTTCAGGTTACAGCGGTTGTGCTGGTTGCCAACTAAGGTGCTCGTGTGCGTTCAAATTACTGCGGAAATGGAGTACCACGGGCTTGGATGGATAACCGTCTACGATCCCATTCATGTGTGCCGTGTGCAGCCTACTCAGTTTAATGCCGGAAGCACGGTCCTCAAAGATGGCTTTTACCTTCAGAGGTCGCAGTTGGGCTGCGAAACCGCCATTACTGGACAATTCGTTGAGATGAACTTTCGCCCCCTTTCGGGTTGAGGTCGGCGAAAGCTGGATCATGTCGTAGAATAGAGGCTGACTCATAGGTACGTTGTAACATTCGTTTGATTGAAAAATTTGTATGTCGATCGCGTTGGGCGAATTCTGGAAAGGGCTGGTGAAGTCGGGCATTGTTGATGCCTCGGGTTGCAAGCAGATTGCGGGCGACTACGCCGATGCAAATGCAGGAACTCCACCAAGCGATAGCAGTGAGCTGGCCAATTTCCTGCTGTTAAATGGAACTTTGACCGATTTTCAGGCTGAGGCACTGCTGGCTGATCCACCGCGGGAGATCAGGTCCGGGAACTTTGTGGTGAGAGCGCAAGCCGGACCCAGGCCATTATCACGATGGATTCCTGTTTCTCGCATTGATGATGGTCGCGTTGGTGTTCTCTTTCGAGTTGCAGCAGATCAATTCACGGGTGGTCGTGACCAGTGGCTAAAGGCACATCAGGAAGTCGAAGCGGAAGCCTTGCAAACATTTGATGACGAGACTCAGCAAGCTTGGACGCTGATTTTCTCCGAACTTCCAGAGGGGCAGGCACTATCCAGTTATCTGGCGGAAGGGACATGCTTCAGTCAGCGTAAGGTGTGTAAAATCGGGATCGCTTTGGCGAATGCATTGGCGGCCATGCATGAGCGTCCCTTGGTGCATGGAGCGATCAGGGCAGAGCAGGTCTGGTTGGACAGTGATGGCAATGTTCTGCTATTGCGAGACCCTTCAGGGCCTCCCGTGGGTATGGAGGAAAACCATTCTGGTTGGTTTGATGGTGAGGAGGCAGCTGCGCTGTATGCCGCGCCAGAGTTCAGTCATTCAGATCAAGAATGCAATGCGGCCACTGACATCTACGCGCTCGGGTGTCTGTTGTTCCGATTAGCCACTGGAAGATTTCCGGTGGAGGGAACGTCCACTGCTCAATTGATTCAAGCTCAAGCTTCTGTGACAGTGCCCGAATTAGCAGAAGCGGTCAAAAAGGGCGAGGCTGGTGATCCGTTGTACCGGGTACTCGCTTTCGCGATGGCCAAGAATCCGGCTTCCCGTTTCGCAGCGGCGGAACAATTGGCGAATGCTCTCACTGCAATTCTGTCTTTGGTCTCTTCCAAAGATCGCAGGAAAGAAATTGCTGGTAATACGGAGACGCCAGAAAGTACAGCTGAACAGAAACCGCAAGGTGCTAACCAATCAAATGATGAGGTGGTAGTGTCGACCGCAACATCGGAAGCTCCAGTCATCAAAGATGTTCCGGTTGTCAAAGTCGCTGATGAAGCGGGAGTCAGAACTGGAGACCGGAAAGCCGCTGTCAACGTGGGCGAGACTGCAGTTCAAGTCGACGAAAAGGCGAAGCGAAGCTCCGTGGGTCCTAGCGATCAAACCGTTCTAGCAGAGGGTGGTTCTGAGCAATCACCTCGCAGCGTCTCCGGACGTGCCAACGCCTCGGAAGAGGCTGCAAGTCATCCTGAAGCAGTGGTTTCGGGCGATGGTTCTTCGGAGCCTCCAGAACCACCACCAGTTGGTGGTCAGGCGAGTGCTCCAAAACAGCGTTCCCGTCGGAAAAAGAAGTCGAAAGCGCCCTTGGTTCTTGGGGCAATGTGCGTCGCAATCCTGCTGTTGATGATTGGATTGCTGGTGCCGAGGAGTCCAGAAGAGAAGACCGCTGAGAAAGATCGAACGCGTCCGCCGACGCCCGCTGTGATTCCACGAGTATCCAATCGGGAAAAGGAAGATGAAGACACGGGTGCAAAGCCGAAAGAAACGCCGAATGGAATATCAAAGCAGGATAGCGAAGCTAGTGGATATCAACTGGTAGATGATGATCGTTTACTTTACGTACCACCCTACGCAGTGGACACTGAAAAAGCATCTTTGGAATACCTGCCACCTGGGCCAGCGATGGTAGCATCGTTGCGCATCGCATCCATCGTTGACAGTAACATTGGTGGTCAGGTTATCGAGGTTTTTTCGCCAGATTTGGATGCTCTGATTGCCAGTGTCGCGGAACGTGCGGCGGTGCCTGTGGAGTCGATTCAGACGTGTGGCTTGGCGTTGCACCCAGGCAAGGAAGGCTGGCCGGAAGTATCGTTGGCAATTCAACTGAAAGATCCTGTGCCAGCAAAAGAGTTGGTCGAGAAGTGGGATGTGGCAGCAGCACGCACTGCTGATGGTGCCACCATCTATGCAGGTGACTCACCGGAAGCAGATGCCTATTATTTTGAAGGAAAGGGAGACGATCCTGTCAGTCGCTTTGCGATTGGATCAGTTGCCAAAATAAGTGAAGTCGCTGAAACGAAAGGATCGTCGGTCCTTCTTCCGAGGAACTCACAGACGCTGTGGAATGCTACCAGTGAGGAATCTGACATCGTTGTTCTTTTTGCCAGCCCTAACTTTCTGTTCGCAGACGGTCGAGAACTGCTTTCAAACTCACTGCCAGGATTCGTTGCTCCGTTGAAATCAGCATTGCAACCGGACGTCTCAGCGATGTTAGTGGCAGTGGATTTTGGCAACGAGCAAATGTTCATTGAGACACGGTTCACGCCGAGTGGTGGTGCGAGTCCTGCCGCACTTGTCAGAATGTTGCAGGAAAAGATTGGTGGCTGGCCCGACTGGGCAGACGATTTTATCATCAACTCTGTGCCCGATGCTTCGTGGCGTTTGCTCGCGAATCGACTGCGACCGATGGTCAATTTTGTCGCCGAACAGGTGCGGTTTGGCGTGTCGGAGGAGATGGCCATCGCTAATGCGTACCTGCCCGCACAGGCAGTTCCTCAGGTTGCACTGGCCACGGTTCTGGCGCTGAACACACCCGAGGGTGGATCTGTGGCAACTGGAGTTCCTGCCCCAAAAAAGCCGCTGTCCATCGAAGAACTCTTGAATCGTAAAATGTCGGTTACCTTTGAACAGGAATCACTCGAATTTGCGATCGATAATATCGTGACCGCTTTTGAACGTGACTTGCCCCGTGGATCCAAATTACCCAATGTTCGCATTGTTGGTGGAGACTTACAGTTGATGGGGATCACTCAGAATCAACAAGTTCGCGACTTCAAACAAACCAACGTTCCACTGCGGCAAGTGCTCACCGCATTGTTGAGACTTGCGAATCCCGACAAGACAGCAACGGGGCCCAAGGATGAGAAGCAGGCCCTGATCTGGGTGTTAGAGGACGATGCCACAAAGCCGGGTACCAAAGAGATACTCGTAACCACGCGCGCTTCGGCGAAAGGCAAGTACGAAGTGCCCCCCGAATTCAAACTCGACTGAGGGATGTTGGCCCGTGGCACCAGGTAAAAGTTCCTTCTGCAATCAGTGGTTTGCTTCCGACTTTTACCATTGGGAGCGTGTAAAACGATTTTGACGGTTGCGCGTTCAAAATCAATGTGAACAGCCAGATTTGATTGCAGTAATTTCGGCACCCCCCCAAATGTGGTGGTCTAGGATATTAACGTGGCTTTAATTTCCTCCAGTGTCTTATAAGAACAATGCACTGCCGTGACTTAATCCCGATTAGCATCGCGACCTTGACGCCGCGTTCTCACCTCGGGCTCGACTTGTATCAAGTCGAACTGGAGACCGAGAATTACATTCTGTATCGAGGTGGTGACTATCCGCTCACCGTCGACGATCTCGAGCGGCTGCGGGTGCGTGGCGTCGAGCAATTGTTCATCTCCCGCGAGTCGCAGGCTTCCTACAAAGACTATTTGCGGGAGATCGCGACTGGGAACGATCAGGAAAATGTCTCGCCGGCAGTGCGTACCGAGGCCGTGACCTAGGTTGTTCGTCAGATACTTCAAGAGTCATTTTCAGAACATAACACTGACCAAACTGTCGACGCAGCAAGCCAGTTGGGCACACTCACTGCGGACATTTTGACCAATGATCAGTTCGCCGTCACGGACATGCTCAAGGTTTTGCATCATGACTACGCAACGTTCACGCATTCAGCCAATGTTGCATTTTATTGCGGGATGCTAGCAAATGAGTTGGGGTATTCTAGCGAGGTGGTAGAAGACATCACGGCCGGTGGATTACTTCACGATTTGGGAAAACTGGAAATTCGTGATGCACTTTTGCGTAAGCCGGGGAGATTAACGGAATTGGAGTTTCGCGAGATTCGAATGCATCCAATTCTGGGTTTCAAAAAGTTAGCGCACCGCGAGGACCTCGTTGAAGGCCAACTTATGATGACCTATCAGCATCATGAGCGACTTGACGGAAAAGGTTTCCCGGTTGGTTGTATTGAAGACGATATTCATCTTTGGGCCAAAATATGCTTTGTGGTGGATGTCTATGAAGCATTGACAAGCAACCGCCCGTACAGAAAAGCCATGCCTCGAAAGAAGGCGTTGCACATCATGGAACGTGAGATTGGTAGCGCGTTCGACCCGGAGTTATTTAGATGTTGGCAGTCGATTAACGTAGAAAGTTAGAGAAGTTGATCCAATCGATGGATTGGAAGATTAAGATTCCAGCCGAATGGGCTGACTACTTCGAAGACACCGGAAGGCTAGCGGCCTTTGCGGATGATCAACGACATAATCAAAGGCTGAAAATTCGTACCTGTGGAATCATGTGGTTTGAAAAAACCATTCCAATCAGATCGCGCACGAAAACCCCGATGGGTATCTATACGCGAGATTTCGCTCGTCAGGGAACCGGTTTTCTTTCGTCTTGTGAAATTTATCCGGAAGAGCAAGTGTGGATCGTGCTGCCAACATTCTGGGTACAGCTCCGAGTCGCTCGCGCGAGACGAATCAACGATCAATGTTATGAAATCGGAGCCGTTCTGTCACGACAGCACGAGCCAGATTCGGATGCGTTCGTTTCTGATCCATATCCTGCGAGTGTTTGACGCAGCTGACTTGTAGAGTTCAGGAATTCACTTGGCTCTTAATTGCATTACACGAATGGGATGAGCAGGATCGTCATTCAGGTTTATCTTGTGTTCGCGATAAGACCATCCATTCTCTTGGATCCAATCGCGGAATTCGTTGGCAATGATTCGGTACGGGTCGCTCAATAACACTTGGCCACCTTCAACCAGATGTTCGCGCAGGCAGTGATTCAATTCGGGCCAAAGCGTGCGCAGATAGGTGATGTCGCTTCCCAGAATAAGCGGGAAGCCGGGACCTTCGATGCAATCAATCCCGAATCTGAGTTGCTGCACTTGACAGCGATCTCTTTGTTCCCAGGTACTCATTTTGACCAGTAGCAACGGGTCCGTCACGCCATCGGTGAGAACCACCTGCGATCCACGACACGCTGCAGCGAGCCCTGCATGGCCAGTTCCGCAGCCCAGTTCAAGCACTCGCAGGCCGCTGAGTGAGAGGCCACTGCGAGAAGGGTCGCACAGAAAATGATCCAGTCCTGATGCGGCACGCCAGGTGGTTGCCCAAAAAGGATCAATCACGCCCTGTTCGCCCGCATCCTGCCGCTCACAAGCATCAATCAGCATGCCTTCTGGGTCGGAAGCAACTGCCAACTTTCGAATTTCACCTGCGATTGGAATTTCCTCCCAGTGCCATTGAAATCGCTCAGAAGCCAGAGCTGCAAGTGATTCAGGGGATTCGTCAGTGGGCTCTTCGTGGGGGGATTCCCCGCCTAGCTGATTTGTACTGTTCATGATGGGCCTACTCACTCAGCCACTGAGCGACGTCGGCGGCAAAGTACGTGAGGATACCATCGGCGCCTGCACGCTTAAAAGCGAGCAGACTTTCTAGAACCGTTTCGCGACGATCGAGCCATCCATTTTCCGCTGCCGCTGATAGCATCGCGTATTCACCACTGACTTGGTATGCAAAGGTGGGAACCGCGAACGTTTGCTTCACACGTTGCACAATGTCGAGATAAGGCATACCTGGTTTGACCATCACGCTATCGGCACCTTCTTGTAAATCAAGAGCGACTTCATGCAATGCTTCATTTGTCTGAGACGGTGCTTGTTGGTAGGTCTTCTTGCTTGCGTTTCCAAGGTTACCCGAGGAACCTACCGCATCACGAAAGGGACCATAAAAAGAACTCGCGTATTTGGCAGCGTAGGACATGATCTGAACATTCGAGAAATTCTGTTCATCCAGAGCAGTCCGGATCGCAGCAACTCGACCATCCATCATGTCGCTTGGAGCAATGATGTCACAACCGGCTTCAGCTTGAACCAGTGACTGTTGGCAGAGTACTGCTAGCGTTTCGTCATTAGCAACATCACCATCGCGAACAAGACCATCCTGTCCGTGACTGCTGTAGGGATCCAACGCAACATCACAAATGATCCCAATACGATCTCCCACTTCCTGCTTGACGCGTCGTACCGTCCGGCAAACAAGATTGTCGGGGTTGATGGCTTCGGCCGCATCTTCGGTTTTTAGAGAGGGATCGGTAGCAGGAAAGATGGCAAGTGCTGGTAACCCGAGTTCACATGCACGAATCGCTTCGCGGCAAATTTCATCTTCACCGAGTCGGTCAACCCCCGGCAGACTCTCAACTGCTTGCCGACCTTTGCCGTCGAAAACGAACAATGGCCAGATTAGGTCATTCGTGCTCAGTGTTGTTTCTGTGACAAGTCGCCGCGACCAGTCATGACGCCGGACTCGTCGCATCCGAGTCGCAGGAAATGATCCGCGTAAAAAATCTGACATTTTTGCTCCTTTGGGACATCCTATGTTAGAAGGCGGGCGGAACTTTTAGAACCGCTAGATGAGCAGAATTGCTGGATCAAAGCACCTATCATTCTCCATCAATCGTGAGGATTCAGCGCCGACACAGGTCAGCAGAACCAATTGGAAATGTTAGAATTGGTGTTTTGAAGCATCCATCGTGATGTTTTTGACTTCAGTTGTCTTTCATCTCACCACCTCCTGCAGCGAAACATGACACAGTTATCCTCCCTTCGCCTCGTGCTTCTCTCACTTTTGGCCGCATCTTCCTTGCAGCTATCGCCATTGTGGGCCCAGCAGGCTGACAAGATTTCAGTGTTGCTGATCGATGGGCAGAATAATCACAACTGGAAAGTAACAACTCCTCTGATCCAACAGATATTGGAGGGATCTGGCAAATTCGATGTCGAGGTTGCAACCGCACCTGAACGAGGGGAAAACTTGGACTCATTCTCTCCAGAGTTCTCAAAATATGATGTGGT
This sequence comes from Rubripirellula sp., assembly GCA_051010795.1. GTDB lineage: Bacteria > Planctomycetota > Planctomycetia > Pirellulales > Pirellulaceae > Rubripirellula. Next base: position 36,532 of record JBPCVE010000345.1, read on the forward strand.
CGTTTCAAATTACAACGGTCAGTTGTGGAGTGAGCAAACTCGAAAAGCTTTTGAAGCATTTGTTGCCGGTGGTGGTGGTTTTGTAAGTGTGCATGCGGCGGATAATTCTTTCCCTCAATGGGATGCCTACAACAGAATGATCGGACTTGGGGGGTGGGGAGGCCGTTCTGAAAAAGATGGGCCTTACGTTCGCTGGAAGGAAGACCAAAAACGGTTCACACGTGATCTAAGTCCTGGCAGAGGGGGCACTCACGGCAAACGTGTTCCGTTTCTGGTGATCGTTCGAGATGCGGAGCACCCAATCACCGCAGGGTTACCGACCACGTTCATGCAGGCGGCAGATGAGTTGTATGGGAAATTGCGTGGCCCAGCCCAAAACATGCATGTGCTGGCAACCGGATTCAGTGCGCCCGCAACCGGGGGCACTGGAGAGCATGAACCACTACTGATGACAGTGCAGTTTGGTGAAGGAAGAGTTTTTCATACGACGCTCGGTCATGATGATAATGCCATGAAAGGGATAGCGTTTCAGATTACTTTGCAGCGCGGAACAGAATGGGCGGCTTCGGGATCCGTAAAGCAGCCTGCTGTAAATGGGACCAAGCTGACCAGCGATGTGCCTGCCATGCGAGATCCCGCTGAGGTGGAACCCGATGAATTTGCGGCGATACCTGACGTTACGTCCAAAGGATGGGTCACGCTATTCAATGGAAAAGATCTGAGCGGCTGGTCGCAGAAGAATGGTACGGCCACCTACCGAATTGAGAACGGAACGATTGTTGGGAAAACAGCTCAAGGTAGCCCCAATTCGTTCATGTGCACGACTCGTGACTACGGGAATTTTGAATTGACGTTTGAAGTAAATGATGAGGCAGGATTGAACAGCGGTGTTCAGATCCGATCACTTAGTAAAGCGGATTTCAATAATGGGCGTGTGCATGGCCCGCAGGTAGAGATTGAAAGTGCACCAGGGGAAAGTGGTTACATCTACAGTGAAGGCACAGGAAGAGGCTGGATTACAAAACAACAGCCAGTCAAAGATGCGTACCAAAATGGAAAATGGAATCGATTCGTTGTGCGAGCGAATGGCGATCGTATTCAAACATGGGTCAATGGGGTTGCGATTGCTGATATCGTTGATACCGAGTCAAGCAAGAAAGGATTCATCGGGCTTCAGGTTCATGGCATCAAACGCGATGCGGGGCCATTCGAAGTTCGTTGGCGTGATATTCGTGTGCGTGAATTGAATTGAAGGCATATGCCGGCTTGGATTGTTCGGCATGGGATACCTTCAGAAAAACTGGAAGTTCACTGGCGAGGTGCGTTTATTTTTAACGCTTCGCCGCCGCAAAGAGACACCAGGCGTTCTGTCAGCCTGGGTGAAACCAAGGCTGATGTCCCGTGAACGCTGGGGTTCACACTGATTCGTTTAGGTAAACAGAAACGACTATCGGGTTGGGACCAGTTCTGCCTTTCATTGCAGTGATTGCTTTGATTCGGCCTCGTGCGACGACATTCATGCATCAGAGTCCGTAATCCGTGTGCCTTGTTGGGTGAATGGTCGATTCTCTGAAAGCAGGGGTCCGCGGCATGGATGCAGTGGAGTGCCCCCAAAATCAGTGCGTCGACTCTCACGGATGAGTGCTAGAGCATGAGCGGATTCAGAAAAACCCTTTTTGCAGCGGTTTTGGCCTGTTGCACACACGCAGTCGCCACTGAGCCTGTATCCCCGCCTCCTCTTGGAAGTCTATTGAGGAACGGTTGGGGAGTGCCCAGCGAACTCGAACGGTCGGCTGCGGTGAAGGAAAAAGGTGCTGCTGTACCCGCTTCACCGGATGCTGCACCTGTCGAGCCCGATGTTGTACCTGTCGTGAAGGGGCCTCTTGTTCAGGACCCCGTTGTACAGGTCGGGAAAACGATTACTTCTCCAGCACCAAAAATTACTTCTCCAGTACCAAAAGCAGGTCAAAAAGATCCAGCGGCGACTTTTCAAGCTAACGGTCGTTCTCAGAACACGGATTTTGAGACGTTGCAAATTGATCGTGCTCCATCGGTGCCACGATTGCAGCCACGATTGCAGCCACGACGCTCGCTCATCCAAGGTAGAGGTCGCGAGAATCTCAGTGTTGATGACCAAGCCAGGGTGATCGCTGCAGCTCCAATCAATGAAATGGATCTGCCAGTCATGGCCTTACCGGAGCTTTCGCAAGCTAAGGTTCCCCAGTCTGCTGAAATCTGTGATTTAGTCGACGTTGCCATGCCACGATCCTCTTCGACTCTGCTAAGTGAACGCCAACCTTTGCCAGTTGCTCCCGCGTGGCCGGTGCGTCCAGCCGATTCAGATGCTGCTGATCAGGCCCCTGATTTCGATGAGGTTGCATCGCTGTTTCAGGAGTTGCGGAGCACGCATGACGAAAACGTCATCGTGTTGCTGAAATTGCCGCCGGGCGCAGAGGATGAAACGAGCGAGGACGTTGTCTTGTTGGCTAAGGGAAAAAATCTAGACCATGCTGTTCCTGTTGAATCCCCAAATACCATAACCGGCTCATGGGGATTGATCGAAAGTACAAACGTTGAGGCTGTAGACCCTCTTCGTCGAGCCGCAGACCTATGGGAGTTGACTAAGCAGAGTCTGCAACAGGCAAGGCAGGCAGCATTGGACGGGGAAGTCGCTGCGTTAAGGACCCTGTCGATGGAGTCATTCCGATTGTGTATCTCTGCGCTCGATGCAGCTGAGCAAACGGATGCCAGTGCAGCATTGTTTCAGGAAGCGTTGGATGCAATTCGCGAGTCAAAGGATTTTTGTCTTGTGGACGAGAAACTCGATAAAAAAACGCAGCAGATTCAGCAGATAATCTTGGGGCACACGACGGATGTGTTGAAGAAACAGGAACGTCAAGGCTTGTCCAGGCATGAAGCTGCGTACTGTTACATGACATACGCCCGTCGTTCATTAGTGAAGGCGTCGACGGGAATTCCCGAGGCAAGTGAGGCCTTGATGTTACTTGGTGCTGCGGAGGCAATATCTGTTGATGGGAATCCATCTCACAGGAATGCGATCGCTGTGATGTTGCAGCGTGCAGCGATTGAGATATGCCCAGCAGATCACGAGCCACATTTGGCGTTGGGGATCACGCTGTCGAATCAAGGCTTAGGAGACCAATCGCGTTTGTCGTTGCAACGGAGTGTTGAAATCAGGCCGACTCCGCGGGCCTATCAGGAGCTGATTGAGCTCGCAACGCAGGCAGAAGACAAAGCGGTTCTGGAAGACTTGCACGTCAAGTTACAGCAGCTTGCGCCTGATGCTGACGCGACGGTTGTTACTCTGGAAAACGCTTCCGACAACACTCGTGCTTGGCAGGGCAAGGTACACAGTGCCGAGAGTGGAACCGAAACAAAGCCCCGAATCGGTTGGCGAGCCATGCTTCCGTTTATCAGATAGATGTCTGCCTTGCGAGAATCGCTGCTGCGGCCCGCATACCACTGTTCATTGCACCCTCGATGCTGGGTGTTTCGCAATGGTCTCCGCAGATATACGTGTTTTGGCGTTTTTCAAGTTCGGGCGATCGAATCACCGGATCAATGTCCATTGCTGGCAGGCCATAGGGGATCTGGTAGGTTTGCAACAGTTCCCAGTGACTCACTTGATCTCCAAACCATTTTCTCAGTTGGTCTTTTGCAAGTTGTTCGTTTTCATCGCGGCTTTTTTTGTGGTTTGGACTGAGTGAAACAGAAATCAACGAGCAGTTCGGGGGAGCGTATTCTTCTGCCACGTTACTGATAATTGTGGCTGTTTGGATCGGGCCGCTCTCGTCACCGCGGAGAATCAAGCTTTTGTGTTTTTCCTGGCATTGCGGGCTGGAATAGTACAGTGTCGAGGTCTCATTCCATGACGTTTGGATTTCAGGAAGCTCAAGTAAACGAGCTGCTGCGTTGCTTTCAGTAGCGATCACAATGTGATCGCCAGTGAATGTGTCGCCATTAGCTAGGACGACTCGATTTCCCTCCAATCGCACAACGGAGGACTGTAAGTTGATCGATCCACGGGGTAACCGCTCTGCCAACTGCCTGGGTATTGCTGCCATCCCGTCCGCAGGAATGGCGATGCCACCCATTGAGAACATTCGAAAGACGAACTCAAGCATTCTGCTTGAAACGGAGAGGCTTTCATCCAGAAATACGCCGCCGATGAAAGGTCGGAAAAACTCATCCATCATGCGTTCTGAAAAACCAAAATCACGCAAATATTGTTCTGTCGTTTGGTGAGGTCGTTCATAAAGCTCTGCCAATGAGCCGCGGCAGGTTTGACTGCGAAGACGCCAGATTCGTAACTTATCCGCAACTGAACCCACAGGGTTGGTGACCGTTGCCCAAGCTTTTCCCGGGTTTCGCCATGGATCCGCTAATTCACTGAATCGTCCTGAATGTCTGATCAAGGCACCGGGGGCGAAGTATCGAAGACGGAGCGCCGAGTAGTCCAGTAATTCTTGGCAACTGGGATACGCAGTCAAAAGTACCTGAAATCCTACATCGAGGGTAAAGCCGTTGATTACATCGGAACGCACTCGACCGCCCACTCGGTCAGTGGCTTCAAAGATTGCGGAGTGCACTCCAGAGTTTGCTAACTGGACTGCACACGAAAGTCCAGCTAGACCACCACCAATAATTATCACTTCGTGATGACGTTCGTTCGACAAGGACTCTCTCGTGTGTTGTGAGGGAAGAAGAATGGAGGTGTGTTGAGTGATGTCTAAACCGTAACCAGAGTCGACAAGAATCAGTGAGGTGATGTGACCCCCTAGGCCTGTCTGAAATTTTTTTAGCGAGATTCCACGATTAAATGACCTGATAGCCCAGTTTGGTTAGTTCTTCTGTGAGAATTAATTTGGGTTGATAGTTGCCATGAACCAAGCGAATCTGTTTTGGACGCGTTTCCATGTTTTGCACAAATTCAATCAGGTCCAACTGGTCCGCGTGAGCGGAGTAACCATGCATTTGATGTATCTTTGCAGAGACCGTGTATTTGCGGCCATTCAGGCGGACCCATTCACTGCCGCGACTCAGAAAGTGCCCAGGTGTACCGCTCGCTTGGTAGCCGACAAAAACGATATCAGTTGTCACGTTGCCAAGAAACCGCTTTAGGTAGTTTAGAACACGGCCCCCAGTGCACATTCCACTGCCTGCAATCACAATCGCTGGTAGCTGTTGTTGTTCCAAGTAGTTGAGTGTTTCTTTGTGTTCTTGGTGGCTGCCAACGGTTGTTAAGTTTTCGAATACGAGTGGCTGATCATCGGTTTGCATCAGTTGTTGTGCTTCGCGACCCCAGTACGAATTCATGCTTTTGTAAAGTTCAGTGAACCTCGATGCCAAGGGTGAGTCGACAATCACATCGACCTGCTTGAGAAGCGAACGACCACTTTCCTTCTGCAGTCGTTCAAAAATTCCATTCATTTCATACAGAATGGCCTGAGTACGACCCAAACTGAATGCAGGAATGATGGTCACGCCGCGGTCTTGCAAGGTTCTTCTCAGTACTGTTTCCAGAGCGTTTTGACGATTTTCTGGAGTCTCGTGAACTCTGTCGCCGTAGGTGCTTTCCAGAACCAATAGATCCGCCTCGGGTGGACTGACGGGTTTGCGTAGCAGAGGATCTTTCCCCGTTCCAATATCACCTGTGAAAACAACTGTTTTTCCGCTGGGTAATTTGACATCAAAAATAGTTGATCCGAGTACGTGTCCTGCAGGACGCAAACGGATCGATGCCGAACCCGGTATCTGTTGCCAATTGTCGTACGCAATGGGCTTCAGCAGATGCTTGACTTGCTTCAGGAATTTGCTGATCAGTTTTCGCGATCGGGTGAATCCAATTTTCAGGGCATCTTCCATTACGAGGGGCAGCAGTTTTGCCGTTGGGTAACTGCAATAGATCGGTCGTTCAAAACCGGCTGCTAGCAGGTACGGTATGCGACCGACATGGTCGATATGCACATGTGTGAGCAACAAACTTTCGATGTTGGATAGCGAAAAATTGATTTCCGGGTTCGGCTGTTTTCTAGCTTCATTTCCTTGGAAAATCCCACAGTCGACAAGCAGACCATGTTTATCTCCCCAATTTAATTGGTGGCATGAGCCCGTGACACCTTCGTGTGCACCATGGTGAGTCAGCTTCATGATTGGTTGAGACGATTTTGAGTTAATGTTCTTGATGTTCGGAGGATCAGAGATTTGCAATCTTTTCCAAGTCTCGACTCGAACTAGCTTAACCAGTGCTAGGGACGATCCGAATGCGGGTGCATTCCCGTAAGACTATTGGAACAGATTTCAGCTGCGTTGCTCTGGTTGGCGTTTCTCGCCTGCCACGATTTTGCAGAGGTATGACCAGACGTGTCAGCAGGGTTGCGATACCAGTGTTGTCGGCAAGGTAACGCTGGTCACCCCACTTGGTTGCCTGAGACCGACACTTCGTTTTCAACACATGGTTATCAAGAGGAATGCTCGCATGTCGAAATATTATGTTCAATCTGGCACGATGCGGACTGTTGTTCAGGCTGAAACGACGCGAAAGGCTGCTTTGTGGGCTGTTCATCAGGCGATGCAGCAGGTTTTACCGATGGAAGGTAATGCGACCGATTCAAGCGACTTGAGAACAGAGATGAATGGTCAGGATGGCGTTGCTGTGCTTTCACAGAGAGTGTGTATCAGTGAGCGTGGTTTTGACCGTGATGACTCAACATCGCTGCCAACGATGGAGGTGGTAAACGAGTGGAATGATATGGTCATCACATTGGATCGGCTCGAGAAAATGCTTTATCGGGCGAAGTGATGTGAATCGAGGTCAGTCTTTTTTCAAGTATCCAGCACTGGTTTGGAAGTACCGGCTTCGCCGCGTCGTCGCCTGCTCCGGCGTTTTGTCCGCGGGGTCAATGTCGGCAAGGTTGGCTTGGCAGTAACGGCATCCAATTTTTTGTAGATGAAATTGAATGTAATCTCTTTGTTCGCTTTCAAGCGTTCCTAAAACAAATTGACCAAGTTCGGACCGGTCTGGGCATGACAGGCGGTTTCTTCTCCAAATTGCACCCAAAGTGTGCAATCCGGCTGATTCTCGTCCACGAACCTCAATCAGACGCTGCCGCAATTGCGAGTTGCTGCGGAGTTCATGTTCAAGTTGCGCACAACGTGCAGGTGAGAGAGCCTCGTCAAAAAATGCACTGAGTTCCGCGTCGCTGAAGTGATTCATGGCAAACTCTTGAAATCATCCACCTTCGTTCGAGATCAGCCTGCGTAGCGACTCAGGCAGAGGGTTACATTTTGCCCGCCGAAGCCAAAGCTGTTATTGAGTGCGTACTGAATCTTGGCCTCTCTCGCCTCATTGGGGACGTAATCAAGGTCACATTCAGGATCAGGATTTTCGTAATTGATCGTCGGTGGCACTACCGAATCACGCATTGCCAGCAGGCACACGATCATTTCAGTGACTCCGGCAGCCGCGATCAGGTGTCCCATCATGCTTTTCGTGCTGCTCACAGGAATCTTGGCAGCATGCTCGCCAAAAACATCGCGACATGCTTTGGATTCAACTTTGTCGTTGACGGTTGTGCTTGTACCGTGGGCATTCACATATTGGATATCGGAAGGTTGTAAACCAGCATCAGCAATGGACATGCGCATGGCCGCAATTCCGCCATGACCATCAGGGGGAATGTCTGTGATGCGATAAGCATCTGCGGTAGTTCCATACCCAGCGATTTCACCGTAGATGTTCGCCCCGCGAGCTTTGGCAGCCTCGAGTTCTTCCAGAACCACCATGGCAGATCCCTCACCCAGGACGAAACCATTCCGCAAACGATCAAAGGGCCGGCTTGCCTTGGTTGGCTCATCGTTGCTTTCGCTGAGCGCCGTGAGTAGGTTGAAACCCGTCACACCAAACGGGTGAATCATGCTGTGTGTTCCGCCGGCCAGCATGGTATCAGCATCGCCGCGGCGAATGATCTCAGTGGCCTCGCCGACTGCTTGGCTACTGGCGGCACAGGCTGTCAAGCAGTTAAGGTTCGGGCCTTGGGCATTGAACATGGTTGCAAGATGAGCGGCTGGCATGTTGGGTTCTTGCTCGAGTTCCTTCGCAGGATTCAGCAATTCAATTCCAGCCTTGATGAATTTCGAAGCGTCGTACTCACCCTCAGCCAACGCAGCGGCCATCATCTGGCTAAATGTCCTGAAATCCTGGTTGCCTTCGCCACTACCCAAGTAAACGCCAAAGCGAACTGGGTCAGTGATGGATTCCAGAACGCCGCTGTCGGCAATTGCCTGTTTAGCGGCGCCAGCAGCAAATTTGGTGTGTCTGCCACGATCTTTCCACTCCTCAGCTGATTCTCCTGAGTCAGTGATGTCCCAATTCTTGACCTCGGCGCTGATCTTGGTAGGGAAGCCACTGGCATCAAAGAGAGTGGTTTTAGCCACCCCACTTTGCCCTTCTTTCAAGCCAGACCATACGGTGTCAGCGTCATGCCCCATTGGGTTGACCATTCCGATTCCGGTTACGACTACACGGCGACGCATCGGGCGAGCTTTCTTGGAAGTGGGGTGAAGCAGTTAGCGGTGGAATTTGACCCATCGCTGTGAGTTTGGGAACTAGAGATTCGTGTATTCTCGGACAGGGTTTCCATCAGGATCAACTGCCACATGGAAAAAATTCATCATCCGCAGCATGTCTCTTAGCATGCCGGGGTTGAAC
>JBPCVE010000346.1:0-27913 GCA_051010795.1 Rubripirellula sp.
CGAGCATATTTCTTTCGGCTCTCCGGCGAGTTGTATTTACCGAGGTAGATGTGACGACCATGGATGATCGTGCGAGCTTGTCCAGAAGGCTTGTGAAGCCGGTAAGAAGGCACTGACTGACGGGGCATAATGTGGCTCCAGAAAGGGACTGCAGCCGCTAAGTGGTAGAACTACCACTTACGGCAACCTTTCCGGCCACGCCGCTCAAAAAGAGCAGGTACGCTAAGTCGTGCGTTTGGCTCGGTTTAGAACTAGTACACCCCAGAGGATTCGAACCTCTAACCTTCGGTTCCGTAGACCGATGCTCTATCCAATTGAGCTAGGGGTGCCCGTGGGCTTGAGAATCATCACGGCTCGTTGATGGCGTTTCCGCTCTCATTACCGCTGACTTCTTTCGCCTTACCCTCGAAATTCTACGGATACCATTCGTGGTTGCCAAGGCACCGTCAGAAAACATCCCAAAACTGTCTGTTTTGCCCTTCAGAAATAGCGATCGCACGGTCTGGTTGGCGGGCAACGTTTGAGCCACTCTGCGAATCTGTACGGACTCAATATCCACGCTCAGGGGCGGCGATTGCCGTTCCCCAGCCTCCGTGGATTTCATTCCGCGATCACGGGATCACTTGGAACGGGTGCTGATGGGGATTCGAAGACTCGCTATTTCTTGAACTCGTTCGGCTTTTTGCCTCCGAAAAAATCTTCTGCTTTCGTCCATTTGCTCAGTCACCCACCCAGCAAGTGACTGGTGGAGTCTTATTGGCTGGCCAGCAGTTTGTGGAATTTCGGCACGGGGGGCGGCACGGGAATTTCGTTACGGGGGGCGGTGCGGGGCGAGCCGTTCAAGGCGACTGCCGAATCGGCTCGGACTAAATCCGCTGGGCTCGGGCAAGGTGCGAGGTGACACGGGATGAGCGCGGCCGATTCGCTTGCAATATTTTGCTCCCATTCTGATTCAGACGCGTTCCCGCTGACAAATTCGCTGGTTCTCAGGCCTCCTTGTCGCTGGTCCTCAGGCCTCCTTGCGGTGCGGTCTTCTGCAACACTCGATGCTCCACTCATTCAGGTTGACTAGCCATCATCAAGCCGCAAAGAGAGCTTTCAGGTTCATCCGATTTCGCCACTTGATTCGGGATTCCGGTCTGGATAACATTCCAGACAGCGTGGCAATCGTGGGTGACTCACCGCTGCCCGCTCCTGGCCACTTCTTTGCCGACTCTGGCAATAAGGGATGAAATGCCGCAGTTTACTGTGGTGTCTGTACATTCCGTCGTAACCGTCATCGCAGTTTGATTTTACTCTTTAACTGGAGATGAACTGGTGGAAAAAAGATCCTGGGCTGAGCCCTACAAAATCAAAATGGTTGAACTCATTAAGATGACAACCGAGGAGGAACGGAAGGCTGCGATCGTTGAAGCAGGCTACAACACGTTCCTCCTGAAATCAGAAGATGTCTATATCGATCTGTTGACCGATTCCGGCGTGGGCGCGATGAGTGACCGGCAGTGGGCAGGAATCATGATGGGCGATGAAGCCTATGCAGGAAGCCGCAACTTTTATCATCTGCAAAAGACAGTCGAAGACTATTACAGCTATCGCCATACCGTGCCCACCCACCAAGGACGAGGTGCGGAAAATATCCTCAGTCAATTGCTGATCAAAGAAGGTGACTGTGTTCCTGGCAATATGTACTTCACCACTACCCGACTGCATCAGGAATTGGCGGGCGGCACCTTTGTCGACGTCATCATCGATGAGGCGCATGATCCTGATTCAACCCATCCGTTCAAAGGCAATGTTGACTTCGACAAGCTGGACGCATTGCTACAGGAAGTGGGGGCAGATCGCATCCCTTATGTTTGCATTGCGACCTGTGTGAACATGGCAGGTGGTCAGCCCATTTCGATGGCTAATCTGCAAGAGTTGCGGCGTTGGTGTGACCAGCATGGCATCCTGATTGTTCATGACATGACGCGAGTCGCCGAAAATGCGCACTTCATCCAACAACGTGAAGCTGGCTATGAGACGTCGTCGGTCAAGCAGATTGTGCATGAGATCTGTGAGCTCACCGATGCGGCAACCATGTCGTCCAAAAAGGATGCGATGGTCAACATCGGCGGCTTTTTGGCCATGAATGATGAAAAACTTTACGAGCGAGCCTGTGAGTTGGTGGTCGTGTATGAAGGTCTGCATACTTATGGCGGGATGGCCGGGCGAGACATGGAGGCGCTGGCGATCGGGATCACCGAAAGTGTGCAGGACAATCACATGCAGGCTCGAGTCGGGCAGATCGAGTATCTGTGGGAAAAGCTGGAATCAGCTGGCGTGCCGTTGGTGCGACCTTGCGGTGGGCATGCGGTCTTTCTGGACGCTCGAGCGATTTTTCCCCATTTGAAACAGGATCAATTTCCTGCTCAGGCATTGGCGGCCGCACTGTATGTTGAATCGGGAATCCGGGCGATGGAGCGTGGGGCGGTTTCTGCAGGCCGTGACCCGAAAACGGGAGAGAATCGGTTGCCGAAATTGGAGCTTGTGCGACTGACCATCCCGCGTCGCGTCTACACGCAAGCGCACATGGATGTGACGGCAGAGAGTGTGGTGCGTGTCATGAATCGGGCGAGCGAAGTTCGAGGTTTGCGGTTTACCTACGAACCGGGCATGCTGCGATTCTTCCAAGGGCGGTTTGAAGAATGTGACGGCTGACACCATGCCGCAAAGGAAGTCATCAGCGTCGAATGAATCGGTTGCCTGAAAGCACGGTCGACGACGGGGGGCCATGATCGTCACTGTTGAAAGCAGTGACGATCCGTTTTTCGGAGTGGAAAAAAGTGCGAGGTCGCGTCAGGAGGCATGGTGCCAGGTCACAACCGATCAGGTTCATGAAAACCGATTGGATCACGCTGCCTCGGACTGCTCCAGTTCAGCGACCAGTTGAAGCGTCCACGCAATTCCATCGAGCACTTCATCTCGAATCGGCAGAGGGCGTCCCACCCACGCTCGATTGAGCATCAACTCAATTCCAAAATAGTTGTCATCTGCGAATTCTGTTCGCATCGTTTTGGTCAAGCGATCCGTGGTCCCGCGGCCCGGATAATTCCGACGCACGCGTAGCATCGGAACTTCTTCGTAAAGCTCATCAACCAGGTCGAGACAAAGATCGACCTCATGTTCACAGGCAGGGTCATACAGCAGGCCAGCATCGGCTCGTTGAATCTTTTTGTTTTTCTGAATGTCGAATGTGCTGATTGAAAGATGGATCAGGTATCCGGCACGATCGAGGCCTGTTTGGATCGCTTGTTTGACGCTCGCTCGATACGGTTCGTAAATTGTCTCGATAAGTTGCTGGCGTTGTTCCGTGGACCAGGCACGGGTCTGTTTGGGAAATAGGCTGCGATGATGCAGCGAGTGGGTAACGTCGATCAGGTCAGGCGAGTAACGATTCAATAGCAGCGGAACTTGAAGTTTACCTGCTAGTCGTTGGGCCACGTAGGCAGCAGGTTCATCGCATGAAAGTGTGGCAGGCAGTTTCCCAGGTCGCATCTTCTTGCGTGACTGCTTCACGAATCCTCGTTTGCCCAGCGAAGCCCCCTTGTGATGGTGCTGCAACGCCACGCCACCTGATGGAGCCGCGTGATTTCCGTTGGCATTCAGGTGATCGTGCACCGACAGTAGCTCACGCAACGTCGGATCAATTAACTGCTCGGGAACCGCGTTCCCGCCAACCTCGCAGCTAATCAAAAGTGACATGGGCTTACCGTTAAATCGAGGAGTTGCTTTCAACTGCTGGTGTTTGAGACTGCAACGCTTTCACCATAGGAAAGCGGTCAGCGTCATTAAGTGACTTCGAGTCATTCTAGGGGGCAAATCACCGTTTGGTAAATGTTGATCAGTGACAAAAAGGGATGTGTCACGCCGTGAAACACGGTTTTTGCCGATTCCTCTTGTGTGATCATCAGAATCTTGTTTATCGATCACATGGAAAAGACCTGAAACATGTACCAATCATTGTAGGACGACCCCGTGATGCCTCCGATTCGACGCGTCGCACCCAGCCGATGGATGCAATTGAACCTGATCACCCTGTGCCTTCTGGGCTTCGGATTCTGCCCGTCTGGCGGAGTCTCAAAAGCTTGGGCTGAGGATCCAGTGCTGGTCGACCAAAGTGAGCTCACGTTTGAGCCGTACTCGGTTTATGTCGCCACGCCGAAAGCATTCGCACGTTGTGGGCCTTCCGATGAGTATTACCGCACAGACCCATTGAGGCAGGGGCAGGAGTTGCAGGTGTACGCTGAGACCGATGATGGTTGGCTTGGTATTCGTCCACCCGAAGAAAGCTTCTGCTGGGTACCTGCAGAGACCGTTCAAAAAGATAGTGGTAAGCTCGAGGGTGTGATCATTGAAGATCGCACAGTCGCGTGGATCGGGACGCATCTTGGGCGAGCACGTACATATCGATGGCAGGTACAGTTGGCCAAAGGTGAGCCTGTGACCGTGATTGGGCGGAGCGAACGAGAGGGGCCAGATGGGCCGCAATTGTGGTACCGAATCGTTCCGCCATCGGGTGAGTACCGCTGGGTTCAGCGGGAAAATATTGTGACCAGCAGCGAGGAATTAGTCGCGTTGATGCGACGCGATTCAGCAGAAGAAAACATCAAGGTGTTTCCGCGTGATCGTCCGGTAATGGATGAAAATGCTGCGTCAGCCAAGACTGTTTCCAGTTCACGTCGTAAACCAACCCGTGCTCCAGACGGAGAACAGAATGATGAGATCGGCCCTTCTGTGTTGGCTCGCAATGACGACTCTCGACAGACTGCCCCAAACGCCTCAGGTGCCGTTGGAAGTGGTTTGAACGAACAATGGCGAGACGGTGAACAGAACGCACCTAACGTTCGAGCGTTAGAGTTTTCCCGTTCAAGGCAAACATCAGTTGCTGCGGTAGGCAGTGTCCAACAACCGGAATTACTTGCGGTTGGTGACGAACCATTGGCACCAGCAGCGGATCAACAATCGGCTGAATCAAGTTGGGTTGCTGCAAGTTTACCTGCTCCGAGCGAGAGTTTGAATCTTGATACTCCAGCGTCACTCTTGACTGCAAATCTAGGCCCTTCCGTTGGAAACTTCATCGCACGAGCAACTGGCCTGGATGCAGGGAGCAGGGTTCCCTCTGCTCGATATGAGGGTGTCGACGCCAGTCGGCCCATGCTGTCGGGGCAGGAAACATTCGGGTTGGGCGGCACCAACCCAGTCATGCAGGCAGCGGCAACCCAGCCGATCACAAGTTCCGTTGTGCCTGCCAGCAAAGCCCTGACTTACATTTCTTCGGAACGGATAGCGCAAATCGAAAACGAGGCACAGCAAGCTGACATTGAGCAGCTTGGTTTGGTTTTTTCGCGTTTGATGGCTTCTCGTGCAACCGCCATGGAAACCGCGCCGGTTGCGAGAGCAGCTTATCGTTTCATGACAACATCACAAAATCCGCTAGCCTTGGGGCGAGCTCGGATGTTGCTCGAGCGTGTTGAGCAGTATCAGCAAGTGGCACAACGTCGTGATGGCGAAGTCGTCGTTCGTGACGCAGCGATTCTGAATTCAACATCTGCTGCGAGGTATCCGGTCTTGCCGGCGTCGCACATGCAGCCAAGCCAACCCGGTAGCAATGCGGGACCGCTATATCAGGGCCCTGCCCAACGCGATGCCGTCAAGGTTGCCAACGCAACCGGCACGCTCGTCCAAGTCTATTCGGCACGCACGAATAGTCCTCCATTTGCCTTGACTGATAACAGTGGCCGCACCCTTGCTTATGTCACTCCGATACCGGGTGTGAATCTGCGTCCGCACTTGAATCATCGAGTCAGCATCTTCGGGAATCGTGGCTTTCTGACTGGATTGAGCACGCCACATATTGTGGCCACCCAGGCAGTACGCGCTCAGTAGCTTGTGCTTGTTTGTGGGCTGGTAACATGTTGTTGACGCTTGTTTTTTGCGAGCGTCGCTGGTGCCGCAGTCATTGCAATTTAAGTTCAGGCTTGACGCATTCCATAGGGGTGTGGATCTGTGGTGAGACGATAGCGTCTGGTTGCAGCACCGTTTGGCTAAACGCTACTTCTGTTACCAACGCTCTATTTTTACAAGCAGCGGTTTTACAGGCAGCGATCAGTTTTTATGAGCTTTCGCTGGGGTGGCAGGGGGGAATTTCCACGCGGCCTCACTTTTGGCTTCGTTTTGGTCGTGATTTCGCAGGTTTTCGCCTGCCTGCCGGAATTTGCCGCGAGCTGGTTACCGATGCGGCACGGCTGGAGGGGTAACGAAGGCGATGAAGTGGTGTGGACCCGTGGCAGTGTTCCTCGGTGGCAGCGTCGGGAACTTGTGTGCCTGACGGACCATTTGAGGCGAGCTGAGTGATTTGCCGTCAGCGGGGCATGGAATACGAGGATTGATGGCGTTACCATCGTGTCATGACAAGTGAAAAACTAACGAAACGCAGGCAGCACTTGCGGAATCTGGTGCTGATGGCCTTTGCCGACGGATCACTGGGTGAGCGAGAAGTGAACCTGGTGGCCGACCGATGCGTTGAACTCGGCTTGGATGATTACGACTTGTCCCTTGCGATCAAGTCGGGGTTGTCTGACGGCGCGCGGTTGGAAGTTCCAGATGAGCCCAGTGAGCGAGAAGCCTTGCTCCGGGACTTGATTCGGATCATGGCGGCCGATGGTCGACTGGACGAAGGGGAGAAGAGGCTATTCGCATTAGCGGCAGCCAAAATGTCAATTTCGGCGGCCGATGTCGAACGTCTGATCGATGAAACTCTGACACAGTGATGGCTTGTGGCTCACATTTTGATCACGTCAGGGCCTACACGCCAATATCTTGACCCCGTTCGTTACATCACGAATGCGTCAAGTGGTCGGATGGGAGTTGCGCTGACCGAAGCTGCTCTTGAACTTGGCCATCAAGTCACCGTGGTCAGTGGTCCAGTCGTGGTTGACTATCCCGAGGGTGCTACCGTTGTGCCTGTGGTCACGACGGATGAGATGCTGCAGGCGGCGAAGTCAAAATTCAGAGAGTGCGATGGAGTGATCGGTGCAGCAGCGCCCTGCGATTACATGCCTTACACGGTTCGAACTCAGAAGATTTCAAAAACGGGACAACCGTTGATGATTGAATTGATCGAAACACCGGACGTGGTGGCCAGCCTGGGGCAGTGCAAACGCGACGACCAATGGGTCGTGGGGTTTGCTTTGGAGACCGAAGACCAGCGTTTTCGGGCCATTGTCAAACTGGAACGCAAACATTGTGACTTGATGGTAAGCAATGGTCCCAGTGCAATTGATGCCGCTACAAATGATGTTGAATTGTTGGACCCTGCGGGGGATGTGTTGGCAAGTATCCATGGCACGAAAACGCATGTTGCCAAGCAGTTGCTGGCTGAAATTGATGCCAGGCTGATTGCAGATTAGCCATCACGTTTCAAACGTCATTGTTTTTGTTTCTTCTTCGTTATTATTTCTTTCTCATACAAAACTTCTGTTATGGATCTGTCCGTCACGCTCGGTCGCTTGCAATTGAAAAATCCGATCATGGTTGCGTCGGGAACGTTTGGATATGCGAGAGAGATGGAAGGGATCGTCGATGTCTCTCGACTCGGTGGAGTGTTACCCAAAACGATTACTGCGGAACCACGTATCGGAAACGCCCCGTGGCGGACTGTCGAAACAACGGCAGGATTACTCAACGCCATTGGGCTGGACAATGATGGAGTGGATGCGTTCCTTGAGCACCATCTCCCGTACCTGAAAGATATTGGAACCTCGGTGGTTGTGAGCGTGGCAGGGCGGACAGAGGACGATTTTGTCAGCCTTGCCGAGCGTGTCGGTAGCCAGCCAGGTGTGTCAGCGATTGAACTGAATCTTTCTTGTCCCAATGTCAGTGGTGGCGTGGACTTTGGAACCAATGCTGACTCTTGCCGGGGCGTCGTCGCGGCGACCCGGACTCGGACTGACGTGCCGATTTTGGCAAAGTTGACTCCCAATGTGACGAGGATCGCCGAAATCGCGCAGGCAGCAGCAGAGGGCGGGGCGGACGCCGTTTGTTTGATCAATACCGTGTTGGGAATTGCAATTGACTGGCGACGCAAAAAGCCGATGCTCGGTAATGGGATGGGAGGGCTCAGCGGCCCCGCTATCAAGCCGATCGCACTTCGATGTGTGCACCAAGTTGCAAGCGCTGTCGAAATTCCGATCATTGGAATCGGTGGGATCGCTAACATTGATGATGTGATGGAGTTTCTCGTGGCGGGTGCCAGCGCGGTGCAGATCGGTACTGCCAATTACTACGACCCCACTGTTTCAACGCGACTGATCGAACAGCTTCCGGACGCTTTGAGCGAAATCAACGCTAATTCTGTTAGCGCGATCATTGGATCGCTGAACGGCTGAGAATTGCGTCTGATTGCGGATCGTGACAGATATTCAAGTGGCTTGTGTTTCTGAATAAGTAAGGTGCTGAGGCGGGCGTTACGCAGCTGATCTTGACGATGCAGTGCCCCGCTTGGCAGTTTTTTGGTGGGCCGGGGATGCGTGTTCTTCGGTCAACGAGTTGTTTTGATGGGTTTAGCATCCAGAGGAACAACATTTTGGTGAGTTCCCGACATCATTCACGGCGAACGTTCTCTGTATAATCGATGGCTTCAAAGCGGGGTGCAGCGGCACCCTGCCTGCCGGCGGAATTGGGGATTTTGTTTTCTCTTGCTTGGATAACTCGATGAGTGAGCGACCGATAAGTGAACAGTCAACGGGTGAGCAATCGACGCGAAGTGTTTCTGTCAGCGGTGTGGACGTTGCCGGAGCCCGCACGGTGGTGACTGTTGCGGAGCATATGATGAGTTTGCGAGACGCGGCGACGCACCTGCAGTCCATCTTTGACACGCGTGAGCGAGGATACTTTTCACCAAGCGAGGATGAACAGGTAGAGCATTTGTGGGTGTCTTATCATGGTTCCAGAGCTGCGCTTCTTGAAATTGTGCAAGTGATTCGTAACGAAGTCGGAAAAGCGTCACGTGAACAGATTGGCGAATTTGCACTTGCGTACGCCGCGACGCTGATTCTCGTGGATGCGGCTCGCAGCTTGCGGGACCTGTTTGGAAAAAATGACTTGGTACGGCGGAAATTGAATGAGTCGTTTGATGAATTTCGCATCCCGGCTGGCAGCTTTGACGAGATTCAATTGTCGTTGACAGATCCAGGCAATGCCTTGCAGATCAAGAACGCCAATGAGTTTTATGAACAGAATCAGGATTATATTCGAGCGTGTGCCGAAGGCGATGAAACGTTTGCTACCGTCGTAGAAGTCATTGAAAAATTGCAAGACGCAACCGATGTGGGCAAACGCAAGTATCTGAAGGCCAGAGTCAAAGAATTGAGCAGAAACACGCGAGATCGCGTTTTGCTTGGGAATTTGAATAAAGCTATCTATGCAATTCTGGAACTGGGAGGGCGAGCGGTTGCACATCTGAGTACCAACCCGGAGCACGTCCCTGCGTTGCCAGACAGGATTGCTCATCAGATTCAAGAGTTATTGCAGCCGGGCGACGTGCTTGTCACTCGAAAAGAGCACGCGATGTCCAACTATTTTTTACCGGGTTACTGGCCACATGTTGCCATGTATGTGGGTGATCAACGAGTTGTAGAATCGATGAAGGATGGGGTGCGAGTGCGTGAAATGTCATCACCATTCGGAAATGACTCGGTGGCCGTGATTCGACCAGCTTTGGATGAAGAGAATATTCAGCAAGCAATCGTACGCGCTCGGTCACATGTCGGAAAACCTTATGATTTCGATTTCGACTTCACGCGAGCCGATCGGCTTGTTTGTACCGAGGTTGTTTACCGAAGCTACGAAGGGCTAGGTGAAATGCAATTTTCGTTGGTTCGCAGAGCTGGACGCCAGACTGTGTCAGCGGAAGATCTACTGGAGCTTGCGTTGGAGGAACAGAAGTTTCAAACGGTGGCAGTCTATTGCTGCGAACTGAGTGAGGAGTTGCTTTCGGGTGATGCAATGCGGCAAGCACTGCGCAAAACCATGGGACTGACCGCAAATGAAGCGGACGGGAAGTCTGCCTGAGTCGCGAGTCAAACGCGTGTCGCATCGACGCAGCGATGATCCATCGATGGAACTGGTTTTGGGAAGCCAGCAAGTGGTCTGCATCGATGGCTCTGGCGAGCACCGTGCCTTTTTTAACGGAGTGCTGTTAGAAGATCACGAACCTGCTCGTGGATGTCAGTGGTTGCTCGAATGACCAGAACTCTTCTCATGGCAAAGTAACGGATTGAGCCCGGGCCTCCTCTGCTTTCCCAAAAGTCGGGTGCGATAACACGTTGGATCAGTTCAACCAGTTGCCAGTCAGTGTCTGGAATTCCGCCGGCAGCCTGAGCACCTTGTGCGTTCTGACCTGCAGCAGGATTGGGGTCAGTCGCTTGATCGTCGCTTTGCGACGACTGCGTGTGGTCGTTGGCGTTACCTGAGTTATCGCCATCGGCAATGCCTGAGTGTTGGCCAGCGGCGGGAGAATGTTCCTCGGCATCGTTGCTCGCTGTTTTGTTTTGATGTTTTTGAATCGCTGCTGAAATGCTGGCAGATACCTCCGATGAGAGGTTGGGCGGTCGTGGGACCCCTTCTCTGTTCAGTGTTTTTTCATTTCGTTTAGCGATGGAAATCAAACGCCGGCGAATTTGAGTGGCGTCACCTTGCAGCATTTTGCTGCCACCGTAGCGTGAATCCAACCGCAGAATCACGTACATGTCGCACAACGCTGTTGCGGCAGCGTCCTTTTCAGGGCCACTTTTGAGCACGGCTTCCTGACGTAACAGTTTTCGGGATTCATTGCCCAGCAGCGTGAGTGATGGTAGTTCCCGCTTTCCTTGGTCGGTTTGTGCCAACGCCTTGTCGGTTTGTGCCAACGCGGGCAAAACAATCAGAGAGCTGGTGCAGACCAGCAGCGTCAAATAAACCTTCAATGCAACTCGTGCATATCCTGCTAGACTGGGGATGACGGGGGGCCGTTGGGGGGTGAACATGTTGTAACCCTTCAATTTCAGCTTTTAACGACCACGGAATGTTTTCAGATGAACGACTTTGCGATCGCTGCCATTCCCCAAATCAAAAGATGGGCAAGCCATGGCAGAACGATGGTTCGGTTTCCGATTAGCAAAGGCTTTCGTTTACCGATGAGTCATCATTCGTTGGGAATCCCAGTCGTTGCTGCACTTCGATTCTCCATCGCAATCTTCCTTATCTTATCGTGGTTCCCAGGCGTGGTTGGGGCGGCTGACCCGAAAATTGAAAAATACAGTCCTGAGGTAGTTGCCAAGGCAGAAAAAATTCTTGAAGAGCACTCGTTGCGACGAGGCGGCAAACAGATTCAGGCGACCGGTACCACGGTGGTCACTCGCGGGATCACCGGTCTGTCACGGGAAAAACGTGAACTACGTTTGATGCAGAAAGACTGGGATGCCGGCGGACTCCGACTCAAGGTACTTCGTCAGCAATTGCAGCAATTGAAACAGCAACGCGCTGAGTTGAGTTTGCAACTGGCTCGAGTTGCTGGGGATACCACAGCCAATAATCGCATTGTTGGATTGTTGAACGTCAATAACAATCAGATGGAGCAGGTGGTCGCCGAACGCGAGAAAACGAAGGCGAATATGACTGCCAAGCGTGCCGTGTTAAGTGAGGCGGAGTCAATGTATGCCGAGAAAATTCTTGTCATTCGGAAGCAGTTCACCTTGCTTGAAAAAGCAGTGCAGGAGGCATTAGCTGACGATCAAGTTGCGATCGCTTTGCGGGTCATGCATGTTAATTTTGAAACCCCCACCATGCTGACGGCGGATCAGATATTGGTTGCTTTGAATAAACGCGTGGAACGTGTCGAACAGGAGGTGTTCAGTGAGAACATTCCCTTGCAGGTTGATAATCGTTCGATGTATGTGAATGTGGTGGTTGGTAATAAGACAACACGGATGGTAGTGGATAGCGGTGCTTCACTGATTTGCTTGCCAGCCCGGATCGCGAAAGAATTGGGAGTCGTGATTCCCCCCAATGCACCGCAGATGGAATTGGTGGTTGCCAATGGCGACAGAATTGGCGCCCGAGGCGTGATTTTACCGCGTGTTCGCATCGGTGAATTCGAGGTAGAGAACGTTGATGCGGCTATTCTTGATGCCGCCGCTGATTCAGCCGAGCCATTGCTCGGGATGAGTTTTCTTGATCACTTCAAGTTCGAGATTAATGCTGCGGAACGCAGTTTGAAAATGCTGCGAGTGAAGACGGAGTAGTCGCAAGGTCGGCCGAAGGGCGATGGGCTAAATCAAGTCTCGCAGCGACTTCAGCGCCAACGGTTCTTTGGTTGCCATCGGTTCACCGTACTTGCGGTTGATCAGACGGCCCCAATTGGCAGCGTCGTCGCGAACCCGATCGATCATTGTTGGCGGTTCCGTGGGGCGACCTTCGACGAATTGACTTTGGTAGGCGAGTACTGATTCCAATTTTTGGTCCCAGTGGTCGCTGATGTCGATGATCCAATCGGGTTGCACGGCCAAACGTAAATGGATGCAAAAGTAATAGTAGATCCGCTCAGGGTGAAAACGCTCACCCGGCATCTCTGTTTTGCTGAGTTTGGCCCAAAAGCGAGCTGCCTCGACCAACTGGGTTGCCGCAACGTGGTCCGGGTGGGCATCTTCCCAGTAGGGGGCAAAGATCCAACGTGGTTGCAGAATACGAAAGTAGCTTGCAATCAGTTCGCGTGCCTCAAGAGTTGGCTCCAATTTACGGTTGGGCAAACCGGCGTTGCCACGCCACGTGACACTGAGGGTCTCTGTGGCCTTGAGGGTTTCCTGTCTTCGCCGTGCTTCGCTGCCGTGGGGGGTAGGCTCGCCACTGGTCAGATCAAGGATTCCGACCCGCCAACCCTCTGCTACCATTTTTGCAATGGTTCCACCCATGCCCAGTTCCGCATCATCTGGGTGGGGTGCGATGACCAGAAAATCAAGCGCACGGCCGATGGTCAACTGGCTTGGCGGCTCGGTGTGAATGGTTGCGTTCACGTGATTCCCGAACTCAGCTCCGTGTCCTAAGCAGTCTTTGTCTTTAGCAGGCTTTCGACTGCTTCGACGGGGATAGGGATACCGCGCAGGGTACCTTCCACAACAATATTTTCCCCGACAACACCTTGGAAGGTCGCAACGATCATCCGACCGCGTCGATTTTTGATCATCCTGACCATCAGCACCAGTTTGTCACCGGGCGTGACCACTCCGCGGAAGCGGACGTCATCCAAGCCACCGAAGCCGACCATTTCGGCTCCCAGCAAGTCATGCTTCTGCGTGAAATAACTTGAAAGCTGTGCGACCGCCTCGAGCATGACGACGCCAGGCATCAGTGGCATGCCTGGCATGTGACCGCGGATCCAAAACTCGTCGTCGGTGATTTCTTTAAGGGCAGCGCAAGAATTTGACTCGAGGTCCTCATAAAGGATCGCGGTCAACTGCTCCATTTCAAAACGCTGCGGATTCAAAGCCCGAATGCCTTCAAGGTCGGCGATCGGGTTATCAAGATCCAGCAATGCAGGGTCGATGATGAATTTAATTTTATCCACCGTTACCCTCAGGTTTTCACCTTTTTACGTTTTGCTTTTCGAGCTTTGGCACTGGCGGGGCGCCGGCCGTGGTTTGCTTTTTTTAATTTGTGTTGAGGCTTAGCCATCGATGCACTATCAGAAACAGAGGAAGACACCGTCATGTCGACGGTTGGAAACGGGTCTGGGTCGCCTGCCGCGACAAGGACGCGAAATTAAGTCGACGTCCGCGGACGCAGCAAAATAGCAGGTTTTGCCCCCGGCGCGTAGGTACTTCTTGCCACAAGGCTAAAGGTCACCAATCCGAGGGATAGGTTGTCTGGAAAGGTCGCGGCTTTTCTAGTCGTGCTGGCTTTCCGAAAGCGGGTGAAACGGGGGAATTGTGTCTTGCAATTCCTCGTGGACGCCTGCGAGCGAAGCCAAAAACATCAAGAAAAACCGTTTAATATCGTTTTGCGGTGCCTAATCGCGAATGTTGGGACGGCGGTGACGGGCTGGACGGAACCGCTTGCCCACCGGCAGAGATTTGTTGCTCGGGCTGAGGATGGGCTGTTTGATAGTTCCCCGTAGGCGAAAACGGGGGGACCAGGGGCGTCTGATTTGGGTTGCCACTCACACCCGCCGTTGAATTGAATTGACCAACTTGACTGGGCGCGGCTGAAGCACTGGCTTGACCCAGTCGAGCCGCAGGATCGAGTGCTGCCGCTGCCGTTACCGGATTCATCCCATACTTACCGCTCAAGCGGATCGACGGTGGAACCATCGGAATGGTGATCTTAGACAGCCCCGTATCACCGCGGCTTTGCCGTATCGCTTCGGCTTGAAGCTGCTGGTTTTGGTAATAACCTTTGATCGCTTCAGTTGCCGTTTCCGGGAGAGCTTCTGGCTGTGGGGGGAGTGGCGACGATGCGACGTTGCCAATCGTGGTCAGGTTAGTGATGGGAATCGTCGTGCCTCGGGCAGGTTGGGATGCGTTGTGGACACCTGTTGCGCTGTCCACACCTGTTGTCCGCGCGGCATTGTTAGGACTTGCAGTTGCGGTGGGTGCGTTCAAAGCCAGTTGATTCGCTGCAGGTGCTTGCAAGTTAATGCCCGACTGCTGGTTTTGTGCTGCCTGCACAACGCTGGAGTAGCTGTTGGACAGGCTGTCTGACTGCCCACCTGCGAGGACAACGTTTCCCGGGGAGGTATTTCCAGGTGAGGTGTTTCCAGGAGCGTTGGTGTCGCGTTCAGCTTGGCTGACGTCGCCAACATTGGTAGCTAGCTGTCCGGATCCCGGTTGGGGCTCAGTTTTGGCATACTTGGCCACTTCGCCGCAACCTTCGGATACCCATGCGAGCCAGTACTGTTGCAATTCAGCCAGCGAGGCGTATCCATAATGCTGGCGGATGTTGTCGGTCCATGAGGGGTTTCGCATGTAATCTTCGAGGAAGTTGATGAAGGTGCGAGGGCCCTGCTGGTTGATCAGGAAGCGACATACCGAATACCCTTGCGCGTACATGGGCAGCACATCGTTGGGGTACTCTTTGAGTAGGAATAGCTGGTTCATGGCGATTCCTCGCCGAGATCGCAGGAACTCTTGAAGCTTGGCCTCGTGTTTTTTTCGTTCAGCTGCGTGTTCTACCGTCGTGCAGATTCCTTCGTCTGCCCAGCGAGGCAGAGGGCGACCGAAATAGGTTGCCAAAATCGTGTGGGTGATCTCGTGAGGCAACACAGAGTCAAGGATTCGTTGAGGTGTTCCGATGACCTCCATTTGAAAGTCACGAACGGGGGCAGGGTTGTAGGTTGTCACACCCTGTGCAGCTAAACGCGGCCCTGACACGACGCGAATCGGGCATGGTCGGGGCCAAGCTGGCAGAGTCTTGCCCAGCCAGTGCATCGCCAAGTCGCGGCGATAACGCTCAGCAGCTTCGGCAACCGCTTCGGCAAGCTGTGGAGTGGGGGCCTGAATGATGAAGTTCTGTGTGCGTTTACTGGCTGCATCAGCAGTAGTGCAACACAAGACCAGCAGGCAACTTGCGATCCATCGCAATAAAAAACGTCGCTGACGACAAACGGCATCCATGCCGGCTCGCTCCCCTTGATTGAGTCGTGATGTTGGTTTCCCGACACGTCCTTGTGTGACAACCCAACTGAAATTCATGCTGTGTAAGCGGCGCGTTTCCGCACGAGACTTGCCCAGTTTGAATCACTGAGGCGGAGTTTAGGCAAATTGCCTGATTGACCGATAGGTTAATTTTGGGGGGCTATGGTCGGCTGGGCTGTTTTGGGCCATTTCGCGTGAGAACACTTCCCCCAAGCGGGGGAAATGTAGCCAAATCGTTCGATTTCCATGGGATACTGTGGGCGACAACTTGGTGAATCCTCTTGTTTGGAATCCTCTTGTTTGGAATCCTCTTGTTTGGAATCCCGTTCGGCTAGAAATCGAGCGGACGGAACGAGCGGATTGAGCATGGGGAAATCACGACGGTGGTCAGGGTGCAACTCGTCAGCCAGTGCCAGCAGAATTTGATTTGATCCTGATTTTTCATAGTGGGTTGCCCCTGCGGGCAAGCTAGTTTTCGTCGCAGAGTTTCGGGAATCGAAGTACTGTTCTAGCGGGGACGTTCTACGAGGCCTGCGTTCGAATGAAGTCTTTTAGCGGGTGCTGGACGCCGGACCAGGTAGACGAATCATCGGAACAATTGTCCAAGAAATTTGGGCAGGTAATTTCGCCACACAGGCCAGCTATGTCCGCCTTGTGTTTCCTCGTACTGGTGAGGAATAGCGAGGCGGGCGAGTTCGCCAACGAATTTACGATTGCGTTCCAGCAACGAGTCGTCGACTCCACAGGCAATCCACAGCAGTTTCCGATTGTCGTTTGCATCAGAAAGTGCCCCTCGAGCTAATTCAGGGTGCTGCTCCTTAAGTGTGCCTTCGGGGGCAGCTGCACTGAAGGCGCCTACCCATTCGAACAGTTCTGAGTGTGCCAGGCCTGTATGGATTGCCTGACCACCGCCCATCGATAAACCGACGATAGCCCGTTCATCGGGTTTCTGTGTGACGTTGTAATTTTGTGTCAGTAAGGGCAGCAGATCATTGACGACGTCAGCTGTCATGGATCGATTATTGCGCAAGCCATAGTCTTTGGATTCTTTTTTTTCCTCGAGCGGAACTGGATGTCCATACGGCATGGCAACCAGCATGGGTGCGATCTTTTTCTGGTGGATCAGGTTGTCGATCATTTGATGTGCACGACCGACTTCGGTCCAAGCTGTCTGGTCATCACCATTACCGTGAAGAAGAACGACTAGCGGGTAGCCTTTGGCGGCCTTCA
The DNA here is from genome assembly GCA_051010795.1 of Rubripirellula sp. Classification (GTDB taxonomy): domain Bacteria; phylum Planctomycetota; class Planctomycetia; order Pirellulales; family Pirellulaceae; genus Rubripirellula. Next base: position 16,938 of record JBPCVE010000346.1, read on the forward strand.
TGTCGTATTCCGGTGGCGTGTAGATCACGGCGTTGCGGGGTTGGCCGGTGGTGGTTGATGAGTAGATGTGATGATGCAGCGTGCCGTGTGGGACAGCTTGCTGTTGTGTCAGCGGCGCGGTCTGTTCGGCATTGGCTGGGACTTCCACCATGCTGGCACAGTTTAGCCATTTCTTGATCACACGATTCCTGGGATCGGTGACGCGGACGCCGTCGATGTCGAACGTGTATTCGTGGATACCAGGGACAAGAGGTTCGGTTTGATGTTCCCACACACCGTCGGGGTTCAATTCCATTCGCCGGGTCTGATTGGCGACCCGAACGCGGACTGCACTGGCATCTTTTCCTGTGAGGCGAAAGGTGACGCTCTGGTCTGGATTGACGACAGGCGACACAACATCGCGCCAGCCGTTGGCTGGCGGGCGACTGTTACGCTGCACTTTGCGTTTGATGGCGGAAAAATCAATGTCCTGCACGTCGGTTGGGAAACGGTGCTGCATCAGCCACCATTCTTCGGTAAAGTTGGCTTTCTCGCCGGGACGCAGGTTTTCTGCCGGGCCAATGGGCTCCACTTCGACCATGTCTCCATCGGGGTACCAGACCGAGGCTGTCAGTGAAGCGAACTCGTTGTAAGCACGCTCGGGAAAGGTTCGGTAGCGTTTTACAAATAATTGGTCGGTGGGGGCGAGGTACGCAAGCCAGCCGGCATGGGAATCAAATCCCAGTTTGGGAGATGCGGGTGGGCCCGTGACCAGCACTGCTTCATCGGTGACCTGAATGTTGGGGTCATCGGCATCAATGGTGATCGACTCACCGTCCTGATACAGCACAAAGCCTTTGGGAAATCTGCCGCGGGGAGATCTGGGAACCACGGCGATGCCGCCACCCACCGCGAACGTCCTGCTCCAGTGGCAAAGGCTGACCGGTTCCTTCGACTCGTTGGCGATTGTCTGCGTGCAGATGAGCCGCGAAGATTTTTTATCCAGTTGAAAATCACGGGTCAGACGCACGCCAGATTCCGGGTCAAACTCACTGGTCAGTCGTGTAGAGCGGTCACCGGTGAGTGCTCCTTGCCAGTGACCCTGCCATAGAACGCGACCTCGTTTGACCATTTTCTCTGGACCAATATCAAAGCGTCCCGCATGCATTTTTCCGCGTTTGTTATCAGCGGTCTGTCTCCAGCCCTCGGAACCGGGTGGCAGATAAAGCACGTTCTTTCCGTCCATTGAGTATTCCAGGACCCGACCCCCTGCTGCGGGGCAGAGGATGACGCGGGTGTTGGCATTGCTAAGTTCAATGCAATCGTCGTAGCCGAAGTAATCCACGATTTTGACACCTGTGTAAGTCGGGTTTGAATCCGCTGAGTTTTGGGCGTCACTGATGTTGGGAATGGTTATGCAAATCAGAAAGAGGGCCGATAGGTGAATGGCTGAAACAAAATTCACAGGCTCACGCTCCTCGAAGTAAGAGGCCAAAAGGTTCGGGACAAGTTGGATAGTATTGTTTTTATGGGGAACAGCGGCTTCGGTTTCAATCGAACTGCGAGAGTGCTCGGGGAGACGCTTGAATAACCTGGTTGAGGAAGATTCGAATCGAATTTTCCGCGATGCGCTGACTTCACTGTGAACTTCTCAATTGCGTTTTTCTGCAGCAAACCGGCTGTTAGCCAGCCGATTTATACCAGAGGAATGGGCCTGTGGTGTGGCCAGGTTTCCATCGTGAACCACTCGTTTGGTCAGACAGTCGCCGGCAAGTAACGCACGATTCGGGCTTGCTGAATTATTGAGCATCCGGAATATGGCGACTCTCTTTTTTGGAAGTGGGCTCACTCGCCAGATCCAAGCTGCGTGTGTGAACCAGGCGTATCACTAGATAGGTCAATAAGCCGATTGGGCCGAGTAGAAAAGTGAGGATCAGGGCCGGGATCACCAGCAGATGGTGGATACCATGGCGACGCGAATCACGCACCTCCCAGCATCCGACAAAAAGGTCAAAGACGAGGTAGTGGATCCACCCTGCCAAAACAACGTTGGGATCTGAAAAGAATTGGGCAACCCCTGCGAGCGATGTGAAACTGCCTTCGGCGCCGCTGAAATCAGAGACCACCAGATAGAGATAAACGACCGCCAGTAATCCGCACATCACCACGGGGATCAGCAGCCTTGCGAAACTTGGAAACCGAGGAGTCAGGATCAGAACGATCCAACCGATTGCGGCGGTATTGTTGCAAAGCAGGAAAATAGTTTCGGGAGTCAAGGGTTGGGTGCCAGTTGATGATGGGAATGAAGCCGGAACGGTATTGAGCGAAAGGTAGCCAGAGGGAGATATTGATAAATTCCTGCTGGCAGTTTCAGGTTCTGGATTCATGTAAGGTGAATGATGCAGTTTGCGTCGCGTTGGCCCGCCTAGCTTTTTGTGCCGGTCAGGACCCCGCAATGCACACCTGTTGGTACGACTGATTCTGTGCTGAGACCTGCAGCATGCAGCCACGATTGATATTCTTTTGCACTGTAAGCACGGCCTTCGGTCAAGGAAAACAAGGCAGCGGAGTAGAGAGCGATGGGCAGAGGGCCATCAAGTTTGTCATTAAGAAAAACATCGTGAATCAGAATTCGGCCACCTGGTGCGAGTGCGGTAACGCAACGATCAATCAGCTGCTGGCACTCAGGGACGTCCCAGTCATGCAGAATGTTCGACAGCAGAATTACATCGACATCTGATGGGAGCACGTCAGCAAACATGTCACCAGCAACCAACTCGACACGTTCCCCGATATCGTAGTCCTTTGCCATTTCATCGGCGACTTTTAAAACCTCTGGTCGGTCAAACACGATCGCGTTGAGCGTGGGGTTCTTTTCCAGTAAGGCATAACTGTAGATGCCAGTTCCGCCCCCAAGATCCAAGAGGCGACTGCGGTCCGGCATGGGGACAGCTTGGGCAAGGGACGGCGCTACGTTCTTGGCGCGGCCAGCCAAAGCCAAGGTGAGGTGCCGGGCGGACTGTTCGGCTTCCATGGCCGATTCCATGCCATCGCGATAAATGAAGGCAGTGCCACTTCCTGAGCCATCACTGCCGAGCGGCTGATTTGATTTTAAGAGCTGGACCATGCCTGTCACTCCCGGTGACTGTGCAGCAAGACCAACGTAGTGTCCTACATCGAAATATCCGCCAGGGACTAGGTGTTCCCGTGCCAAGTCGCTGGGGCTGAGTGTGCCGTTGGTTTCGCTAAGCAGGTCCATGGCTCGCAATGCAGTGATTAGCACCGTGGCTGGGCGAAGTTCCAGATTCAATGCTTCAGCCAAAGCTTCAAATGACAGCGGCTGGCGTTCCAATCTGCCAAAAATATCAAAATGTGCGATCGCAGCGGTCAGAAGTTCTGAGCCATAACTGCCCCGGAACAACTCAAAGATCGGGGTGGGGTCGGTGGTGGGCGAATGCAGGGCAGAACGTGGCATGGAATTGCAACCTTGGCGAGTGGGTTCTAGACTTCGAAGGTTAACAAGGTTTTAAACGTCAGAAACAAAAATTAGAAGATACCTGTGAGAATCGGACATGGAAGAAACAATCAAAGTAAGTTTGGTGCGTTGTGGGGACATGCCATTGAAAACGTCCGAAATGGCGAGCACCACGCTGACACCGGCGGCGATTGCAGAAAAAACAATCAGTGCTGTGGAGCAAAAATTGGATGCTAATGAAGCAAAAGGCTTGCATCTGGCCGCAACACATCCTGAGCACGGTCAGGTGACTTACCTGCAAGAGGTCACCGAGGGTGGTTTTTTTGTTTACGTGGGTGATCCGGATGCCTTGGAAGAGCATTGGTTTGGAGCCGGGGCTTGGGTGGCCTTCAATGATGACGCTGGGTCGGGGCATGCATCGAAAGTTGGGCCTGATGGTTGCACGCGGACATTTCGGATGCTGCGTGGGCACCTTGCCTGATTTGGTGTTTGCCGATTTCAGGTAGTGATGAACATGATCTGCTAGGCTTGGTCAGGTAGTGTTGGCGGACGCCTTCGATTCGCGAATCAAGCTTTGGCCCAGCCTTTGTGAGTGGAACTTCGCATGAATTGGCCCTTTTTGATTTGCGTCCGTTTTATCCCTTCCAAGAGGATCTGAAATTTGAAACCGTCATCGCTTGTGAAGTCAGTTGTGTGCCTGGGATTGTGGTTCGTCTTGGCTGGCGGTCGGGGTCACGCACAGGAGGGCGTTACAGCATCCGAGCAACAACGCCCTAACATCCTTTGGATCACGGCTGAGGACATGAGTCCAACTTTGGGCTGTTACGGTGATTCGTTCGCTACAACGCCCAACATTGATCAGTTGGCTTTGGAGAGTGCGCGTTATACCCATGCCTTCGCGACGTCGCCCGTTTGTTCGCCTTCGCGAGCGTGCTTGATCAATGGTTGCATGGCTCCTGCACAGGGAGCACACGCGATGCGGTCGCTGATCCCTATCCCTGCTGCGTTGAGTGGTTTTCCGACTTTGTTGCGTGAGGTCGGCTACTACACGACTAACAATGTAAAAACCGATTACAACTCTGGCGCCGAAAACAGGATCAAAGAGGCTGCTTGGAATCAGTGCAGCGAGCAGGCGGACTGGCGCGGACGCAGGAAAGGGCAACCGTTTTTTACGGTGATCAATCTGATGGAAAGCCATCAATCACGTTCGATGGTTTGGTCATACCAGCAGTTTCAGGACGAGGTTCAGTCGCATTTGTCGGCCAGCAAAATACACGATCCGAATCTGGTTCCTTTGCCACCTTATTACCCAGACACACCGCTGGTTCGAAAAACGGTCGCAAGGTATTACGATTGCGTGACCCGGATGGACCAGCGGGTAGGTGAGATTTTGGCCGAGTTGAAAGCGGATGGGTTGTATGATGAGACGATCATCTTCTTCTACTCAGACCATGGTAGTGGGATGCCACGCCACAAGCGTGCTCTTCTGGATAGCGGGATGCGAGTTCCACTGTTGATTCGGCTTCCCAAAAAATATCAGGCAATGGCTCGTTCGATTGTTGCCAAAGGAGATGTTTCGCGTCTGGTGAGCTTTGAGGACTTCGGTCCAACCGTCCTCAGTCTGGCTGGATTCGATGTGTTGCCTTCTCACATGACGGGACGTGCTTTTCTCGGGACGCTCGATACTGCTCCGAGACAGTATGTGTTCGGACATCGTGATCGTGTTGACGAGATTATGGACATGGCCAGGAGTATTCGTTCACATGATTTTCTTTATATCCGAAACTACATGCCGCATCTTGGCTACAACCAGCAAGGAGCTTGGATCGATCAGGCGGATGTCAGAGGTGAGTTTTATAAGTTGGCTGCCTCGGGAAAGGCCTCACCCGCGCAGAGTCAATATCTGTCGGAAACTCGGCCCCCGGAAGAATTGTATGACTGCGTGGCAGACCCGCTGAATTTGAACAATCTTGCTTATTCGCTCAAACATGAAGCCACTGTGACGGGAATGCGCAAGCGACTGCATCGACATCTGATTGAGACGCGTGATCTGGGGTTGGTGCCAGAAATTGAATTGTGGCGGCATGCAAAATCAATGCCTCCCATGCAGTGGAAGACGACTGAACAATTTGACCCCGAAGCAGTTCTGGCAGCTGCGGAGGTGGTTGGGGCCGATGATTACGATACGATCGAAAAAAATCTTGGTGATCGGGATCCCGCCATTCGTTATTGGGGAGCCGTTGCTTGTAGTGCAACGGAGGTAGTGCCAGAACACTTGATCGAACAGCTTCGTCACCTATTTGATGATTCGTCCAAAGCGGTAGCGATCGAGGCAGCCCATGCGGTTGCGCGACATTCCGGGGATGCCGCAGCGTTGGAAGCGTTGACGCGCTGGTTCGAGCATGATGATCGGACTGTCGTACTGCATGCGGCACGAGCGATCGAGTTGCTCGCAGAACCTAGCTCAAAAGATGCTGTCCTGCGTTTGGCACAGCAATACAAGGAGGAGCCGGGTGACCTGGCTTGGTTCATTCGTTTTTCAGCGAATGGATATTTGAGTCGTCAAAACTGACCTCAACATCTTCTGCGGGACCCTATGCTTCCACCGCCAGTGGGGCAGAGGTGACCGTTGCGGCGTTGCCGACGGGTTTGTACAGCGTCCGTAAGGGCGTCAACGTGCGCCGTTGCAAGGTTCAAGTGCCCGGTCACCGCGTTGATGAACGTCGGTGCGTGTTGTCACTGTGAACGCTGGCTCTCGGGAGTGCTGGACCTAACGCTGATTGCGAAGTCGGTTGAACTGCTCTCGCATTTCCTGCAGTTCGCGCTGTACCTGATCGAGCCTTTGGTTGACCGCATGAATGGCCCGATGTGATTCTTCGATCAGGCGTTGCATCTGGTCGTTGCCGTGACCGTTGTCTCGTCGGAGCTGTTGTTCTAGTTCTTCGCCCCGTCGCTTGGTCTCCTCGGCCAAGTCGTGCATGCCGGCTTCGTTGAGGTGAACGTATGCAACGCGGAGAAGTTCAAGACGCTGTTCGACAGGCATTTCATTTTGACGGTGATGTTCGCGATCACCATGTTCGCGATCACCATGTTCGCGATGATCACGTTCGCGGTTCCTGTGATCTTCGTCGTCATGATCTCCACGGTCATGATCTCCGTCGTCGTGATCTCCGTTGTCGTGATCTCCACGGTCATGGTCTCCGTGATCGTGGTTGCCGCGTTCGTGAAACATCCGCTTCATCACACCTTCGATCTCGTCCAGTTCTCTTTGGATTGCGTGTCGTCTTGGGTGTTCGTCACCGAGTTTCCGAGTAGTTTCTTCACGTTCACGGTGCAACAGAGCTCTTGCTTCTTCAAGTTTGCGGAATTCATTTTCCCAATGTTCATTATCCCCCCGTTGTGCGTGGTGTTCCATTTCACGCTGGCGGTTTTGTTCGATTTGATGTCGTTCACGCTCTTGCATCTCACGACGTTCGCGTTGTTCTGCTTCACGCCCTTCGATTTCACGCCGCTCGCGATCTTGCATCTCGCGGTGTTCGCGCGGTTCTGCTTCATGCCCTTCGATTTCACGACGTTCACGCTCTTGCATCTCACGACGTTCGCGTTGTTCTACTTCACGCCGCTCGCGCTCTTGCATCTCACGACGTTCACGTTGTTCTACTTCACGCCCTTCAATTTCACGCCGCTCGCGATCTTGCATCTCGCGGCGTTCGCGCGGTTCTGCTTCACGCCCTTCGATTTCACGACGCTCGCGCTCTTGCATCTCACGGCGTTCGCGCGGTTCTGCTTCACGTCCTTCGATTTCACGACGTTCACGCTGTTCAAGTTGACGCTCTATTTGTTCAATCAGTTGCTGTTCGCGCTTTTCCTGCTCTGCTTTTTGTTGGGTTTGTTTGAGCGTGGCAGCTTTTGTTTTCCTGTCGCGATCCAACACCCGTGCCCAAGTCGCGTACTCAGTTGCCGTGATTTCCTGATCCTGATTGGCGTCCGCTTCAGTGGGGTTGAGTAGCAGTTTCTGCCACTCTTGCTTGCTTAGCTTCTGATCATCATCCTTGTCGTAGCGATTGATGAGTCGCTTGGCCAACTCCATGTATTTGTCTTTTGGCTGCTTCTCGTTTGCTGGATCTTGCGGCAGCGTGCTTGCCGTAACGCTTAGGCTGAAGGCGGTTAAAATCAGGCCAATGATGAAGGCGATCCGAAACATGATTGATCTCTTAAGAGGCGTGCGCATGGTATGAGATCAATATTCTTCCCGAAATGACTGATGGGGACAATGGTTTTCTTGAGATAGAGGGGCTGCATTTGCCGCTTCTTAACGGAAATGCGGATTGAGGCACGCGGCAGCAGGGCAGGACGCGAGTTGGAATGGCCTTGAACGCAGGAATTCTTGAGGTTTTTGGCGGCTGCTTGCGGGAACGCGGCAAGCAGGGTGAACGCGGTGGATGAGGAAAAATTCAGTTCTGGGTGAAAAAATCGTTCGTTCGCCAAACGCCACAGGTTTGAGGTTTATGGTTTTGTGCGTTTCCGCGCAGTTTGGTTCTCCATCCACCCGCTGAGCTCGCTGGACAGCCGCTTTTTCAGGCCCGTATGTTGAGGTAGGTGTGAAAGATCGTGTTGTTCAAACGAGTCGTGTTGTAGATCGAATAATTGCGTTTTGTTGATGAGTGGGTATTCGATCAATTTCCATTGATTGGTGCGAATCATTCGTTGGCTATCGCGGAAGTAGCCAACGGTGAAGTCGTACATGCTGGTTGTGTGGCCATGCATGACGGGCACTTGGCTTTTTCCATCGCATGGAATGGGCGGCAATCCGGCAAGGTCCAGCAGGGTTGGGAACAGGTCTCGAAGGTACGCGTGCCCCTTCCATCTTTTTCCTTTTGGAATACCGGGACCGGCAAAAATCATGGGTACGCGGATGGTGTGTTCGTACATGTTCTGTTTACCGCGGAGTCCGTGACTACCCATAGCCAGTCCGTGGTCGCTGGCAAAGGCAATGATGGTCGAATCGGCTTGGTTGCTGGCGTCGATCGCGGTGATGATTCGACCAATCTGTTCGTCCATGTGCGAGATGACGGCGTAGTAGGCCGCAAGGTCGGCTTGGACAATCTTCCTGGTGCGTGGTGTTGGCAACAAGGCTTCGTCCCGTCCTCCACGGTTTCCGTGATCAAACGGATGCTCGGCTTGGAAATTCGGTGGCAGTGGGATGTCTGCCGGATCATAAAGATCCTCGTAGCCCGGTGGTATCAGTAGTGGGTCATGGGGAGCTGTGAAATTGACATGCAGCAGATAGGGTGATTTCGATGACTCGATTGCAGCAATGGCCGCATCAGCGATTCTTGTGCTGATGTCTGGCGTCAGTCCAACGCCGTGTTCCGGCATGGGTTGATCATTTTCGTTCCTGAAAATCCAGCCTTTGTAACCGGTGATAGGATGTCCTCGGTAGTCGCTTTGGGGTGTCCACCATTTGCCGCCTCCACTGGTATAAAGTCCCTGCGTCGCCCGATAGCCATGTTTATCTGGACGTCCATCGTTATGCCATTTGCCGCAGTACCAAGTGCTGTATCCCACATCATTGAAAGGTTCAGGCAGTGTTTTCAAGGCGGGGTCGAGCGTTCGCCCAAAATCGAAAACCTGATTGCGGATGCCCGTGCACCCTGTCAATATTTCGCCACGACTCGGCGTGCAGATCGGATTAGCGCATGTGGCATTCAGAAACACACTACCTTGTCGCACCAGTTGATCCAAATGCGGTGTCTTGATAGCGGGATTGCCGAGCGCTGAAATCGTGTCTGGTCGCTGATCATCACTGATGATAAGGATGATGCTGGGGTGATTTTTTCCGTTGTGATGCTCTGCCAAGATCGGACCACCGATGATCAACGGCAGCAGGGCTAGAAGAAGTCTCATTTTTTCATTCCTCGCCAAGTTCGAGTCCGTCTATGCCAGTGATTTCAGTTGACCCGAGGGATTGCTGTACCTAACCGAAAGGCTGTGTGTTATTTTCTGCTGCTTTATGTTCTTTCTCGACAGCGCTGTGTGGGTTAAGGTGTAACCTGCAGCGTTCTGTTGTACTGATTTGTAACATATGAGGGCGCGTGGTTGATCCACAGGTCTGACACCGTCTTGGTTTCTTGATGTGGTTTTTTTAGTGGTGAGGATCTTCTTGAAAAGTCCAGCCTCTACACTTGCTACTGTCAGTTCGTCAGGATGTGTCGTTTAGCGAGGTGACCTGTTTCGGAATCTTCAAATCAACGGGCGGGCATTTCATTTGAAGGGGCGCAAAGTGCTTCAGCTTGTGCTTGGCGATACTGCGTTACTGTGAGGCGAAGAGACTACAAAACGGATCATGATGCATCGAAAACAAGTTGTGCTGGTGCGGCGTTCAGCATTGGTTTTTTTTTGTGCGCATTCCTGTTAATCTTGGTGACAGCGTGTGCTTTGAGAGGCCCTCGCAAGGGTAGGCTCTGTTGACGTCGCATGGGTGAGTGCACAGGAGTCGGGAAAGGAATCTGCAAAAGATTTAGCCGACGGGTTGATCAGGCATGACTTGAGGTACCGATGCCACTAATTGTGTGTTTTTTTCTTTGGTTAAGTCTGGGATTGGCTTTGTTTTTCAGTATTGATCGCGCTACATTTACGTCTGGTGTGATAGGGTCGCGGGCCAGACGCAGGACTTGAAAGCGTCCGCGTCGTGGTGGTCTTTTCAGTGTGACTAGTTGGGAAGAATGGCCCACTGAGTTGCGGATTCGAATGGTTTAAATTTATAGCTCACCGCTAGCGTGGTAGAGGAAGTGATGAACATTAAAAGCACGACGTGTCTCCGGTGTAAGCAACCGCTGCCTGAGGGAACAGGGCATTGCAGTGGTTGTGGATTAAACCTTGGCGACGCCCAGTCGCGTCAATTTGAGTTGGAAAGTGAAGCCGATGCTCGGATCGAGCTCGCTCGTCGATTCCGGGGAATCTTTCGCGCTGACAGGTATTTCTTTCACGCCGCTCTGGCTCGATTCCGCTCTCGGTTTTTTCGTTAAGAGATGCTGGTTTGTAATGCTCTTCATGTGATGCAAGTGAAATCACTCCTCAGCAGGTGAGAGTGAAGGTAGGTGTAGAGTATGTCATGGATGATCGGCGGCCATTCGCGGCAGTTGAAAACCACAAGAAAGCAGGGGGAGCCTCTGGCATGCTTGGGGCAATTTTGCTTCGGCTTTTACTGGCCACGTCTATGATCGAAGGTTTGCTCCGCAGATGGGGTTCGCGGGGTGGAGGTGGATTGCAGAATCTCACGTCAATCATGTCAGCGTAACAGCCGTCGCGAGATGCAATCAGGTATGCCAGCTTGGTAAACTTGTGAGGGCAGTGGGAAGGTGGGGTTTGCATTCATGTGAATTTTCGCGAGATCATTTCTCTGGTTATTCCCTCGTCAAAATTCTGGAAGGGGATCAGTGTGGATAGTCTTGGTGCGCGATACGGTGAGTGGGCAATTGTCACGGGGGCCTCTTCTGGCATCGGTGCAGAGTTTGCCAAC
>JBPCVE010000347.1:0-16406 GCA_051010795.1 Rubripirellula sp.
GGACAATCGAATTTTACAATCGGCTTACCGACAAGATTCTTCGTGTACTCAACGGACATTGAAAATTCTTCGGGGCAGAAAGTTGGTGACTGAGCAGTTGACTCAAGCAGACTCTTGACAAGCAGAGGCAAATCCCCCAATACGATACCAATCTCACCGTGGGTCTGCTCCCGTGGTGCCCAATTTTTGCGTCACGAAAACCGCACTTCACCCGAGGTTGTTCATCGCACTTGGGAATCTCGCAGCAGACGGGCTGACCACAAAATAGACGGAATCCACCCGGCAAGTCGGGCTCAGTCCTACGCTAACTACACCCCGTTCATCGAACATGGTGATTTCATGAGTCCGATCAGCAACTGAATCTTCATTCTGCGCCGGACAGCACTCATGCTCGCAGGCTCAAACCCGATTCACGATCCGGGAACCCACGTGACGAGAAGCAAAGCGACCGCACGGGCCCCATCAACGGGCACGCATCACACAGGTCACAACAAGACACCCGTCGGCCGTGAAGTCATCCGTAAAGTCATCCCAGACGCGTCTTAGCGATGCCGCATCGCGTGAGCAATCGATCACCTGAAACGGGGTGCCAGATTTTCAATACGCACCCTGCGTCCGCTCTGCGATACGCGTGGTGTCTGTGGAACGCAACGTTCGGAAGTAATACGTCGCTGTCGCACCATCCGAACTGTAACGCATCGGCAGTTCAATCCGCACCCAGGGTGAATTGAGGTCAGCTTCTACTGCATCCGTCGCAACCTGCTCCAGAAAAGAATGCCGCTGATCACGGGACAGATTTTCGGTAACCAACAGGACCAATCCCGTAGCACCTGCTGGATCCTCTGGAAGAGACGACTCCGTATCATGCGACATGATCGTGCTATCCGGCAGAAACACTCTCAAGTTTCCACCAAGCCGCATATCGGGGGTGACCACAATTTGCGGCTTTGTTTCCAATTGATTCTCGATCTCGATCGCCAATTGATCGTAAGGCATATTCAACCAGCAATACTTTCCTCTCCATTGACCTGCCAGCGGGCGTGCTGTCATGGCACCAAGCAGAACAAACATGATTGCGACCGTCATGATTTGTGCCAAGTTTTGCATCCGAGGTCGCGCTAAAACGTGCCCACCGAATCGCAGCACAAGATACGCGGGCAGCAAACAGACAAAGGGCTGAAACCAACGGTTTTTGAATTCAATCGCATGACCAGACAGCACCAGCATGAACAGGATTGCCACCACGACAATCAAAAACCTCTCGATCAGTAACATGGCCGACCGCGTTTTCATGCTCGGCTCAAAGGTTGTGTTGTTCTTTCGCACATACAAGGCCGTGAAGACGAACAGCGTTAACCCACAACAGGCAACCGCTGAAATCACAAAGGCCTGAGATCCCAACCACATATTGTCGAGCCAAAAGTCAGATCTGTCTCCAGTCAACGTCTGTACGGTTTTACGTGAGGCGATCGTTGAATGGTCCAGCACCCAAAGCAAATGAGGTGTAAGAATCGCCGCCGCTATAACCACTGACAAGAGCATCCTGCTGCTCAACAGCAGGTATCGATATTCGGTAATGGTCAGGCCAGCGATCACAAAGCCGACAACCACAATCCCAAAGTTGTATTTGAACATGATTCCTGCCGCGACAATCAATCCAAGGCACACATAACCCATCCATGGCTTGCTAAATTTCTGCCCGGCCATTCGGACGATGCAATAAAACAAGGCGCAGGTCATGCAAGTCGCGGCAACCGTATGCGAAAGATCACGATGACTTTCCCACGCGATCTGTGGAATGGTGAACATCCCCAGAGATCCAACAATTGCCAGGGGGACGCTTTCCGTGACTTCCTCAATCGCTCTGAACAGCAACCCATAGGTCAGCAACAGAAAACCATTCTTCATGACAGCCATCGCAAACGCATTGCAACCCAGCACTTCGAAGAAGAGTGTTTGCATCCACGTATACAAAGGTGGCTGGCTGTTGTATCCCCACGCCAGATTTTGCGACAAAAACGATTGTTCGGATTCATCAAAGTTCAGCGATGGTGAGATGAAACCTCTCAACAAGGCATGCGCACAGAAATAGACTGTCAATCCTACCAAGACAACAAAGCGTCGATTGAACTTACGGTCCATTTATCAAGCTGCTCGTCGAAATGGTACGTGAGTAATTTCGGCACTTGAATCAGCATGGAACAGGCCAGCGTCACAGGAAGCGGCGTTCCCATGCGTCTTGCGAACTGAATAAGTGGCCTTGTTCGACGAATCAAAATAGATGCGGGTCAGCATTTCGGCCATCACACCAAAACAGATCAACTGAAGAGAAGAGAGCATGGCAAGACCACCGAGAAGAAACATGGGACGTGTCCCAATGTCTTCACCGACAACCAACTTGGAAAACATCACAATTCCCATCATCACAACACCCACGGCTCCCACGGCGAGTCCCAGTGTTCCGAAGAAATGCCCCGGCCTTGCACGGTATTTCAAAAAGAACAAGACCGAAACCAGATCCAAAATAACGCGAATGGTCCGAGAGATGCCGTATTTGGACTGACCAAACTGACGTGGGGAATGATTCACATCGATCTCGCCAATCCGATTCGGATGAGTAACCGACGCAATCCATGCGGGAATGAACCGATGCATTTCTCCGAGCAGCGAAATCTGGCGAATGATACTCGCTCGATAAATTTTCAGACTGCAGCCATAATCCCGGATCTTGACTCCCGTTACTTTGGCAATCAACCGATTGGCAATCCAAGAGGGAATCAAACGTAGAATCAAACCGTCTTTCCGTTTCGCCCGCTTGCCAACCAGCAAATCGAGATCATTTGCTCGCAGGTGATCGACCATTCGCGGTATGTCTGCGGGATCATTCTGCAAATCACCGTCAAGCGTTGCGATCAGCTCACCGTGAGCTGCATCAATGCCAGCTTGCATGGCAGCGGTTTGCCCAAAGTTACGATTCATCGTGACCACGCGAGTCGGCAATGAAATGCCCGCACAAGCCTCGTTTGCTGCTTGAACCGTCGAGTCAGTACTGCCGTCATCGACAAGAATGAGTTCCCAAGCAACTGTTTGATCGCTACCGGCGGCCGCCACCTCCGCTTGCTCATGAGCGTCACAAATGGCTGCTACCAAATGCCCAACTGACTCTTCCTCGTTATACAAAGGAACGACAACCGAAAGATCCAAATCAGTGGATCGGTCTTGGCTTGTGCTATCCATGTCATTCGTTTTCATGCTATAGATTTCTTGAATTCTCGTATCCGAACTACCCAACCCCATGGCAGCCTCACACCACGCTCTTCCTTGAGCTGGCGCTTGCCCAACCCGCGTCCCAATACGCCCCTGATCTGTTCCTGTCGATAGCAACGCAAATCTGCCGTGGGACGGTAACATTCCGTGCGCAACGGGTACAGATCAAGTTTCCAAGAGACGACCTGACGACCTACTTCCGCGTAGCCGATGGATTGAAAGCAATACTCGGCCCAAAATATTCAAATCAAATGGCAATCAACTCAACCTACAAGACTGACTCATGCCGGACCCGACCCAGCAAAAAAAGCCGCTTCAACCAGAAAACAAAGCGGCACCACGCTCTCGAACACGAGCTGAATACCGTTGTGCACCCCACGCAGCCACATCTCAAACAAACACGGCCCTAGCGCGCCCACAACTTGCCAACGAAATTTGCTCCATCCAGCCAATATTGATTGCTAGCATCGCTTTGCCATCCTGAAGTCGGTTTCAGCTATCCTGCTGACTGGTCCGACCGGGCTGAATTGTAAATCAGCACATTGGGGGCTGAACATCTTCCGCTTAGGCATCCTTCGATAGCATCCATTTCGATCGAGATGACAGAGCATAACGTCGGCACCACTGGAAGGATAAACCCAGTGCACAACCCAGCAACGAAGTTACTTATGACTCATCGATTTTCATGCGTGCAATGTTCCAATTTCCACTTGCCCAACAGCCTGCTTCTCAACGTCGTGCTACGAATCCGTTTCTTGGCACTGATTTGGGGGGCGTCTTTCTTGGCAATTGCCGCCACTCCCTTGGCAGCATCCGATTTAACAGTCGGGCGGGCGACCGAGGTCGGTGTTGATCCTGAGACATTGACGCGTGCTGCATCACTGATTGAAGAAGCGGTTACAAAGGACCAGATACCCGGTGCTGTAATCCTGGTAGTGAGGCAGGGAAAAATCATTTTACATCAGGCATTTGGCCATCGAAATTTACAACACACCCGGCCGATGCAGACAGACTCACTGTTTCGCATGGCTTCGAACAGTAAAGCGATCACAGCAGCCGGAATCATGTTACTGGTAGAAGATGGAAAACTAGATTTGGACACACCGGTAGGCAAGTACTTAAAAGCTTTCCGGAATACGAGGTGGAACGAGATCACACTTCGTCACCTTCTGACGCACACCAGTGGCATTCGCATCAAGCCGCTATTTTTTACTCCCCTACTACAGAAGTCAGCAACTCATCCCCAAGCCCCGGACCTGCGTCTGGAAGTCAATCGATTTGCAGCAACGGCGCCATTGGAGCCTGCGGGAAAAACCTATTCCTACAACAATGCCTGCTACAACACACTGGCTGCCGTCATCGAAGAAGTCACAGGCTCCTACAAGCAACATCTTCACGATCGCATTTACCAACCACTGGGCATGCTTGACAGTTGCAATCACGAGTCGGATGCAGACCACAACCGAATGTCCACCGTTCTCAGACGCCAGCGGGATGGAACATGGAGCAAGGGCTGGAAACCGGGTGACGCACCGGACTGGCCATTCCCACGTGGTTCGGGCGGCATGGTTTCCAGTGCGCGCGACTACGCACTTTTTTGCCAGATGCTTCTCAACAAGGGACGATACGGCAACAAACAGATCATGAGCAGTGATTCAGTGACCGAAATGACCACTCCCCAGGGAAACCACTGTGACGCTGCCATCAACTACGGCCTGGGATGGAAGGTAAGTGAACCAGGCAGCACGTTCTCTCACAGTGGTTCGGATGGCACCTTCGTCTGGGTTGACCCGAATCGCGACTTGATTGGAATGGTTCTCACACAGTGCAACGGGATCAAGCCACCACGAATTGAATTTCGAAAACTCGTTGAATCAGCCTGTATTCACCCCGACCGCATCGTGGACGAGATTCAGAGCAAGTGACCCGCAGCTATGCCAAACGCTGTCTCACTTTAGGGGCAGGAATGGAAAAAGTTTCCGGATATCAGCATCTGAGGGCTGTCGTCCATACTCACAGATTTCAAAGGCTTCCGCATACTTCACCTGATTCGCATGTTCTTCTCCGTACCAGCGAACCAAGCCATTACGAAAACGCTTTGCCTCACCTGACTGGCGTTTGATCCACTTTTCCCGCAACCACCGAGCGCGCAGTTCAGGCTGAGAGGCAGGAGGCGCTGCATCCATTCGCTCCTGGCTTCCCAGAGCGCCGCCTTCGAAAGTCTGCGAAACCAATGCGGTTAACGCATCGACTTTGCGATCAAATACTGGATCGACATCAACCACGACATCTGCTTCAAAAGGATACGGTTTCTGAAAGCGATCACTGGAGTACAGGAAGACAGGGTTCTTTTTCAGCGGTGTCACCAACGGCATAAAAAACGGAACAGCTACCATGTAAGCGGCGTCTTGAACCAGCACACCGACATAACGATGATCTGGATGATAATCCCAGGGGCGATGCGAGATCACGACATCGGCATTCCATTCACGAATCAGCCGGGTAATTTTGCGTCGGTTCTCAAGCGTCGGCATCAGCTCCCCATCGTGTATATCCAAAACTTCCGAGGTCACGCCCAAGGTCTTCGCCACTTCCGCTGACTCGGCCGACCTACGCCGAGCCAATGCCCCACCAGCCATCGCCCAATGCCCAATATCTCCATTGGTCACCGAAACCAGCTTGACGTGGTGCCCGCTTCCTGCCCACAACGCCGCTGCTCCACCAGCCTTGTATTCAGCATCATCGGGATGGGCACCAAAAACGATGATTCGTAATTTGGCATCTTTCCCGGAATCCTCGGCAACGGTAACTACCGAAAAACAAAAAGTCGAAACCAGTAATAAAAGAACTCTCATTCAAAAGCTCCAACGTTGAGGACATAGGATTCGTTGACGCACTGCAGGCACGAGAGCCAGCAACAAAGCCGGTGAATTATACTCACATCGCACCGTCAAATATTCCCTGAAGTGAGCGAATCGGAGACATGGGCACCTTTTCTCGTACCCCAACAAACCACGCAGATCTCAGACCCAGCAAAAGGATCGCACCCTGCCCTCCTTTGGCTCTCGTCCTCTCTTTGGGCCTTCGCAACTCAGCCCACATGGACATCGAGGAATTCTCGCGAATTCAACACGGATCACCAATTCAATCACTAAAGCACACAATCTAGCGCCCCATCACAACCACGCTTTGGCCAAACACGCCTACCCGTTCACCCGTTCTGTCCACCACGTCCGTCTCGTCAGCAATGAGGAAGGAATCAATCATGGATCGTCTGCCCCCGTTGTAAGTAAAAAAAAGAAGCGGCAAAGCACTGAAATTCCCAAGTGCCATCCTTCAGAAAAATATTCTTCAGCCGTGCCCCATCTGAAACATCAGGTAATCATGTGAAAAAGTTCTTACTGGCAATTGCAGCATTATTGGCATTACTGTTCATCTGTGGACTCGCAGGTTCATCTTGGCTTGCGAACTCGAGCGGTCGAAAACTGAAAAATTTACGAAGCGCAATCTCCGATGCTGGAGACCCAATCTACTACGTGGAATACGGATCAGAT
The DNA here is from genome assembly GCA_051010795.1 of Rubripirellula sp. Classification (GTDB taxonomy): domain Bacteria; phylum Planctomycetota; class Planctomycetia; order Pirellulales; family Pirellulaceae; genus Rubripirellula. Next base: position 6,822 of record JBPCVE010000347.1, read on the forward strand.
CCTGTACCGGAGCAGGACAATGCCTTCGTGCTGCTGTCCGAGTCAGCGACTGGAATCGATGCATACTCTGAATTGGTCAGAAGCTTCAAAGCCGAAAACCCATCAGCGAACTCCAGCGCTCAACAACCCGCATCGTCTCTCCTCCTGCAAAAGCAGGAAACTTTTTTTACTGAAAACAGCGAACTACTCGACTTGTTGAAAAAGGCATCCCAATGCCAAAGCTACCAAGCTGACATTGACCGCAGCCAAGGATTTGGCGCGAGCACTGCACACGCAGAAACATCAAGACGAGCGATCGAGATGCTGGCAGACAAGGCGAGCATACTCGCATCCAACGGAGCAGGGGATGCTGCGGTCGAGGCCTGCCTGACAGGCTACCGAATCCTGCACCTTGCTGAGCAAGAAAGGTTTCTGATGGGTTTTCTCATTGAATGCGTTGGCTTGGAAAAACTTGGCAACGTGGTTCAACAGACGCTATCAACGTGCGAAGTCTCTGAGCCAATGTTTGAGGCAATCGACAAACAGCTGCAACAGTTCAACATGAACACTAACCTCACCAACGCAATTAAGGTAGAGCGTGCCAGTGGAATACAGTCATTCCAGGATATCCAGCAAGCTGCCAAAAACTCAGACGAAAACCAAATTCCGATCCCAGCGTTCTTTGTTGGGACGAACATCGGCCAAGCCTATTTTAACGATGACGAGTCTGCCTACATTGAATACATGAACGAATGCATCTCGATGGTCAACCAGACAAAGACGATACGAGACCAGCGCATGGATGTACTAATGGCGGAGTTGTCATCGGCTACTTTCCTCAAACCCATCAGCAAGATCATAACTCCCGACATGAGTAGCATTTTCGATGCGAAAGACGATGCAACCGCGAGACTACGAGCTTTGAGAATTTTATTAGCGGTGCAACAGCAACCTGACGTGCGAGTCCAAACGCTGCCAGCAGAGATCCGAGAGGATCCTTACACATCCAAGGATATGATTTCCAGCAGAACATCCGACGGCTGGTTGATCTACAGCGTCGGACGCAACCTCACAGACGACGCAGGTGACCTGACCCCGGTTGCCCCATCACAGCGGCCGCTCGATATTGGATATGGACCGACCACAGCACAACCCATCACCACTGATTGAGAATGGACATCTGTCTTGGATATCTACCCAACGTCGCCGTTGCAGGAATCCGACTTACGAGAAGCTAAATCCTGATGGCCAAAAAACCGCACGCACGCACGGGTCAATCGGCAGGCTCACCCACAAACAGCTCGCCCCCTGCTCCAGCGGCACCTCCTACTGGAAAGCCCGAGCGAATCGTTTCCCTCGATGTTGTGCGTGGCTTTGCAACGTTGGGCATCCTGATCATGAACGTACAATTTTTCTCGATGATCGGCAGTGCCTACCTCAACCCAACAGCCTATGGAGACCTGAGCAACAGCAATCATTGGGTGTGGTACCTCAGCCACCTGTTTGCGGACATGAAATTCATGTCCATCTTTTCGATGCTATTCGGAGCTGGAATCGTACTGATGTCAAATAGGCGATCAACGCTCGCTTTGCCTGTGACACGCTTTCATTTCCGCCGAATGGGCTGGCTGTTGATACTCGGATTATTGCATGCACATTTACTTTGGGCAGGAGACATTCTTGTCTCCTATGCTTTGTGCGGTTCTGCCGTTTTCTGGTTTCGCAACTGCTCCCCCCGAGTGTTGTGGGCGATTGGTGTTTCGTGCTTCGCTATCGCCTCCCTGATTTCAATCATGACAGGTCTTTCAATGCCCCTTTGGCCGCCGGAAGACATCCTGCAACTGCGACAGGAAACCTGGCAACCGCAGGCTGACACTATCAAGCAAGAAATTGCAACCTATCTGCAACCCTACTTACAACAATTACCAACTCGCTCTGAACAAGCATTCTTCATGGAAACCTTTCTGTTTGTGTTTTCCACCGTGTGGCGATGTTCTGGCCTGATGTTGATTGGAATGGCTCTATACAAACAACGCATTCTCACGGGCGAACGCTCGGGTGCCGTTTATGCGGTATTGATTGCGATCGCAGTTTGTATTGGAATCCCTGCGACGATGTATGGGATCCACCAAAACTTTGAAGCCGACTGGAAAATGAGCTACTCTTTTTTCCTCGGAGACCAATTCAATTACTGGTCGAGTCCTCTCATCAGTCTCGGATACGTGGGTGGCATCATGCTGGTTTTGAAATCACCGATGCTTGCAAAAACGGCATGGCCACTTGCCCGTGTCGGGCAGATGGCACTTTCAAACTATCTCTTGCAAACATTGCTTTGCACCTTTCTTTTTTACGGCCACGGATTCGCTCAATTTGGAAACTTCTCACGAGTCGAACAAGTGATCACGGTGCTGGCAGTATCGTTAGTCCAGATCGCGTTCTCATGCATCTGGTTAAACTACTTTCGATTCGGTCCGCTGGAATGGCTGTGGCGAAGCCTTACTTATTGGCACCGCCAACCTCTCCGCCTCCAAGCTTGACGCGAACAAATCCGTCTGTTGACCAAGAGAGAACAAAATTTCTTTTTTGAAAACGGGCGACATCTCCACGGTTGTCACGGTTCATGTAGACTGTTGACAGGCAGGTTCGCGCTCCGCTCACCATGAATCAATTCGTCAACGAGATCAGTTTCCATGCATCATTCAGAATCCGTACTACGAGCGAACTGGATCAAATCAAAACTATCCTGGACAGCCCTATTGATGTTGTTGGCGACTCAAGTTTGCGAGGCCTCAACAACCATATTCGACATGAATGAAATTCAGGATACAGGCACGCTTGAAACGGAAGTACTTCAGGGCTGGCACTCCGTTCCCGGACCGGTCGCAACGCGACAAAAGCTCGTCACGATCAATGTGGGTGATCTGTGGAAGGGTCAAGAATACCGCGTACCCGTGCGAATGGTCGTTCCAGAGAATCAGAAGGCGAAAGGTTTTCACCTCACGGGTGGCAGCACACCATCGCGTTTAAACCTGGACACCAAGCCAAGTCGATTTGAACGTGAATTACTTAACTCTGGAGTTGGCCTTGTTTTCACGGTCGTGCAGGAACCGGGAAGTTATGGCCAGCGTGCTATGGCAGCAGCAGCCAGCAAACGTTTTGCAGAAACGCTTGACCCCCACTACAAAATTCAGTACTGGGCATGGCCAGCAACATTGATGCGGGCAATCACGACCGCCTATGCTGAAACGGATCATTTTGAAAAAGGGAAAGTGGCTGTCAGTGGATCGTCCAAGAATGGTGCCTCACCATCGATGGCGATCCTGCACGACGACCGCATGACCGCCGTTCACGCAACCGTATCACCCATCTGGGATTCACCGCTTAGGCTCTGTGATCGCAAGGCTTGGGATGAGCTTGAATCGCAACCGGGCCGACGTGGCATCTTTTCTGGTGGCAATTTCGGGCCCGAGTTCAATCGGGCTGCGTTGGCAGCGGGGCATACATGGCCTGACCTGCAAAAATTCACATCTGACATTGCTGATGACGTGTTCATCTCGCGCAATCTGGATCAATTGCGACAGCGCAATGTCGAGATGTTGTTTCATCCAGGAACCCATGACAGCGTGGCCTACGACCTTGCCTGGGGCGGGGCTAATCACCCGGACATCCCTGTTTACCTTGGAGCCAACACGGGTCACGGAAAACGGGGACATCCCCAGCGTGAGCATGACCAACAGAACAAGGCAGCCTTTCTCTTGAAACATTTCTTCCCTGAACAGATGAGTGGCACGTTGTTGTCTCCACCTGAGGTCAAACACAGTATTGAAGATGGGGCCCTCAGGGTCATGATCAAGTTCCCTGGGAAATCGCCAGCTGAGAGCGGCCGCATCTGGTGGATGTTTGACCGCGCTCCTGATGGCAGCCCCGCTTACCTCAGTGAACTGATTCCCAACGAGAATGTGTCCGAGATGCAGTACGATCCAACACTTGGCGCATGGACAGCAAAGATCCCAATAAAACCGGGTGTTTCACGTGTCGATTTTTTCAGCAACCATCGAAAAACTATCCGACACAAAAATGAATCTTACGCCACCTACCTGTCGAGCCCCTACACCCGCGTACAACTCGACAACTGACTTCCAAGACAAGGCCAACGGCGACGGGGAACACCATCTCGGTTGCCCTGCTTGCAGGAACACCGCACTTTCCAGCAACTTGAACAACAAACCATCCTGAGACTCATCATGCGACAAATCCTTGCCCTGTTGTTGCTGGCTACCACAGCAACCGTCAATGCAACGCAACCCAATGTTGTCCTGATCATGGCAGACGACATGGGCTACGAGGCTTTGTCAGTGAACGGCAGCGAATCGTGCAAAACACCCAATCTGGACAAACTGGCTGCCGGTGGAATCCGATTCACGAACTGCTTTGCCAATCCTCTTTGCACGCCATCGCGAGCCAAGATCATGACGGGCCAATACAACGTACGGAATTATGTAAAGTTCGGACTTCTGGATCGGGGGCAAACCACATTCGCCCACCAAGTAAAACAGGCTGGCTATACCACCTGCATCGCTGGAAAATGGCAATTGGGCAAGAAAAAAGATGCACCCCAACATTTCGGCTTTGACCGTTCATGCCTGTGGCAACATACACGCAGTGGCCGATCCAAACAGGATGGGAAAACTTATGATCGACGATTCGTTAATCCAATGCTGGAAATAAATGGTGAGGAGAAAGAGTACATGCACGGTGAGTATGCACCCAAACTCTGCACTGATTTTGTCTGCAAGTTCATCGACCAAAACAAAACAAAACCGTTTCTGGTTTACTACCCGATGATCTTGACGCACTGCCCATTCGACCCGACTCCCGACTCAAGCGACTGGGATCCAAAACGACTTGGTTCAACCACCTACAAAGGCGACCTTAACGACCCGCAACGACACTTTCGTGACATGGCGGCTTACGCTGACAAAATGGTCGGACAAATTGTCAAGCAACTCGAAGCATCCGGTGTACGCGATAACACACTAGTTATTTTCACGGGCGACAATGGGACTGACAAACCGATCGTCACCCCATGGAATGGAACCAAGGTGGTTGGTGGCAAAGGCACCATGACCGACATGGGGACTCGTGTTCCCTTGATTGCAAACTGGCCCGGTGGGATCAGCAAACCTGGTCGTGTTGCTGATGACCTGATCGAGTTTGTTGATATCATGCCCACCTTGTGTGAAATCACCGGGGGCAAGCTACCCACAGATTACCCCGGCGATGGAATGAGCATGGCATCGGTGATGGAAAAAGAGACCAACACGCGTGTCAAAGACTGGATTTACATCTGGTACCGTGGCAACGTGATGGTGCGTGACAAACAATACTCACTGGTCGCAAAAACAGATGGGACCAACGCAACGCTAACACGATACCAAGGCCCATTCGATGGCAAGAAACTTGCTGATTCCGAGCTAACAGAAGAAGAACGGATGATCAAAGATCAGTTCGCGTCCACTTTATCGAAACTTGCCAAAACCAGGCTCACCAGTGTAGACAAGGAGATGTGGTCGCAGGCTGAAGACCGAAAACAGCCTAAGAAGAAGACAAACAAGAACAAGAAGTAAAGATTCCGCTGAAGTACAATCCGCAACAGCATTTTCTCAGCACGATTACTGACAACCAACCGCACACGGGATCACTGGTGAAAAGAGATCATTCCGTTGACGTCGAACGTTCAAAATTTTCATCAAACCAAGCCACGAAACTCTCTCTCACAGCGGCACGGTCTGCAACTTGTACCATTTGATCTTCAAATTCCATGTGGCTTGACTGAAAAACGACTCCCTCGGAATTGAGAACGCCAACGTCGAAGTGATACGCGTTGCTCACTTGGTCAAAATACCCCCCGATCGTAATGAACAGATTTGCTTCATTCTCTTGCAACAGGTTGATCACAGCATTTGTAAAGTCGAGCGTACCATCTTCGTAACGATGGACGCTCTCAAACTTCATCCAGCCCTGGTAGTCGAATACTCGAATCGGGACTGCATTTTCCGCCAGCACTTCATGAGCGGTTTGCTTCAATAGCTCATAGAACTCGCGTTCAACGTCAGAAGCATTCCTGTTGTGTGATTTCTGATCACTAAATTCCACAGGGTCAATCACGACGGCCACCACTTCAATCCAGAACTGAGGCTCTTCTACCTTGATCATCCAGCCAGAACCGTTAGAAGTTGCACCTCGAGGCCAATCAGGCAACAGCCAACGCCAGAACCACACTCCCAAAAACAACAACATGCCAATCAGGGCAATGATGGCCCGAACCCGCACTACATTGGATCGTGTTTTTGGATCGCTTGTAACATCCCCATTCACCCCGCCCTCGCTACACGCTTCAACAACGGTGTTTTCAAGCGATGAGGTTGCGATCTGCTTTTCGAGCGTTTCCATGACGGGCTTAAAACTCTCGAACCGATCATCAATGTCGGCAAGCATTTTATCAACAAGATCTGCAACGGCCTCGGGCACAGCAGGATTCAGATCGCGGACGGGTTTGTAGTCACGATCGATAATCGCATGCATGGTCAGCATCGGCGTTTCTGCCTGGAACGGTGGCTGACCGGTCAACATGACATAGAACACTGCGCCCAAAGAAAACACATCAGTTCGAACATCAACAAAACGCCCAGAAGCCTGCTCAGGTGACATGTAATTGGGTGTTCCTACGATGTGCCCTGCGACAGTTCGCACTTCGTCCGTGAGTGTATTCTCAGGAGCATCGCAATTCGTTCCATCAGAGCGACTTCTGTTAGAACGTGTTGCCAACCCAAAGTCCACAATTTTGAGCAGGTTGCCTGCGGTGACCATGACGTTGGATGGTTTGATGTCACGATGCACAATACCTTTGGCATGAATGGCATGCCCGCCCCTGCAAGCTTGAAGCATAAGCTCCAACGACTGATTGATCGGCAGTGCCCCGCCTTTGACCAGCTTGCCAATCGTCTGGCCATGCACCAATTCCATGACGATATAAGGCCCCTCAGCGGACACCCCCACATCGTGAATCGTGCAAACGTTGGGATGATTGACTTTTGACAAAGTCAATGCTTCTTGCCGAAACCGCTTGACCTTTTCGTGATCCTGATAACGCTTGCCCACTAGCAACTTGATCGCAACTTCACGCCCAAGCTGAGAATCAATCGCTTTAAAAACCTGCCCCATCCCACCTCGGCTCATGAACGACTCAATGCGATAGCGTTCAGCAAACTGGCGTCCACCAAATGCATTCTCGGGATTCTCATGCCCCCCTTTTTCAAGCAGACACACTGGACACCCAACCGTTGAATCTGCCTCTCGGATAAGAGTCCCACATTCACGACACTTTACCATTTCAGATTCGGTCTCTTGTTCCGTCATTCCATACTCTTGGGCGGACGAAAATCCGTTCATTGAGTTGAGAAAAACCCGATCAACTATGCATTGATTCACAGCACATATGATCCACAGCACATACAAAATGCTGGCACGCTAATGCTCGCGTAGGCCTGTATCATACATAGATTGATAGGGCACATCGGCAATCCCCCAGACTCAAAACCCTCAACATGTAACCAAGCAGTGCCTACATCCAGATGTAGGTGAGGGGGCATACTGGATACATGATGACAACGATACGATTGATTCATGCTCAAGACACGACATTCTGACTAGAGGCAGCAAACACGACTTTATCAATGGCGAGGCCTGACCAAACGATCTCAATGACGGGACAACAGAACTACGAGACGGGGATCAAACCTCCAACACTTTCCAACCGGTCGCATTTAAGATTGCAGCCCGCGTCGCAACGGTTTTTGAGAGATCACACTGAGCGGCGTGACTCGCCGTGCGCGTGGTATAGTGTGCTGACGCTGCGTGCCTTTGACCGTTTCAACACCCATTGCAGAATCCAATGAACCAGTTTTTTTCCGGAGACATGGCCTTTTGCCTACGGCATCTGCGTCCGCGTGGTCTGCGTCTACCGCTTTTACTCGTGCTCGCTCTGTACTTTTCGATGAGCACAGACCAATCGCCAATTTTGAACGCGACAGAAGCAGAACAAACGCGGAAACCCAACGTTTTGTTCATTGCCGTGGATGACCTGCGTCCAGAACTTGGTTGCTACGGTTCGAACATTGCCAAGAGTCCCAACATTGATCGCTTGGCAGAATCGGCAGTGACCTTCACACACGCTTACTGCCAACAGGCGGTCTGCAATCCCTCACGCGCAAGCTTGATGACCGGATTGCGACCCGACACGATCAAAGTCTGGGATCTGCAGACCGACTTTCGAAAAACCACCCCCGATGCAGTCACCTTACCGCAACAATTCATGAAGCATGGCTACCATGCCGTGGGCATTGGCAAGATTTTCCACAACAACATTCAAGATCCACTTTCCTGGAGTGAACCCAAACTCAACATTGCGGACTATCCATTTGATCCAGATGCGGTTTATCGGGACAAGGACAATGTGGCATGGCTTGAAAAACGCAAGGCGGAATTGATTGCAAAGAATGATCTGCGTCGCATTGACCGCTTTGGCAAGTGGTACCTGAAACATGTCGCAACAGAAAATGTTGACTTACCTGACGACGCCTACTTTGATGGAGCCCAGACCACCCTCGCAATTGACAAGATCAAGAAGCTAGCGACTGGCGAAAAGCCATTTTTCATGGCGGTGGGTTATTACCGCCCACATCTACCTTTCAATGTCCCGAAACGCTATTGGGACAGATATGACCGCAATTCGATTCCGCTGGCTGAAAATCGCTTTCGGCCGAAGAATGCACCAGTCATGTCAGTCAACACAGCCCGAGAAATCCGTGGCTACACAGACTTTAAAGACAACCCACGTCCTCACGAAGGATCATTCAGCGATGAACAGTCGCGTTTACTCAAGCATGGGTACCTGGCCTCCGTCAGCTACATTGATGCGCAGGTAGGTCGCTTACTCGATGCACTCACTGAACAAGATCTTGACCGCAACACCATCGTGGTTCTGTGGGGTGACCATGGTTGGAAATTAGGCGAACACAATAGCTGGTGCAAAATGACCAACTATGAAATCGACACACGAGTTCCTTTGATAATCCGCACGCCAAACGCCGTAGAAAACGGCAATAAATGTGACCGACTAGTAGAGTTCGTTGATATTTATCCATCACTCTGCGAACTCGCCAACCTCCCTTTGCGAAAAGAACTGGAGGGTGTCAGCTTTGCTCCACTTCTCGAGAACCGAAAGCTGCCATGGAAGACAGCCGTATTCAGCCAGTTCTTGCGTGATGGAATCTGGATAGCTCCCGATGGCGTGACCTACATGGGGCGTTGCATCCGGACACGCCACCATCGATACGTCGAATGGAAAGCCAAAGACGGGAACGAGATCGTCGCTCGCGAACTTTATGAACTCGACTCCGATCCTAAGGAAAACAATAACATTGCTGAAGACGCGAAGCATAGCGAGTTGATTCAAAGCCTCGCAAAACAACTCAAGGCTGGATGGAATTCACCTCAAACACAAACGCCCCCCAGCAAGTGACTCTGACCAGGGATGCGATGCTC